>NZ_JBSGFQ010000001.1:0-365450 GCF_053603495.1 Nonomuraea sp. NPDC004186 | reverse complement strand
CCTTCATGCCTCAAAGCTCGTGGAAAGCGGCCTCGCGGAATATCGGAGATCGACCGGGGAAGGCGTTCCAGGGGACGGGACCGAATCGTCCCCCGGAAGCCTCAGCCCAGGAACAGGTAGTCGGCCCCGTACGGGACCCGGGCCTCGGAGCCCGGCGTGCAGGCGCCGGACGGCGCGACGCCGCCGGTGGTGTTCAGGCGCAGGATCTGGGTGGCGTGCGCGAGGAGCCCGCTGTCCTTGCCCGCCTGGGTGGCGTCCAGCACGAGCTCGGGGATGTTGCCGTCGCCGTTGGGCGTCTTGGTGACGACCGCACCGCGCACCGCGCTCCCGTCTGGAGCTATCCACTGCGGCGGTCCGGCGGCGGGCGTCACGAACGAGTGGTCGATCCCGCGCCGCAGCTTGGCCGAGACGCCGAGCTGGGTGAAGGCGTACCCGCCGCTCGGCTGCGCCGTGCAGGAGTAGATCTGCGCGCCGCGCAGCACGTCGGCGGTGAGCGCGCGCGGGTGGGTGAACGGCCGGTCGGACAACTGGCCGCGCACGGCGCCGCCGTCGAAGTCGGAGGTGTGCAGGTTCGCGTAGTAGCGGTTGGGGTGGGCGGCGATGCGCTTGACGACGCCGGCGGCGACCGGGGCCTCGCCCGCGACGCCGGTGAGGTTCTCCGGCAGGGCGCCCGCGAACAGGTCGGCGACCACTGGACCGTTCCCGCCTGCGGAACCCTTGTGCAGGTGGCCGTTGGTGACCGCGCCGAGGCCCGACCAGAAGGCCGTGTACGCGATGGACGAGCCGCCGGGACGCAGCCACCAGCTGGCCTGGCCGTCCTGGTCGCCGCGCTTCTTGCCGTCGTTCTCCGGCACCTCCTGCGCCCCGTCGGCGCGCGTGGAGAGCGTGGCCTGGTTGCTGCCCTGCAGCACGCCGTTGAGGTCGATCGGCTTGTTCAGCCGGTGGAACTGGCCGCGGACCGCGCCCTTGGGGTGGTCGGCGTCGTGCAGGTTGGCGTAGAAGCCGCCGGGGTTGTCGATGAGCGCCTTGACCAGGTCGTTGTCGGCCCTGACGGTGCCGGTGACGCCGAGCACGCCGGCGGGCAGCGGCTTGGTGAAGAACTCGAGCCTGACGTCCCCGTTGACGCCCTTCGCGCCCAGGTGGACGTGGCCGGCGGTGGGCGTCCCGATCTTGTTCCAGCGGGCCGCGAACGTGACCTCGTTCCCGCTGATCCTGATCACGACCGTCGAGCGGCCGTCGGCGTCGCCCTTGACGCCCACCTCGTTGTCGCCGCGCAGGCCGGCGGCGAGATAGACGTCGTCACCGGAGGCGTTCGCCGGCGAAGCGGGGGAGGCGAGCAGGGCGGCGGCGAGCAGCGTGCCAGGAATCGCGAACTTTCGGATGAACATGGCTAAACCTCTTAAACGGTTTGATATTCCGGTTGGTACGGCAGGCAGTACGCGCCGGGTATCGGGGGAGGTTCAACCCGCGAATCCGTAATTTTGCACACAGGCCCGAAGGCATGAAAAGCCCTCCCACCAGCGGCGGGAGGGCTTGTGGCGCCTGTCGGGTCAGGCGGTGATGGTGAGCAGCTTCTTGCCTGCCGAAGTGACCACCTCGAAATGATCGATGTCCTTCAGCGGCGTCGCGCTGCCGCCGTGCATGTAGAGCGGATCGGGCGAACCCGGCACTCCGTACCCGGCTGGAGGTACGGACCACCCGGTCATCACCCGGCGCTCACCCGACTTGCCGACCGAGACCAGCTCGCACTCGAGCGGCCCCTTCACCCCGGCCAGCTTGAGCGCGGCGTGCGTGCCCCAGGCCTTCGACTCGACCACCAGCCCTCCGGTGACCCCGTCGACGCCCTTCCCCTCGATGGGCGTGCCGTCGGCGAAGAACTGCTCGGCGGGGCCCATGTGGCTGCCGTGCCCCTGGGCGGCCATCGGGGGGACGTCGCCGACGGAGAGCTGCGTGCCGACCGTCAGGCCGCCGGCCACCAGCGTGACCGCCGCCGCCATCCCGATCACGAACGTCCCCCTGCGGGTCTTCCTGTCCGTCCTCTTCTTGCGCTGGAGCAGGTCGATCACCGGTTCGGGGGACGGCGCCCCGTAGTCCTCCACCGGGCCGATCCCGCTCAGCACGCTGGCCATGCCGGACAGATCGGACAGCTCGGCGCGACAGGGGGCGCAGCCCAGGAGATGGGCCTCGAAGGCGTGCCTGTCGTCCTCCTCCAGCAGACCGAGCGCGTACGCGCCCACGTCTGTGTGCTCGACTCTCGAAGTCACGCCGTCACCCCCCTCTCCTCAAGTGCGATCCGCAGCGCGCGAACGGCGTAATAGACCCGGGACTTCACAGTGCCGACCGGGATGCCAAGCGCCTCGGCGGCGTCGTTGACCGACCGGTCTCGCAAGATCGTCTCGTTGAGGATCTCGCGGTGTGCCGGCGACAACGTCTTCAGTGCCTCTGACACGACCACCTGGTGCAGCAGGCCCTCCATCTCGTCAGGCACGGGCATCGTCTCCAGCGGCCCGTCACCCGACTCCCGAGGGCGGGCGTCCCGGCGCCGCCGGTCATCGATCACGATACGTCTGGCGACCGTCGCCAGCCAGGGCATCAGCGAGACCGACTCGGGATCGAGCTGCTCCGCACTGCGCCAAGCCCGGATCATGGTCTCCTGCACCACGTCTTCCGCCCACTGCCGATCGCCCGCCGTCAACCTGATCACGAAGGCCAGCAGCGGCCTGTGATACTCCCGGTAGAGCGCGGACACTGCCGCCTCGTCATTTGACACCCCGTCATTTGGCACCCCGTCATCCGGCCGTACGCGGCGGATCCAGTGTCGAAAACGCGGCTTCCCCATGGGGGCGGCTCCCTCGGCCGAGGGCGGGGGATAAGTGCTGGTGTGCATCATTCCCCTTTCTCGGGTCCGTCGGCAGGTGGTACGGCCAGCCGCCCAGGCAGGGTTCAACAGATCGCCATACTTAATCCGATTGCGTCCCTGCGGAGAGGTGCGTAGAGTCTGCGGCAACTGATCGAGGAGGTGAGGACTATGCGGGTCATCGCGTTCCGTGTGCCCTTCGTCCACCTCCCCGGGCTCCGCTGAGCTGCCGGGTTTCCCTTCTCGATCAAAGGTTTCACTGCGTTGAATCACGATCTTTCCCTGCTCGGCTGGACCGCTCTCCGCGCCGCCGAGCTGCCCGCTGACACCGTCCCCGCCCGCGTGGCCCGCGTCGACCGCGGCGCCGCCGAGGTGATCGCGGCCGAGGGTCAGCTTCAGGTCAAGTACGGCGCCCGCGTCCGCAGGGCGGCGGCCGCCGACCCGGTCGCGCTGCCGTGCGTGGGCGACTGGGTCGCGCTCAGGCTGCTCCCTGAGGGCCGCTACGAGCTCGATGAAGTCCTGCCGCGGACGACCGCGTTCATCAGGGGCGGCGTGAGCCGCGACTCGGTGGGCGGCCTGTCCGGCGACGGCCAGGGCCAGGTGCTCGCCGCGAACGTCGACGTCGTCTTCGTGGCCGAGCCGTCCATGCACTCCACGGACTTCGCCGACCTCGGCCGCATCGAGCGCCTCGTCGCGCTGGCCTGGGAGTCCGGCGGCACGCCCGTGGTGCTCATCACCAAGTCCGACCTGTTTGAGGACGGTCTCGACCAGTTGCTCGACGACGTCCGGGTGGCCGCGCCCGGCGTGGACGTGCACGCGGTCTCGTCCCTGCACGGCGACGGGGTCCCGCTGGTCGCCGGCTACCTGGAGGGGTCCCGTACGGCCGTGATCCTCGGCCCGTCGGGAGCCGGCAAGTCCACCCTGGTCAACGCGCTGGCCGGGGAGAGCGTCATGGAGACCCAGCAGGTGCGCGCCGCCGACGGGCGGGGCCGGCACACCACCGTGCACCGGGAGCTCATCCCGCTGTCCGGGGGCGGGCTGGTCATCGACACGCCCGGGATCCGGCGGATCGGCCTGTACGACATCGCCGACGGCGTCGACCTGGTCTTCTCCGACATCGAGGCGCTGGCCGGGCTCTGCCGCTTCGGCGACTGCGGGCACTCCGGCGAGCCGGGCTGCGCGGTGCTGGCCGCCCTGGAGACCGGTGAGCTGCCGGAGCGGCGGCTGGACAGCTGGCGCAAGCTGCAGCGGGAGGCGGCCTGGATGGCCTCCAGGACCGATGCCCGCCTGCGCAAGGAGCAGCTGAGCAAGTGGAAGCTCATCACCAAGGAGATGCGCCGCTCGGGCCGCAGCCGGCCCTAGTGGCCCGGCCGCCGCGGGTGAGGCGAGGAGCGCGTTTGAGCGGGTAGGGCACTGGTCATGGAGCTCTTCGCAGACCGTGCCCAGGCCGGGGAGCTGCTGGCCGAGCGCCTGGAGGACGTGCGCGACCCCGTCGTGCTCGCCCTGCCCCGCGGCGGCGTGGCGGTGGCCCTGCCGATCGCGCGCAGGCTCGGCGCCCCCCTCGACGTCCTCGTGACGAGGAAGATCGGCTATCCGCCCACCCCGGAGCTGGGTGTGGGCGCGATAGCCGAGGGCGGCGAACCCGTGTTCGACCACACGCTGCTGCGCCGCCTCGGCATGACGCCCGAGTCAGTGGCGGACGTGGTGGAGAAGGAGCGGCGCGAGCTGGCCCGCAGGGTGCTCGCCTACCGCGGCGACCGCCCGCTGCCCTCGCTGGAGGGACGCGAGGTCATCGTGGTGGACGACGGCCTGGCCACCGGCGGCACCGCGCGCGCCGCGCTCAGGGCGGTCCGCACGGCCAAGCCCGCCAGGGTGACGCTGGCCGTGCCGGTCGGGGCCCGCGAGACCGTCGGCTCGCTGCGGCGGGAGGCCGACGAGGTGGTGGTCCTGCTGACGCCGATCGACTTCAGGGCGGTCGGCCAGTGGTACGAGCACTTCGACCAGCTCACCGACGCCGACGTGCTCGAACTGCTCGACCGGGCGCGGCGATGAGGACGTACGGGGGGTCAGGCGGCGAGCACGGCCCAGACGAGCTTGCGGGCGCCGCCGGGCGACAACCAGCCCCAGGCGGTGCAGAGGGCGTCGATCAGCCGCAGCCCCCGCCCGAACTCGGAGAACACGTCGGGAGCCGTCGCCACCGGCACGGTCCGGCTGTGGTCGGTCACCACGCACGCCAGCTCCGCCCCGTGCGACAGCAGCCGGAGCTGCGCCGCCCCGCCGCCGTGCCGCATCGCGTTGGTCACCAGCTCCGACACCACCAGCTGAGCGTCGAAGGCCGGCCCCGGAACCCCCCACGTGGTCAGCGTCTGGTCGACGAACCGCCGTGCCGTCCCCACGCAGGCGGGCTCGAGCGCGACCCGCTGATGGAAGGGGAACACCGCGTCGCACTCCCAGGCATGCCCCTCGACCAGAATGGAAAAAAGCCATCCTGGTGGCCGGGAACCGATGGCGGCTTGCGGCCGAGCGTCGAAAGTCGTCATTCTGGCCCCCGAAGCGCGGTCTGGTGATCCAATGCCCATCTTTACGGGGAGTGCTGACCGATGCAAGACTTTTCGTCGTTTACGGATGCGAATCGCATCTGCACGTGCAGATGACCTAGGAGCGGCAGAGTGAGCGCAGAGAGCGCGGAAGGGAAGCTTCTCAACCATTCGCCGGGAAGCCCGACGGTGCTGCGGATCCTGCTGGGCACTCAGCTGCGCAGGCTCCGCACGGAGAAGGGTATCTCGCGCGAGGACGCCGGGTACTCGATTCGCGCATCTCACGCCAAGATCAGCCGGCTGGAGCTCGGCCAGGTCAGCTTCAAGCAGCGCGACGTGGCCGACCTGCTGACCCTGTACGGCGTCACCGACCCCGCCGAGCGCGAGCCGCTGCTCGCCCTGGCCAAGCAGGCCAACGCCCCCGGCTGGTGGCACAAGTACGGCGACGTGCTGCCGCCCTGGTTCGAGGTCTACATCGGCCTCGAAGGCGCGGCCTCCAGCATCCGTACGTACGAGAACCAGTTCGTGCCCGGCCTCCTCCAGACCCCCGACTACGCCAGGGCCGTGATCGAACTGGCCCACGAGAAGGCCCCGAGGGTGGAGCTCGACCGCCGCGTGGCGGTGCGCACCACCCGGCAGGGGCGGCTGGAGAGCGGGCTGACGGTCTGGGCGGTGATCGACGAGGCCGTCGTGCGCCGTACGATCGGCGGCTCCGAGATCATGCGCGCGCAGCTCGCCCATCTCCTCGACCTCACCGCCGAGCGCAACGTCACCGTGCAGATCATGCCGTTCGACCGCGGCGGCCACGCGGCGGCCGGGGGCCCGTTCAGCATCCTGCGCTTCCCCGAGCCCGAGCTGCCCGACGTCGTCTACATGGAGCAGCTCACCAGCGCCCTCTACCTGGACAAACCCGCCGACTCCGACAACTACATGGAAGTCATGGACCGGCTCAGCATCCAGGCCGAGGAGCCCAAGGAGACCAGGCGCTTCCTGGAACGCCTGCTTTCCCGATGAGCTGCTGATATCCCTGTGACCCACCCCATATCTGGCTTTTTGGTCGTCCGCTATATGGAGACCGACGCGTTACCGTATTGTCTCCTCGCAAACGCGGATGCACGTGCATCCGTAAGATCGCGAGGAGCTGCCCCCATGCATGAGTTCCGGAACGGAACGTCCGCCGGCCGCCTTCCTGTCGTCTGGCGCAAGAGCAAGCGGAGCAACCCCAACGGCAACTGCGTCGAAGTCGCGAACCTGCCCACGGGGGAGATAGCCATGCGTAACTCACGTTTTCCCGAAGGTCCCGCGCTGGTCTACACCCAGGCGGAGATCACCGCGTTCGTCCTGGGGGCCAAGGACGGCGAATTCGACGATCTGATCGTCTGAGGTCTGACGTTTAGGGGAGCACGCGCCGCTCAGGACCGCGGCGCGCTGTACCAGCGCCATTTCACCGGGCGCTCGCGGCCGGGTAGGTCGGCGCGCCCGGTGACCCACAGCAGGGTCGTCCACGGATCCGTGTCGCGCGGGGCGTCGGGGAACAGCCGTCCCAGCACCCGGGCGCACATCCCGGCCGGCGGCGCCCACCCGAGCCCGAGCCCGTCGGCCAGGTCGTGGGTGTGGACGAGCGTCTCCACGATGCCCATCGCCGCCGAGCCCTCGGGGTCGGCCGCGCCGAAGCCGTGGTGGGCGCGGACCTCCGGCGGCGTGGTCCGCACCATGGCGGACAGCATCGCGCCGCACGACTCCAGCACCTGCAGCAGCCCGACGGGACCGGCCTTGGGGTCGGCGTGGATGGTGTTGGCGGGGCCTTCCGGCCTGCGACTTTCCAGGATGAACGGGACGTACGTGTCCAGCGGCGGCATCCTGAGCCCGAGCTGGGCGGCATAGGCGAACAGGTCGTCGGCCAGGTGCTCGACCGTCTCCCAGCACGTCCACTCCAGCGTGCCGGCCTTGCGGTCCCACGCGGTCTCGGGCGCCCCGCGGAGGGCGGCGACGGCCAGCCGGACGGCCTCGTCGAGGTCGTCGGCCGTCACGGGGGAGAGCTCGGATTCTGTCATGCCGGGCACCCTATCGGCCGGGTGCGACAATCTCCGGAGAGCCCGGTTTGTCGGTGGCGCGTGGGATGCTGTCGGGCATGGATGTGTTGCGCGTGGTCGCCGCGGCGGTCGTGGACCGGGGGCGGCTGCTCGTCGTGAGCAAGCAGGCCGCTCCGGACGTCTTCTACCTGCCGGGGGGCAAGCCCGAGGCGGGGGAGGAGCCGGAGGAGACGCTCGCGCGCGAGCTGGCCGAGGAGCTCGGGGTGACCCCGCACGACCTGGCCCTGCTCGACCACGTGGAGGACGTGGCGGCGCTGGAGGGCGTGCCCATGCGCATGACGGTCTTCACCGCCAGGGTTTCGGGGGATCCGAGACCGGCCGCGGAGCTGGCGGCGCTGGGGTGGACGGACGGGCGTGACGCTTATGTGCCGCGTCTCGCGCCTGCCGTGCGCGACCAGGTGGTGCCGCTGCTCGTGCGGGCCGGTGTTCTCGGAGGTGCTGCCTGATCAGGCAGTTGTCCCGACCGGGTTCGCCGGAGCCTGTGCATGGAGGGCCAGGCTCCGGTTCATCGGGACAACTGCTTGATCACGCGATGATGGTGACGCTGCCGGGTATGTCAGGCGGCGGAGATGCCGGCGCTGGCCGCGCGGCGCATGCGACGACGACGCTCGGAGGCGCGCTCGTCTTCGTTGAGACCGCCCCACGTGCCGTACTTCTCCGGACGGGACAGCGCGTAGTCAAGGCACTCGTTGCGAACGGGGCACTGGGCGCAGATCGCCTTGGCCTTCCGCTCACGTACGTCACGCTCGGGCTGCCGCTCCCCGTCGGGGCCGAAGAAGAGCACGAGGTCCTCACCCCGGCACGCGGCATCATCCTGCCAACCCCAGCTGGGGCGCGGGCGGGCGAGCTGCCGACGTACCTGAGACATGAGAAAACCACCTTCGTGAGAGGTATTTCGGTAATTGGGCCGCATTGGACGCTTATGGCGTCACTGTTCCAACGCAACGTTGGGCCGCGATGTTCCCTGTTCAGGCGAGAGCGGGCGTGGCGTACCGCACAGGCGTGAGCCTGTCCAGCGAAACCAGCCGGTAGGTGGTGATCGTCTCGGCGCAAGCCGTACCACACGGCGCTGTGAACGCCGATGGCTCAACCACAACCTGGAACCGGACGTCCCCGCAGCGTACGAGCGCTTCGGTGACGTCACCGTCCGACCTGGAGGATTCCACGGCCACCGCGCCGACAGAACACTCTCCCGTATGGGCTCGGGCGAAGTGCTCCACGGCTTGCAATGGCTCAGGGATGCCTGCGCGTCCCCGGTAGCGGTCGAGAATGACCTCGCCCGACCGGTACGCGTTAGCCGCTGCCAGTGCAGCAGCCTGAGACATGCTGCCGTAGAAAATTCCGTGTGGCAAGCACACCAGGTTGGCGGCGTAGCGATCGCCGCCAACGTGTGACGTTTCCCACACTCTGTCCGGCAAAGAATCGGCCAGCGTGCGAGCGAGGGGTAGTCCAATGCGGGCGCAGCACGCATTGCGCTTGGCGTGCGTGCAGACCAGAAATACCGGCTCGTCTTCAAGTATGCAGGACTCCGGGACCACTCCCGCCACGAGCGCGTCGAGGTCAAGATCGTCGGGACCTGCGACGACACCGCTCGCCAACCAGGGCCGGTCTCCTACCGCGTACGCGAGTAGCACACGGATCCCCTGCTCCTGTGGGCGGGTTCGCTTTCCCGGCCGGCGGATCAACTGGGGCCTGATACCGCGCTCGAGCGCCCGGCGGACCAGTTCGGAGATTTTTTCAGGAAGTTCGAAGTTTTCCAGGTGCGACGGCCAGGCGCCGGTGTATTCGACGAGCAGCCACAGCCGGGCTCCCACGGTGGCGCTGGCCAACGTCGGAACCCCTCCGGTGTGGCACCCGTTCGGATGCTCGCAGCCCCTTGCCAACGCCTGTTCTCCCTCTCCAACCCGAATTAGGTAAGACTAACCTAACGGATTGGTGGGGTCAGTCGCGGGCGGTTCGGTCCAACACGTCCCGTGTCGCGGGCAGTGCGCGGTCCCTGTCCTGCTTGACCAGGCCGATCCTGGTCCTCCTGTCCAGCAGGTCGCCCTCGTCGAGCGCGCCCTCGTGTAGGACCGACCAGACCAGCTCGCCCTCGGTGATGCCGAGCCCGACCTCCTCCGGGTGCGCCTTGACGAGCTCGTGCACGGCGCCGGCCTCGCTGCCGTACCGCTCGGCCAGCCGGTGCGGCACCCCGGACGGTCGCGGGCCCGCCCCGGCGAGCGGGATCTTTCTGGTACGACTCCGGCGCGCCCGGAGTTTCCCGGACGAGACCGCTTCATCCACCGCGTCCTCGGCCATCCGCCGATATGTCGTGAGCTTGCCGCCGACGACCGTGACGATCCCGTCATGCGCGAGAACGGCGTGTCTACGCGAGATGTCGGCCGTGTGGCCGTCGGCCGCCAGAAGGGGCCTGAGGCCCGCGTACGCGCCCGCGACCGCCTCCCGGGTCACCTGAGTCTCAAGAACCCCGTTCAGCACCTCCAGGAGCGTTCTGACGTCTTCCTCGGGCACTTCCGGAACATCGGGGACGGGCCCGTCCACCGGTTCGTCGGTGAGGCCGACGTACACGCGGCCGTCGCGCTGGGGGAGTACGAGCGCGAATCGGTTGGTCTCTCCGGGAATGGGCACATGCATGCCGGCGATCAGCCCGGGCAGCGTCCCCTGGGTCAGCACGAGGTGGGTGCCGCGCGAGGGACGCAGCTTCACCTCGGGATCCAGCCCGCCCGCCCACACCCCGGCCGCGTTGATCACCACTCTGGCGCGGACGTCGAACTCCTCGCCCGTCAGCTCGTCGCGTACCAGCGCGCCCCGGTCCGAGGGCCCGTCCGTGAGCCGCAGCGCGCGGCAGCGGGTCAGCACGCGGGCGCCGTGCGCGGCGGCGGTCCTGGCGATCGCCACGACCAGGCGGGCGTCGTCCAGCAGCCGGCCGTCCCACGACAGGAGCGCGCCGCGCAGGCCGTCGCCGTCGAGCACGGGCGCCAGCGTGCGCGTGCGGGCCGCGCTCAGCCGCGTCGGGCCGGGCAGCAGCCGGCGCGGCGTGCGAGCGGCGGCCCGCAGGCCGTCGCCGAGCCGGTAGCCGCTCATCACGAGCGCCGCCTGCCGCCGCGAGACCGCCTTCGTCAGCGGCAGCAGGTACGGGTGGGCCGCGACCAGGTGCGGAGCCGTCGTGCGGAGCAGGATGCCGCGCTCGACCGCGCTCTCGTAGGCGACGTCCACCTGCCCCTTGGCCAGATAGCGCAGGCCGCCGTGGATCATCTTGGAACTCCACCTGGAGGTCCCGAAAGCCAGGTCGTGCGCGTCGATCGCCGCTACGCTGAGCCCCCGGGAAGCCGCGTCCAGCGCGGCGCCGGCGCCGGTCGCGCCGAGCCCGACCACCAGCACGTCGAGCCGTTCCTCCGCGACGCGGCGCAGCTCACGGGATCTTCTGCGGGCGTTCAGCGAGCCGTTGTCCAAGGTGCCTCCATGCGAGCTATCCAAGATAGGCCTCCAGCAGGGCGGTGAGCTCGCCGTCGAGCTCGTCCATGGTCACCGGGCCGAGCATCGTGGGCGCCGACAGCAGGAACGACTGCGCCACCAGCAGCACCGCCCGCGCCCTGCCCGGATCCCCGACGGCGCGCTCCAGGACCTCGAGTATCGCCTCGTGGCTGGCGCCGCGCCGGTCGAGCAGGTAGGGCAGCAGCAGCTCCGGATCCGCTTCCACGATCTTCCGCCACAGCGGGTGGGCGCGCAGCCCCCTGACCCCCTCGACGACCGCGCGCACGGGGTCCGCCAGGTCGAGCTCCTCGACCACCCGCACCCATTCCCTGGTCATCAGGTCCGCGACCAGCGTGCGCACGTCGGGCCAGCGGCGGTAGATCGTCATCCGCGACACCCCCGCCCGGCGCGCCACGTCGGTGAGCGTCGTCCTGCGCACGCCATAGGCCAGCACGCAGTCGCGGGCCGCGTCCAGCACCCCATCATTGTGACGAATCGACGTCATGTGTCACAGTGTAAGCGTGACTGGAGAACCGATGCTGTGGTCCGGCTGGGGCGACCCGGCTCTCGCCCGCGAACTGCCCGAACAGGTCCGCGCGCTCCTGCGCGACTTCCTCGGCGTCCGCGCCCCGGACGTCCCCGCCGTCGGCCTCGAATCGGTGCGCCTGCCGCCGGTCGCCCTGCCCGAGCCGCTGCTCGGCGCGCTGGCCGGGGTGGTCGGCTCCGCGTACGTGCTGACCTCGCACGAGGCCCGCGTCCGCCACACGCGCGGCAAGTCCACCCCCGACCTGCTGCGGATGCGCGCGGGGGACGGCTCGGCCGCGCCGGACGCGGTGGTGCTGCCCGGCTCGCACGAGGAGGTGGCCGAGCTGCTGCGGTTGTGCTCCGCCGAACGCGTCGCCGTGATCCCCTTCGGCGGCGGCACCTCCGTGGTGGGCGGCCTCACCGGCTCCGGCTCGGGCTTCACGGGGCTGATCGCCCTCGACCTGGGCCGGCTCGACCGCCTGCTCTCCGTGGACCCGGAGTCCCTCGTGGCCTCCTTCGAGCCCGGCGTACGCGCCCCCGAGGCCGAGCGGCTGCTCGCCGCGCACGGCCTCACGCTGGGCCACTTCCCCCAGTCCTTCGAGTACGCCACCCTCGGCGGCTTCGCGGCGGCCCGCTCCAGCGGCCAGGCCTCCGCCGGGTACGGGCGCTTCGACGACATGGTCGTGGGCCTCACGGTGGCCACGCCCACCGGCACCCTGGACCTCGGGCGCGCCCCCAAGTCGGCGGCCGGGCCCGATCTGCGCCAGCTCGTGCTGGGCTCCGAGGGCGCCTTCGGGGTCATCACGTCCCTGCGGCTGAGGGTGCGGCGGGCTCCTGACGAGCGGCGGTACGAGGGGTGGCGGTTCGGGACGTTCGCGGAGGGGACGGCGGCGGTGCGCGCACTCGCCCAGGAGGGGCCGCTCCCGACGGTGCTCCGGCTCTCGGACGAGACCGAGACCATGATCGGCCTCGCCAAGCCGGACGCCATCGGGTCGGGCGGCTCGGGCTGCCTCCTGATCGCCGGCTACGAGAGCACCCCCGCCTCGGCCTCCGGATGGGGCTCGGCGGCCGCCCGGCAGGCCGGGGCCGCCGCCGTGCTGACCCGGATGGGAGGCGAGCCGCTGGGCGCCGGGCCGGGGGAGGCGTGGGAGCACGGGCGCTTCTCCGCGCCGTACCTCCGCGACTCGCTGCTCGGGGCCGGGGCCACCGTCGAGACGCTGGAGACGGCCGGCTTCTGGGCCAACCTGCCACGGCTCTACGACGCGGTGCGGCTTGCCCTGGCGGGCGCGTTCGGCTCGCCGCTCGTCATGTGCCACGTCTCCCACGTGTACGAGACCGGCGCCTCGCTGTACTTCACGGTCGTCGTCGCGCAGGAGGGGGACCCGGTGGCGCAGTGGGAGCACGCCAAGGAGGCGGTGAACGCGGCCATCGTGGCGGCCGGCGGCACGATCACCCACCATCACGGGGTCGGACGCGACCACCGAGACGCTTATGCGGCCGAGGTGGGGCCGGTGGGGATGGGCATCCTGCGGGCGGTCAAGGACCGGCTCGACCCCGCCGGAATCCTCAACCCCGGCGCCCTCGTCCCACCCCCACCCGCGTAGCCCGGCCCACTCCCACCCGCCCGCCGCCGTTGGCTCGGATGGGTCAGGGTTCGTCCGGGGGGAGGATCCGGTCGGCTTCCGCGATCGCGGCGGCGGCTTCGCTGTAGCGGTGGAGGGACTCGAGGGTGGTGGCCAGGCAGTTCAGGGCCACCACCAGCGGGGCGCCGCCCGTCAGCCGGGTGAGCGCCACCGCCTCCTGCGCCAGGGGGAGCGCCTCCGCTGCCCGGTCCCGCTTGAGCAGGAGTTTCGCCTTGGCGAGCAGACTGCGGGCCAGCAGGGTCGTGTGCGTGCCGGGAGCACGCGCGTCGAGGGCCCGGCTGCGCGCGACCGCTTCGCTGACCCGTTTGAGTGCCGCCCCGCTCCAGCGGGATGACCGGGTTTGCGCGTATGCCAGCAGACCCTCGATGGCCTCAACGTCGGAAGTGCCGCTCCGGGTCGTGTCATCAGGGCCGTTACGGCTCATGGAGCACTCCCCTCGACGTCCCTACCGCTTGCTTGGGGGGTTGAGGGTACACCATTGCGAACCTTCTGTGTTCCTTACGGTACGGAGCGTTCCGGGTGCACGAATGGGTGATCGCGGTAAGTATGTGGTCATGGTGGAAGTCGCGGCCGAGCGGGGAAAGCAACTTTCCTCAAGGGTGTCAGAGGAGGGAGCAGGATGGGCCTGCACACAGACGGGGACGTTCGCGCAGCTCAGACCTAACGATCACGGGTTTACCTGGCTGAATTTGGTGACGCTGTGGAGATCGCGTAACGACATCCTCGCGGGGTTGTTCGGGGATCCGTCGGGAGAGGTTCGGGCGCGATGGGTGGAGGCTCAGGAAGCGCGGGGGATTGATCCGGAATTTCGCATTAAGCCCCCGGTCGGGGGAAATTTCAGTTTCCTCCTGCTCGGTGATACCGGCGAGGGAGACGCGTCCCAGTACGCCGTTGTTCCGGGGATGTTGAAAGTGGGGGAAGACACGTCGTTCGCCGTCATTGCGAGTGATGTGATCTATCCGACGGGATCGGGAAACGAGTACGGGGACAAGTTCTTCCGTCCGTACAAGGACTATGACGCCCCGATCTACGCCGTCCCCGGCAACCACGACTGGTACGACGGGCTCGGCGGTTTCATGCGGGTCTTCTGCGACGCGCCGGCGCTCAAGCCGAAGCCGGACCGGTGGCTGCGCGGCCTGCTGTGGCGCAAGCCGGAGGCCATCGACGAAGAGGGGCTGGCGCAGGCGCGCGAGCTCAGGGGCAAGCCGTCCCAGCAGGTCACGCAGCCGGGGCCGTACTGGGTGATCGAGAGCGACAGCCTGCTGATCGTCGGCGTGGACACCGGCATCAAGAACATCATCGACAAGGGGCAGACCGCGTGGCTGCGGCGCGTCTCGCGCGATCCGCGGCCGAAGATCCTCGTCACGGGCAAACCCATCTACACCGGGAACGTCTACAAGCCCTCACCGCTGGAGGAAGGCGGCACGATCGACGACATCGTGCGCGATCCGGCGAACCGGTACGTCGCGGCCATCGGCGGAGACGTGCACAACTACCAGCGCTACCCGGTCAAAGTGGGCGACCGGGTGATCCAGTACATCGTGTCCGGCGGCGGCGGCGCCTTCATGCACGCCACGCACACGATCCAGAGGGTCGACGTCAAGGGCGTGCACGAGGACGACTTCAGGTGCTACCCGCTGCGCGGCGACTCCCTGTCCTTCTACAGCCAGCTGTACGCGCACCGCCTGCGGATGAAGTGGATCTACCTGACGCCCTCCGAGGCCCTGTGCGTCATGTCGGACCAGATCAAGAACGAGCCCGTCCGAACCCCCCAGGGCCCGGTCACGATCACCCGCAGGATGCGGTGGGCGGCGCGGCTGCTCGGGGCGTGGCCGTGGCCGCTCAGGCTGCCGGTGGACAAGGTGTTCCACCGCTACCTGTCGGAGCTGTCCGACTGGGACACGCCGCCGTTCTTCAAGCAGTTCCTGCACCTGTCGGTCACGCCCGAGGAGCTGACCGTGCGGTGCTTCGCCGCCACGGGGTGCCGGGCCCAGGAGGTCGATCCGCCGTTGGAGGACGAGGTGCGCATCGCTTTGTCGTAGCCGTTTGGCACTCTTGACCACGTGCATGTCGTGGTCGCAGGAGAGACGCTGCTGCCCGTGGGCGGCTCGGCTCGGCGTCCCGCCGACCTGGCGGGGGCCGTACGCGAGCTGGAGGAGGCCGAGCGCCCGCGGTGGGTGTGGGCCGACGCGCGGGAGGTCTATCCTGACCTGCTGAGCGCGGGCGCGCGGGTCTCGCGCTGCCACGACGTCGCGCTCACCGAGGGGCTGCTGCTCGCGTACGAGGGCCGCTACGGCGAGAGCCGCTCGGCCCGGGCCGCCCACGCCCGGCTGCACGGGCTGCCTGTGCCGGAGGAGCAGCCGAACGCGCCCGGCACGCTGTTCGCGCCCGAGCCGCTCGCGGCCGAGGCCGTGGCGGAGGTGCTGGCCGACCAGCTGCGCCGGATCGAGGCGCTGCCCGAGCCGGGGAGGTTCCGGCTGCTGGTGGCGGCCGAGTCGGCGGGGGCGCTCATCGCGGCCGAGATGTCGTACGACGGCATGCCCTGGCGGCGCGACGTGCACGACGAGCTGCTGACCGAGCTGCTCGGGCCGCGGCCCGTCCACGGCATGCGCCCGGCCAAGCTGCAGGCGCTGGCCGACGAGGTGACCGCGGCCCTCGGCCAGCCGGTCAACCCCGACTCGGTGCAGCAGCTCGTCAAGGCGTTCAAGGGGGCGGGGGTGGCGTTGAAGACCACCCGGTCGTGGGAGCTCAAGCAGATCGACCACCCCGCCGTGAAGCCGCTGCTGGCCTACAAGGAGCTGGCCCGGCTGTACAGCTTCCACGGGTGGGTGTGGGCCGACCAGTGGGTGCGGGGCGGGCGTTTCCGGCCCGAGTACGTGGTGGGCGGCGTGGTGTCCGGGCGCTGGGCCACCAGCGGCGGCGGGGCGCTGCAGATCCCCAAGGTGATGCGGCGGGTGGTGGTGGCCGACGAGGGGTGGGTGCTGGTCGTCGCCGACGCCGCCCAGCTGGAGCCGCGGGTGCTGGCCGCGATGGCCGGCGACGTGGGGCTGGCCAGGGCCGCCGGGGAGATCGACCTGTACTCGGCGCTGGCGCAGTCGTTCGGCGGCGAGCGTGACAATGCCAAGATCGCGATGCTGTCCGCCATGTACGGCGGCACCAGCGGTGACGCGCCCAAGCTGCTGGCGGTGATGCGGCAGCGCTTCCCCAGGGCTTACCAGTTCGTGGAGGACGCGGCCAAGGACGGGGAGGAGGGGCGGCTCGTGCGCTCCTGGCTCGGGCGCACCAGCCCGCCGCCCTCGCCGCGGTGGAAGGAGCTGGTGTCGGGGCCCGAGGGGACGCGGGCGGCCCGGGACCGGGGGCGGTTCACGCGCAACTTCGTGGTGCAGGCCACGGCGGCCGAGTGGGCGCTGGCGCTGATGGCGGTGCTGCGCGGGCTGTTGCCGGAGCCGGCGCGGCTGGTGTTCTTCCAGCACGACGAGGTGATGGTGCACTGCCCGGCGGAGCAGGCGGAGGAGGTGATCGCCGCGGTGTCGTCGGCCGCGGTCGAGGCCACCCGGCTGCTGTTCGGGGCGACGCCGGTGCGCTTTCCCATGGAGGCGGTGGCGGTGTCGTCCTACGCCGAGGCGAAGTGACGGCCGCGTCGAGTGCCTAAGGGCGGTCGGCGCGCCAGGTGATGGTCAGCCAGATGCCCGCGAGCGCCACCATGATGCCCACGACCAGGCCGAGCACGCCGTAGCCGAGCATCCCCACGATGGCGCCCGCGACGATCGTGCCCGTGGCGCCGCAGACGTTCATCAGCAGGTCCGAGAGACCCTGGACGGCGGGGCGGCGTTCGAGCGGGACGGACTCCGTGACCAGGGCGGAGCCCGCCACCAGCCCGCACGACCAGCCGAGGCCGAGCAGCACCAGCGCGGCCGTCACCTGCCAGATCGCATGCCCGGCCGTGCCGGCGAGGGTGGCGGCGCTCAGCAGCAGGGCCATGCCGAGCACGAGCACCGGCACCTTGCCCGCCTTGTCGGCCAGCCAGCCCACCACCGGCGACAGCACGTACATGCCCGCGATGTGCAGGCTGATCACGAGGCCGATGACGTCCAGGTTCGAGCCGTCGTGGTGGAGTTTGACCGGGGTCATGGACATGACGGACACCATCGCCGTGTGACTCACCGCGATCATGACGAGGGCGCGGCGGGCCGTCGGGGTGGTGCGGAGGGTCTGCCAGGCGGTGCGGATCGTCCCCTTGGGGCCGCGGCCGGTGTCCGGGCCCTCGTTCAGGGAGCGGGCCAGCGTGAGCGGGTCGGGGCGCAGCAGGCAGAAGATCAGGGCCAGCGCCACCGCGAACGCCAGCGCCGCGAACACGAACGGCCCCGCCTTCTCCACCAGCCCCAGCCGCATGCCGATCTGGTCGGTGGGCCTGGCCAGGTTCGGGCCGGCCACGGAGCCGATCGTGGAGGCCCAGACGACCAGTGACAGGTGCCTGGCCGAACGGCCCTTGGGCGACAGGTCCGTGGCCGAGTAACGCGCGGCCAGGCTGCCCGCGCTCCCGCCGCCCACCAGCACCAGGCCCGCCAGCAGCAGCGGCCACGTACGCAGGCTGATCGCGAGCGCCGAGATCAGGCAGCCCGCCAGCGCCGCCGCGTACGCCAGCGACAGGCCCGCCCGGCGGCCGCCGCTGCCCGACGCCTTGGCCGTGGGCAGGGCCAGCAGCGCCGCGCCGAGCACGGTCGCGGTGCCCGCGAAGCCGCTGATCACCGTGGAGCCCGAGAGCTCGTCCACGACCACCGAGCTCAGCGCGAGCCCGACGGCGACCCCCACCCCGCTCACGATCTGCGTCGCGGACAGGACGGTCAAGGTGCGGCGCTGGACGCCGCGAATTCGGTCAGAGGACGAGACAGTGGGCGTTGTGGGGGCACTGGTCACTCGTGAAGTCTCGCATAGCCCCTGACATCACCCCAAAGGGCGATATTTCAGTGAATGGTGACTGAATCTCCCTGGGCGATGCGTCCGGGCATGTCCGGGATCAGGTTGATGCCGAACCACACCTTGCCGTCCCACCTGCGGTGCCGCGAAAGCGTCCTGATGGGCTCCTTGCCCTTCGTGTACGTGGACGTGTCGATCGTGGTCAGCACGCACCGGTCGCACCGCTTGCTCACCCGGAAGTCGACCTCGCCGATGCGTACCCGCTTCCACTCGTCCTCCGCGAACGGCGTGCCGACGCCGTCGATCACCACGTTCGGCCGGAACCGGTGCATGGGCAGCGGCTCCGGCGCCTCCTCGCCGCGCTCCAGCGCGGTCTCCACGATCCAGTCGTTGAGCAGGGCGAGCGAGGCGCTGGACGTGAGCAGCAGCGGATAGCCGTCGGCCAGGCTCACCCGGTCGTCCGGCCGCCCGTACTCGGGATTGACCGGCCGGCGGGTCGGGTCGTCGAGCCACTTGAGCCGCACGGGCCGGCCCACCAGCCCGGACAGCCAGTCCGCCGCGTCGTCGCCGCAGTCGGTGAGCTCCACGGGGGTGCGGCCCACGCTGACCGTGGACATGACGGCGGTCGGCGTGACCCGCAGCGGGGCGGCGTGCGGGCCGGTCAGCGTGAGCGAGCCGCCGTCGACCCGGGCCACGCAGGCCAGCAGGCGGGGCTCCTGACGGGCGGTCAGGAGCTCGCCGTGCTCGTCGGTGATCAGGTAGCGGCGGTCGTCGGCGAGCCCCCACGGCTGCACCTCGGCCTCGTGGACCTGGTGTCCCGCGGTGGACTTGACGGGGTAAAAGTGGATGCTCGCCAAATTCATCTGAGCTGTGGCGCGGACACCCTGGTCTTTCAGGATGGGGAGGGAGCGCCACTCCTCCTTTCGAAAACAGTATGGAAAGCCTTAGTAACGCTCGATAGTGTTCGCGGTGAGTGACTCTTCCACGACAGGGAGTGTGTAATGGCGATCCGCCGCTCCACGGCCAAGCTGGCAGGCCTGCCGTCGGTGGTGCAGTTGCGGCTCATGCCTACACCTGCTCAGGCTGACGCCCTGACTGCGACGGTGCTGGTCTGTAATCAGGCGGCCACCTTTGTTTCCCGTCTGGCTTGGCAGCACCGTACCTTCACCGTCCTCCAGTTGCATCGGCTGGCCTACCATTCCGCGCGTGCGCAGTTCGCCGGGCTGGGCGCGCAGGCGGCGGTGCGGGCGATAGCCCGGGTGGCCGGTGCCTACGGCAACCGGCGAGCCACCAAGAAACGGGCCCACACCTTCCGCCAGCACGGCGCCATCCCGTACGACGCGCGCCTGATGAGCTGGTCCCGTGAAGCCCGGACCGTGTCGCTGTGGACCTCCACGGGACGTGTGGCCGTGCCATACACGGGTCGGCCAGAGGACCTCCAGGCTGTCAACGCGCTGCCTCTCGGGGAGGCCGACCTGATCTGTCGGCGCGGCGTATGGCTGCTGCAAGTTGCCATCACCTTGCCCAAGCCCCGGACGCGTGAGCCGGTTCACGGCTTTCTAGGGGTGGATCAAGGGGTGGCGAACCTGGCGGTCACGTCAGACGGGGCCGTGCTCCCCGGCTCCGCCCTGGCCGGGCCGATCACCGGCAACAGCCACGTCCGTACGCTGCGGGAGCGGCGGCATCGGCAACGCCAACGGTTGCAGAGGAAGGGCACGAGTGCGGCGCGGCGGGTCCTGCGTCGCTTGGCCGGGCGTGAGCATCGGATGATGACCGACCTCAACTATCAGCTTTCGAAACACGTGGTGCGCGAAGCCGAACGCACCGGCCGCGGGATCGCCTTGGAGGATCTGCAGGGCATCCGCGGGCGGGTAAGGGCTCATCGGTTCCAGCGGCGCACCCTGCACAGCTGGGCGTTTGCTCAGCAGATGGCATTCACCCGTTACAAAGCCGCGCGGGCCGGGGTCGCTTTCGTACTGGTCGACCCCGCACACACCTCTCAGCGCTGTCCAGAGTGCGGGTGTATGAGTAAGGCGAATAGGCCGACGCGGGGTCGGTTCGTCTGCACTGGGTGTGGCCTCGCTGGGCACGCCGATCACATCGCGGCCCGCAACATCGCCGCACGCGGCGCTGCGGGCTGGGCTGCTGTCAACCAGCCACACGCTACCGGCCTCCCTTCAGCCAGACGGGACCGTGAGAGCAAGCCACCGGCCTCAACCGGTGGTCGTTGACACGGCCGAAGGTACCCCACTGCGCTCCGGCGCCGGCGAGCGGTGCAGAGCACCCGCCACGGCCACGGTGGGCAGGGCTAGCACGCCGATCGCGGCGCCGATCCAGGCGACGGACGGGTAGCCGAGGCCCGCGCCGATGGCCAGCCCGCCGAGCCAGGGGCCGACGGTGATGCCGACGTTGAAGGAGGAGACGTTCACCGCGGCGGCCAGGGTGGGGGCGTCCTTGGCCAGGGAGAAGACGCGGGTGTTCAGGGCGGGGTTCATGCCGAAGCCGAACGCGCCGAGCAGGAAGATCAGCGCGATGGCCGCCACGGGGACGGACGCGGTCAGGGCCAGCGCCACCGAGCAGACGATCAGGCCGGCGACGCCGAGGTAGAGGGACGGGAACGGCCGCGCGTCGGCGGTCCGGCCGCCGATGGTGATCCCGATCAGCGAGCCGACGCCGTAGAGCGCCAGGACCGCGGGCACCCAGGCGGGTGCCAGGCCCGTGGTGTCGACCAGCAGCACGCTCAGGTAGCTGAAGGAGGCCAGCAGGGCTCCCGTGGTCAGCGCGGTCGTGCCGTACGCGAGCCAGAGCCTGGGGTTGATCATGGAGCGCAGCTCGTCGGACACGCGCGGGGTCGCGCCGGCCTCCGGGCGGCCGCCCGGGATGGTGCTGAGCACGCCCGCCCCGGCCAGCGCCGACAGCGCCGCGACCGCCCAGAACGCGGCCCGCCAGCCGAGGTGCTGGCCGATGACCGTGCCCAGGGACAGCCCGACGATGGTGGCGACCGTCAGGCCGCCGGCGAGCACGCTCATCGCCTTGCCGCGGGCGTTGGCGGGCACCAGGCCGATCGCCGTGCTCGCCGCCACGGCCCAGAAGCCCGCGTACACGAACGCGCCCACGACGCGGGTGGCGAACACCACGGTGTAGCTCGACGTCAGCGCGCCCGCGACGTGCGACAGGACGAAGACCGCCATGAACGTCAGCAGCGCCGTACGCCGTGGCCAGCGCAGCGTGAGGACGGCCAGCACCGGCGCCCCCACCAGCATCCCCATGGCGAACGCCGAGATCAGCAGCCCCGCCTCTGGCACGGACACCCGCAGGTCGGCGGCCATCTCCGGGATCAGCCCGGCCAGCATGAGCTCCGAAGTGCCTTGAGCGAAGATCGAAAGGCCCAATATGTAGATGGCCAAGGGCATGGTGCTTCTCCTTTTTGGATTGGTCGGTTCAAAATGAGGGCGTAAAAAAGATCAGAAAACACCCAGGGCGGTTTTCGCGATCGACTCGAGCCCGTCCCGGTCCGTCCCGCCCCGCGCGGCCACGCGCAGGCCGCTGACGGTGGCGAAGACGAAGTGCGCCAGCGCGAGCGGGTCCCTGTCCGGGGCGATCTCGCCCCGCGAGCGGCCGGTCTCGATGGCGGCCCGGACCATCTGCCGGCGCCTGTCGTTGTCGCGCCGCAGCAGCTCGGCGATTTCGGGGTCGTGCGGGGCCAGCTCGGTCATCGAGTTGACCACCAGGCAGCCGGGCGGCTCGCCGGGCTCGGGGTCGACGGCCCACCACAGGACGGTCCTGATCTTCTCCTTGAGCGGCAGGTCGGCGTCCAGCGTCTCGGCGAGCGTGGCGTTGCGCTGGTCCATGTAGCGGGTCAGGGCCTTCACGAACAGGTCGTGCTTGCTGGCGAAGGTGTTGTAGATGCTGCTGCGCCCGAGCCCGGTGGCCGCGCACAGGTCCGCCGTCGAGGTGGCCTCGAAGCCCGCGGACCAGAACGCGCGCATCGCGGCCTCGACGGCGCGTTCCTCCTCGAACTTCCTCGGTCGCCCCATATGTCGAACATTACCCGTTTTGGACTGAACGGTGCAATACGTCAGCCATCCCGCCGGAACGTGTCCAGGAACACCTTGCGGGTCTCCGCCTGGTCGTCCCACTTGAGCTCGGGCAGGTCGAAGGTGATCTTGTACGCGGTGATGTCGTCGATCGAGACGTACCGGGTGAGCGCGTGCATGGGGACGCCGCTGGCCGTGGTGTAGGTGTACTCCCAGTCGGCGGCCTGCCAGCCGCGGTAGTCGACGGCCTGGAGCTGCACCTGGATGTAGCCCTCCACGCCGCCCTTGGCCTCCTGGCGGCCCAGCTCGGACAGCCCTCCGTCGGTCTGCGGGCTCACCTTCTGCACCATGATCCGCATGCCGGAGTCCTTCGGCCCGCTGAACGTGGTCACCCCGCCCGACGTCGAAGGCTTCCAGCTCCCGGGCACGGCGGCGGCGAACCCGGCCGTGCCGTGCTCGGTGTAGCCCGACGGTATCGCCGAGGGCTCGGCGTTCCCGGGTTTGGCGGGTGAGGACGTCGCGGCCTGCGACGTGGCCGTCTGCGGGGGCGGCGACCCGCCCGGCATGAGGAACATGACGGCGCCCACGACGGCGGCCACCGCCACGATCACGCTGATGATCGTGAGCGGTGTCGGCCGCCCGCGGCGCACCCACATCCCGTCGTCCTCGTCGGGCCTGCGCCGGCTCTTGCCGGTGCGCGGCGCCGTGCTGGGCAGCGTGGCCAGGCGGTTGTGGCCGAGGTCGCGGGACAGGTCGCGCGACTGCTCGCGCAGGTCCTCGGCGGAGGCCAGCGGCCACGGCGTGGCGGCGGACGACGTACGGCTGTCCGTGGTCAGCGGCAGGATCGGCGCCGGCTGCGGGCCGGACTCGTCGCCGCGGCCCCTGGGGGCCCGGTGCGGACCCGAGGGCATGCCGAAAGCGGGCTGCGCCCCCGAGGGCCCGCCGAACTCGGGCGGCGGCGGCACCAGCTGGTCGGTCCGGTGGCTGCCGGAGGGGCTCGTCAGGCCGTCGAACGGCATCGAGTGACCGCCGGACGGGCTGCTCATCGGGTCGTACGGCACGCGTATCGGACCCGAGGGCGTCTCCACGATCCGCGACGGCATCGGGCCCGACGGGGAGTCCAGCAGCCCGGAGGCCGGCATGTCCCCCGGGGCGGGTCCGGCGGTGGGCAGCGACTCGGCCGGGCGCGGGCGGACGGAGCCGTGCGCGCGCAGCACCGCCTCCAGCATCTCGATGACCTGGTCGGAGGTCAGCCGCTGGGCCGGGTCCTTGCGCAGCAGGCCCTCGACCACCGGCATCAGCGAGCCGGCCCGCTGGGGCGCGATCGGCTCCTGCGTGAGCACCGCGCCGAGCACCGCCACCGGGTCGGGCCCCTCGTACGGCGGCCGCCCCTCGAGGGCGGCGTACAGCGTCGCGCCGAACGACCACAGGTCGGCCGCCTGCGTGATCGGCTGCCCGGACAGGCGCTCCGGCGGGATGTACGCGGGCGACCCCATGAGCAGACCGGTCTGCGTGATCGCCACGTCGCCCTCGATGGCCGCGATGCCGAAGTCGGTCAGCACCACCCGGTCCTGGGTCAGCAGCACGTTGCCGGGCTTGATGTCACGGTGCAGGATCCCCGCGGAGTGCGCGTGCCTGAGCGCGTCGAGCACCCGGATGCCGATCTCGGCCGCCTGCAGCACCGGCAGCGGCCCGCTCTGGCGTACGGCCTGCTCCAGGGACCACGCGCGGACCAGCTCCATCACGATCCACGGGCGGCCGTCCTCCTCGACCACGTCGTGGACGGTGACGATGCCGGGATGCGTCAGCCGCGCGGCCGACCTGGCCTCGCGCAGCACGCGCCGGTGGGCCCCCTGCATGCCCGAGTGGTCGAGCCCGTACGGGAGGATCAGCTCCTTGACCGCCACGTCCCGGTCGAGCAGGACGTCGTGGGCGTGCCACACCATGCCCATGCCGCCCCTGCCGACAGGTGACATGAGCCGGTAACGCCGGCCGATCAGACGGCCCTGGCTCTGCGGGGCGCCGCTCGGGGCGCCCCCTTCCGCGCCGGGGCCGCTGAGCAAGCGGTCGGCTGCCATGATCCCGCCCCCATCCCGCGCTACGAGCAATTTAAAGTGGTTCGTTACGATATCGGCGGGGCATGCGCAAGGGAAGCTGGAGCATCCTTACAAAAGCTTTGACCTGGGGAAATATCGCCATTCAGATGGCTTGTTCCGCCAATGCGATCAATGCAGTAGTGAATGCCTCTACAGGGGGTTTGACCAGGCCTGCTCCTACTTGACCGGTTCCCGCGACGCGGCCCGCGATGCCGGTGTTGACCACGGGCAGCAGGCCCGTTCTCGCGACGAGAGTTACATCGATGCCGACCGGCGTGCCGCGGAAGCCGAGCCCCGGAATCTGGTACCCCGGGTGCTCGGCGAGCGTGATCTCGTACATGGAACGGGTGGCCCGCACCGCGTCGGACACCTCGCCGCCCACGAACCGCACGATGGCCGGCGCCGCCGCCATCGCGAACCCGCCCAGCCCCGAGGTCTCCGTGATCGTGGAGTCGCCGATGTCGGGGTTCGCGTCGTCCGGCCCGTACGAGCCGAGATAGAGCCCGTCGGGCACGCCGGCCGGCCCCGTGAACCACCGCCCGCCCAGCCCCGAGACCTGGACGCCGAAGTCGGTGCCGTTCCTGGCCATGGCCACGACCATGGACGAGCCGGGCACGTCGCGGGCCGCGTCCGTGCTGACCTTGGCGGCGGCCATGCCGGCGTTCAGGAAGAAGTGGTCGTTGCCGTTGATGAAGCGCAGCACCTCCGCGGCCGCGCCCGGGGCGGCCTCGACCACCGCCGGGGCCAGCTCGCGCAGCAGGAGCGAGGTGGCGGCGCGGTTGCGGTTGTGCAGCTCGTCGCCCATCTGCAGGGCCTGCGCCATCAGCGAGCGCAGGTCGATCGGCCCCGTGCGCTCCAGTGTCGCCGCCAGGGCCGGGCCGAGCACCGCGTCCATCCAGCGCAGCCGCTCCAGCACCTCGGGCCCGTAGGCGCCGTACCGGAGCACCTTGCCCAGGCCCTCGTTCAGCGAGCAGTACGCGGTGCCGCCGTGCTCGTCGTCGCGCACCTCGAACAGCCACATGGACGGGCTGACCACGCCCGCCATCGGGCCCACGGTGGCGTGCTCGTGGCACGGTCGCAGCGCGATCTCGCCCGCCGCCAGCCTGCGCCCGGCCTCGTGCTCGTCGCCCGCCAGGCCCTCCAGCAGCATCGCGCCGATCAGCGCGCCGCGCATCGGGCCCGACGCGCGCTCCCACGTGATGGGCGGGCCCGCGTGCAGGAACGTTCCCGCCGCCAGCACCTCCGAGGCCCGGCGCACCCCCACCAGGTGCGGGCGGGCGGAGGTCAGCCTGCTCACGGCCAGCTCGTTCGCGGCCTGCCTGCGCGGGTCGGCGAGCACCGCGGCCAGGGCCTCGGCGGTGCCGGGCAGCGGCGGGCGCCAGGACACCGGCGTCGTCTCGACGGCCTGCGCCCTGAGCGCCTCGTCGAGCAGGCCCGCGCCCACCGTGATGACGCGGGACGGGACGGACAGCGGGCTCATACGAGGCTCCTGGCGTGCCGGGCGGCCTGGGCGTTGGAGGTGAAGACGGCCGCGCCCGCCTCCCGGAAGGCGGCGGCCTGCCGGTGCAGGTCCTGGGGGTCGCCTTCGGTGCCGATGAGCGCGATCACGACGGTGGCGGGGGTGCGGGCGACGGCGTGCGCGAGCGAGGCGGCCGGGTCGGGGTCGGCGCCGTGGCCGAGCACGACGTCCATGAGCACCAGGTCCGTCTCCTGGGCGCGGGCCAAGGCCTCGACGCGCAGGGTCGGGTCGATCATGGGATGCGCCCGGCCCCTGGTGTAGGCGTCGTCCCCGTAGTCGACGAACTCGCCCTTGCCGGCCACCAGCGCGGCCTCGGTGCTGAGCGTCCCGCCGGAATAGACGCCCTTGATGGCCTTGGTCCGGCTCTGCTTGCCCGACCACGCGGGCCAGGAGGGCCACTCGGGCACCGGCCGGCCGAGCGCGCGCAGGACCCGCTCGGTCGCCTCCGTCAGGTCGGACTCGGGGAGCAGCGCGGGCACCACCGGCGTGCGCAGGCGTCCCACGGCCTCCCGTACGGTCGCCGCCACCTCGGGGGACGGCGGCTTGGAGATCAGCACGATCAGCTCGGTGGCCGGGTCCTCGTCCAGCATGCGCAGGGCCCGCAGCGTGGACAGGCCGCCCACCTCGGCGGACAGGTCCCTGCCGCCCACGCCGAGCACGTGGCTGACGCCGGTGCCGGCCCAGTCGAGCAGGGACGTCACCTGCTGGGCCCCGGTGCCGGACGCGGCCACCACGCCGACGGGGCCGGGGGTGAGGACGTTCGCGAAGCCCAGGCCGACGCCGCCGATCACGGCGGTGCCGCAGTCGGGTCCCATCACGAGGACGTCCGCGGCCTCCGCGAGCTCCTTGAGGCGCCGTTCCTGGGCCACGGGGACGCCGTCGCTGAAGATCATGACGGGGAGCCCGGCCTGGACGGCGTCCAGCGCCTCGGCGAAGGCGTGCTCGCCCGGGGTGGAGACCAGCACCAGGTCGGCCGGGGTGCCGGTGGCCGAGCGGGTGGTGAGCGGGGGCTGGTCGGCCGTGGTCGTCTCCGGGCGGTCGAAGCTCGCGAGCTGCCGGTCGGCCTCCTCGACGGCCGCGCCGGCGTCGCGGGCGCGTACGGCTATGAGGAGGTCGCCGGGGCCGGCCTGCGGGACGGTGAAGCCCAGGTCGCGGAGGACGGCGAGGTTCAGGTCGGTGGCCATGGCGACCATGGCGGCCTCCACGCCCGACATCTCGGTCAGCGCCCGGCTTATGCGCATCAGGGAGATGGAGTCGACATACGCGCCCTTCCGTACCAGCACCGTGTCGGCGCTCATCGGGGCCTGCTCAGCGCGAGGACGGCAGTCACGCCGATGGCGACGCCCTGGGCCAGGTCGGAGCCGGAGGTGTGGCCGAGGCCGTGGAGGCGGCGCAGGGCCGGTTCGAGGGCCTGCCCGCCCGTGATGCCGCGCAGCACCGCGGTCACCTCGGGGCTGCTCTCGCCCCTGGCCGCGCAGTGCAGGAGTGTGGCCGATATGGGGGTCGTACGCGTCCTCGCGTCGAACGTCACGGTCGCCGCCAGCCAGTCGGCCAGCCAGACCGCCCGCTCCGCCCCGGCCGCCGCGCCCAGGTGCCGCAGCGTCACCAGCAGGCCCGCCAGGACGTCGTCGCCGCTCGGCGTCAGGCCGGGCCCCAGGCCCATGAGCTGCTCGGCCGCCGTCACGGCCCCCAGCAGCCAGCCCTTCGCGCAGCTGTCGGCCAGCAGCTCGACGGCGCCGTTCCCGGCCAGCCCGGGTTGTGGCGGGTCGCCGAAGCGGGCGGCGGCCTGTTCGAGCCGGGCCCGATCGATCCGGCCCAGCGGCGGGGCGGGGTCCCACCAGCGGCGCACGCCCAGGCTCAGCGGGCCCAGCTCGATGTTGCGGTCGCCCACCGAGGCTTCGTCACCCACCGTGACGCTCGGCAGCGCGCCGGCCAGCAGCACGGAGTTGGGCAACCGGGTGGCCGCCCCCGTGATGACGGCGATCACCGAAGGCTCCAGGTCGGTCCTGACCTCGAGATAGACCCCCGCCGGGAACGCGGCGAGCACCCGCGCGGGGCGGCGCGGCGACTCCAGGACGGGGCGTACCGCCGTGCTGGCCGCGCCCGTGACGTGGATGCGGGTACGCCTCGCATGAGTACTTACGGTCACCGAACCTCCCATCCGACCTTGGACCTGACCGTAAAACGGCCGGGGAACCCTCCGTACGGGTAAATTTGCCAACAGTCAGCGGGAAGGTTGGCTCTTCCTGACAGACGGTTTCTGGGGTCACAATCTCCACATGGAGCCCCCCGTCCGTCTCGCCAGCACCGGGACGATCATTCACGGCGTTTCCGTCGGAGAGGTGCTCGGCGTCTCCACCCTCGCCGAGGCCAGGCTGATCGCGGGGGAGAGCGGGCTGGGCCGCATCGTGCAACGGCTGAACGTCATGGAGGTCCCCGACATCCTGGCCTGGGTCAAGCCGCACGAGCTGCTGCTGACCACCGGCTACCCGCTGCGCAACACGCCGCAGTCGCTCGGCCGGCTGGTCGCCGACCTGGACGAGCGCGGGCTGTCGGCGCTGGCGATCAAGCTCGGCCGGTATGTGGACGAGCTGCCCGACGAGATGGTCGAGCAGGCCGACCGGCTCGGCTTCCCGCTCATCCTGCTGCCGAACGACGTCGGGTTCGACGACATCCTCAACCAGGTGCTGACCGACATCCTCAACCGCCAGGCCGCCGTGCTCGCCCGCGCCGAGGAGGCGCACCGGGCGCTGGTGCAGGTGGTGCTGGCCGGCGGCGGGCTCAACGAGGTGGCCGCCGAGGTGGCCCAGCTGCTCGACGTATCGGTGGCGGCCGTGGACGGCTCGGGCCGCGTGCTGGCCACCGCGGGTCCGGCCGAGCAGGTGGCCGTCCTGCGCGAGTCGATCTCCCTGGAGGGCCCGCCCCGTACGTCCGCCTCGGGGCGGGTACGGTCGTTCGCCTCGGTGCCCGTGCTGGCCGGGGGCCACCACCACGGAAGGATCGTCGCCTACAGCCCGTCCGGGGCGATCCGCGACAGCGACGTCGGCATCCTCGAACGCGCCGCGACCGTGGCCGCGCTGGTCGTCACCCGGCAGGAGGCGGTCAACGCCGTCGAGAGCAAGTACCGCGCCGACTTCCTGCGCGACGTGCTCACCGGCCGGGCGGGCACGGCGGAGCGGGTCACGGCCCGGGCGCGGGCGTTCGGGTGGGACCTGGCGCGGCCGGTGACCGTACTGGTGGCCGAGCTGGACCCGGACGGCGACGAGCGCAGCGCGCAGGACCGGCTGGTGGCGTGCTGGACGGCGGCGATGCGCCGGCACGACCCGCGCGGGGCGGTGGCGGGGTTCTCGCACGAGGTGGTGGCCGTGGTGGACGCCTCGATCGACGCGACCCGGGTCGCCAAGGACGCGGCCTCGGGCTTCGCCGACGTGCCGCCCGCGACGTTCTCGACCGGCACCTCCCGGCCCAGCCCGGGGGCGGAGACGCTGCCGGAGGCGTACTCGCAGGCGCTGAAGGCGGCCCGGGTGGGCCGCCAGCTGCACGGGCCCGGCGCCGTCGCCCACTTCGACCAGCTCGGCGTCTACCGGCTGCTGTCCCTGGTCAACGACACGGAGGAGCTGCACGCCTTCGTACGCGAGACGCTCGGCCCGCTGGCGGCCGACGCCGACGCCGAGAACGCCGACCTGCGCCGCACCCTGCAGGTGCTCCTGGAGACCAACATGAACGTGGCCGAGACGGCGCGGCGCCTCCACTTCCACTACAACACCCTCCGCTACCGGATCGGGAAGCTGGAGCGCCTGCTCGGCAACTTCACCGACGACCCGCACCTGCGCCTCAACCTGACCCTGGCCCTGCACGTGCTGCGGATGCGCGGCATCTAGGGTTGGGGCTTGTGGATTTCGAACTGCGCTCCGAGTACATCCCGCTGTGTGACCTGCTGAAGTACTGCGGGATCACGGAGACGGGCGGCACGGCCAAGCTGCTGATCGCCGAGGGGCTGGTGCTGGTGGACGGCGAGGTGGAGCTGCGCAAGCGCGCCAAGATCCGCTCGGGGCAGGTGGTCAGCGGGGAGGGGTTCTCCATCCACGTGGAGTAGTGGGAACCTGTTGACGAAAAGTCACCGCACAATTACTCACTGTTTACTAACATCGAGCGCGCTGGCAAAAAGAAACGGCCCCCTGGCGGGGGCCGTCATACCCGGGAACGTACCCCCGGGCGGGTGACTCCATGTTAGGGCGTGATAGCGGTGAGCGACAAGTCGAATCCCGGAATCGAGCGCGTCGGCGTCTATGTCGACGGGTTCAACCTGTACTACGGCCTGAGGGAGCTCGGGAGACGGCGGCATCTCTGGCTCGATCTGCGCGCCATGGCGACGCACCTGCTGCGGCCGCATCAGCGCCTTGTGGGTATCAGCTACTTCACCGCGGCGATCCGCAACGATCCCCCGGCCGTGGCACGGCAGGAGACGTATCTGGCCGCGACGGCAAGCCTCGGCGTGCAGGTCGTCATGGGGAGATACCAGCAGCAGTCGGTGCAGTGCCACTCTTGTGGAGCGACGCGCCGGACCTACGCCGAGAAGCAGTCCGATGTGGCGCTCGGCGCGGCCATGGTGGCGGATGTCGCGACACGCCAGGTGGACGCGGTCATGCTCGTGTCGGCCGACTCTGACCTATGCGCGGCGGTTCATGCCATCAGGCGGCTGAATGACGAGCTTGGGACCAAGACACGGGTGATCACCGTGCTTCCGCCCCGAAGGCGCTCCGAAGTTCTGCAGCGCGTCAGCGACGCGTGGTTCCCGCTGGGTCATGCCGTGATCCGCCGGTCTCAGCTTCCCAACGTCGTCCAGGCATCCGACGGGTGCGTCTACCACCGCCCGCAGCACTGGAACTGACCTCACAGTGAATTCGGATCGCGTGTGCGCGAGGTTTTCACTGGCCCTGCGCGTAGATTTGGCAGATCATGCCCGTGTAGGAGCGTTGCGGCGGGCCTAATGTGCCCGCAACGGAACGTGTCGCCGGCCCAGGACAAGAGGGGCTCTCATGGTTTTGGGATGGACCAAACACGGTGACGGCAAGCACCTGGCGCCCGGAGAGGTGGTCAGGCCCGACGAGCGGCTGAGCTGGCCCAGGATGGTGGGCTTCGGGGCGCAGCACGTGATCGCGATGTTCGGCGCGACGTTCGTCTTCCCCCTGGTGATGGGGCTGGACCCGAACGTCGCCGTGATGATGTCAGGCGTCGCGACGATCCTGTTCCTGCTGATCGTGAAGGGGAAGGTGCCCAGCTATCTCGGCACCAGCGCGTCCTTCGTCGGCGGGGTGCTGGCCATCAGGGCCGCCTATGGCGGTGACACGGCCGGCGCGGACGCGATCGTGACAGGTGCGATCCTGGTCGCCGGGTTCGTGCTGGCGCTGGCGGGGCTGGCCGTCCACTTCCTCGGGGTGCAGATCATCCATCGCGTGTTCCCGCCCGTGGTCACGGGGGCGGTCGTCATGCTGATCGGGTTCGGGCTGGCGTACGTGGTGGCGGACGTCTACTGGCCCCAGGACCACTGGGTCGCGCTCATCACCATGCTGGTCACCTTCCTGGTGATCGTGTTCTTCAAGGGGTTCGTCGGCCGGATCGGGGTGCTGGTCGGGCTGATCGCGGGGTTCGTGCTGTCGTGGGTGCTGGACAAGACCGCGGGGGCCGTCACGTCCGTGCTGCCCGGCGCCAACCTGCGGGACGCGGCGGGCGCGAGCTGCCCGGCCGAGGGGACGTACTGCGTGGCCACGGCCTTCCCGCACGACCGGGTGAACTTCGACTCCGTGGCGTCGGCGCCCTGGTTCGGGGTGCCGAACTTCCACGCCCCCGACTTCAAGACCTCCGCCGTGCTGCTGGTGCTGCCCGCCGTCATCGCGCTCATCGCCGAGAACATCGGGCACGTCAAGGCCGTCGGCGAGATGACCGGGGCGGACGTCGACCCGTACGTGGGCCGGGCGGTGATGGCCGACGGGGTGGGCACCATGGTCGCCAGCGCGGTCGGCGGCTCGCCCACCACCACGTACGCCGAGAACATCGGCGTCATGGCGGCCACCAAGGTCTACTCGACCGCCGCCTACTACATCGCCGCGATCATCGCGATCCTGTTCGGGCTCTGCCCCAAGTTCGGCGCGCTGGTCGCCGCGACCCCGGGTGGCGTGCTGGGCGGGGTCACCGTCATCCTGTACGGGATGATCGGCCTCCTCGGCGCCAGGATCTGGATCGAGAACCGCGTCGACTTCTCCGACCCCGTCAACATGGTTCCGATCGGCGCGGGCATCATCCTGGCCATCGGACCTGTGAGCCACTTCATCGGCGGCGACTTCACCCTTGAGGGGATCGCGCTCGGCACCATCGTGGTGCTGGGCGGATACCACCTGCTGCGGGCCATCGCCGGACGGCCCGCCCGGCCGGCCGGGAGCGAGGCCGGGTGAAACCGCCCCCGTTCGAGTACCACGCCCCCCGCGACCTCGACGAGGCGCTCCGGACCCTCGCGGAGGTGGGCGGGAAGGTGCTGGCCGGAGGGCAGAGCCTGATCCCCATGCTCAACATGCGGCTGGCCGCTCCCGAGCATCTCGTCGACATCAACCGCGTCCAGGGGCTGTCGGCCATGGAGACGGAGCGGGGCGGTGTCCGGGTGGGGGCGACGGTCCGGCACTCGCAGGCGGAGCGGGCCGGGGCGCATCCGCTGCTGAGCCGGGCGCTGCGGCTGGTCGCCCACCCGGTGATCCGGAACCGGGGGACCGTGGTGGGCAGCCTCGTGCACGCCGACCCGGCCGCCGAGCTGCCGGCCGTGCTGGCCGTCCTGGGCGGCTCCGTACGGGTGGCCCGGCAGGGGCAGGTACGCGACGTGGGCGCCGAGGAGTTCTTCGTCGGGCCCATGGAGTCGGCGGTCGAGCCGGGCGAGCTGGCCGTGTCGGCATATTTCCCGGCATTGGGTCCGCGTACCGGGGCAGCCTTCGAGGAGGTGGCCCGGCGGCACGGCGACTACGCCCTGGCCGGCGTCTGCGCCGTCGTCACGCTCGACGAGGACGGCCGCGTGGAGGCCGCCAGGCTCGCCTGCATCGGCGTCGGCCCCGTGCCGGTCGTCGTGGACGTGACGGAGAGCCCCGCGGACGCGGCGCGGATCGTACGGGACCGGGTCGAACCCGAGGGCGACATCCACGCCTCGGCCGCCTACCGCCGCCACCTCGTGGGCGTGCTGGCCGAGCGGGCCGTACGGAACGCGACCAGGGAGGCAGGGGATCGTGGAGCATGAGATCACGCTCGTCGTGAACGGCACGGCCAGGCGGGTCGGCGTGCCCGCCAGACGCCTGCTGTCCGACTGCCTGCGCCACGACCTCGGCCTGACCGGCACCCACGTCGGCTGCGAGCACGGCGTGTGCGGCTGCTGCACCGTGCTGCTCGACGGGGAGCCGATCCGGTCGTGCCTGACGTTCGCGGTCAGCGTGGACGGGTCAGAGATCACCACGGTCGAGGGGCTGGCCACCCCCGACGCGTTGTCGCCGGTCCAGCGGGCTTTTGCCGAGTGTCACGGGTTGCAGTGCGGGTTCTGCACGCCGGGGTTCCTGTGTACGGTGACCGCCCTGCTGCGGGACAACCCCACCCCCACGGACGACGAGGTGCTGGAGGGCATCTCGGGCAACCTGTGCCGGTGCACCGGCTACCAGAACATCGTCAAGGCCGTCCACCGGGCCGCCGAGCTGCTGGCGGAGGAAGCATGACGACGAGGCTGTTCGGGGAGCCCGTGCAGCGGCGGGAGGACCCCAGGCTGCTCACCGGCCGGGGCCGCTACCTCGACGACCTCGGCCCCGACGCGCTGGCCGCCGCGTTCGTGCGCTCGCCGCACGCGCACGCCCGCATCCGCGACATCGACGTGGGTCCCGCGCTCGACGTCGAAGGGCTCGTCGCCATCTACACCTGGGAGGACCTGCCCGGACGGGTCGGCCGGCCGCTGCCGCTGCTGATCCCGCACCCGGCGCTTACCCACGGGCGCACCGCGTACCCGCTGGCCAGGGACGTCGTCAGGCACGTCGGCGAGCCGGTGGTCATGGTGGTGGCGGCGGACAGGTACGCCGCCGAGGACGCCTGCGCGCTCATCGAGATCGATTACGAGCCCCTCAAGCCGGTCGTCGGCCTAGAGGAGGCCGTGCAGGGCGCCCAGCTCGTGCACGAGGACGTGCCGGGCAACGTCGGCGCGCACCTCGTCCAGGAGGTCGCGGGGACGGACGGGCGCGGCGCGCGCGAGGCGATCGAGACCGCGCCGCACACGCTGGCCTTCCGGCTCGACATCGAGCGCAGCGCCAGCATGCCGCTGGAGGGGCGCGGCGTGTACGCCCGGTGGGACGGCCGGGACCTGCGCGTCTACTCCAGCACCCAGACCTCCACCAGCGTCCGCATGGCCGTCGCCGCCGCGCTGGAGCTGCCGCTGCCGCAGGTCGAGGTGATCGCGCCCGACGTGGGCGGCGGCTTCGGGGTGAAGATCGTGCACCCGTGGCCCGAGGAGGTGCTGGTGCCGTGGGCCGCCATGACGCTCGGGCGCGAGATCAAGTGGACGGAGGACCGCAGGGAGCACTTCATCTCCTCGGCCCACGAGCGCGGCCAGGTCCAGTACGTACGGGTCGGCTTCGACGACGACGGCCGCGTGCTCGGCCTGGACGTGACGATCCTGCACGACCACGGCGCCTACACGCCCTACGGGATCATCGTGCCGATCGTCACCTCCACGCAGCTCCTGGGGCCGTACAAGATCGGGGCGTACCGGGTCGAGTTCACCGCCGTCTACACCAACACCGTGCAGGTCACGCCCTACCGGGGGGCCGGCAGGCCGCAGGGCGTGTTCTGCATGGAGCGGACGATGGACAAGATCGCCCGCTACCTGGGGAAGGACCGCACCGAGGTACGCGAGGTCAACTTCATCGGGCCCGACGAGTTCCCGTACGACCAGGGGATGACGTTCCAGGACGGCCGGCCGCTGATCTACGACAGCGGCGACTATCCCGAGATGCTCCGCATGATCAAGGAGCTGATCGGCTGGGACTCCTTCGAGGCGCGGCCCGGCAGGGGCATCGGCGTCGGGTGCTACGTCGAAGGCACCGGCGTGGGGCCGTACGAGGGCGGGCACGTGCAGGTGACCTCCGACGGGCGGGTACACGTGTCCACCGGGCTCACCTCGCAGGGGCAGGGGCACGAGACGGCCTTCGCGCAGATCGTCGCCACCGAGCTGGGCGTGCCCATCGAGCGGGTGAGCGTGGTCACCGGCGACACCCGCAGGTTCGGCTACGCCGTGGGCACGTTCGCCTCGCGGGCGGCCGTCGTCAGCGGCAACGCCATCGCGCTGGCCTGCCGGAAAGTACGCGACAAGGCGCTGCGGATCGCCGCCGACGCGCTGGAGGCCGACCCGGCCGACCTGGAGATCACCGACGGGATGGTGCACGTGGCCGGCACGCCGAGCGCGTCCATCCCGCTGTCCACGGTGGCGGTGCTGGCCAACCCGCTGCGCTACGCCTTCGACGACGAGACCGCCAAGGCCACCCAGTTCTCCGGCACCGCGTCGCCCGACCGCCCGCCGGTCGCCGAGGGCGAGGAGCCGGGGCTGGAGGGGCGCGACTACTACTCGCCGATCAGGTCCACGTTCGCGTCGGGCATGCACGCGGCGATCGTCGAGACCGACCCGGACACGGCCGAGATCAAGGTGGTGCGCTACGCGGTCGTGCACGACTGCGGCCGGCTGATCAACCCGATGATCGTGGAGGGCCAGATCCACGGGGGAGTGGCGCAGGGCATCGGCGGGGCGCTCTACGAGCGCATGGTGTACGACTCGCACGGCCAGCTCGTCAACGCCTCCTTCATGGACTTCCTCATGCCGTACGCCACCGAGATCCCCCACGTCGAGACCGCCCACCTGGAGACGCCGTCGCCGCTCAACCCGCTCGGCGTGAAGGGCGCGGGCGAGGCGGGCGTGATCCCCGTCTCCGCGGTGATCGCCTCGGCCGTCGAGGACGCCGAGGGCATCGAGATCGACCGCATGCCCATCTCCCCGTCCGAGCTCTTCGACCTGCGCGCCACCGACCGATGACCCGCCGACCGACTGACCCGCCGACCGATGACCCGCTGCACGATGACCCGCGCCGACCGATGACCCGCGCCGTGGGATGATCGGCGCCATGCGTGCGCCCGCTTCCGGTCTGACCGAATTCCCCGCCGTTCCCGCCGACGTCCGCCTGATCGACCTGGCCTGGAACGACATCGCCGAGGTGCCCGCCTGGGTGGCCGGGCTCACCGCGCTGGAGGAGCTCAGGCTCGACGGCAACCGGCTGCGCTCGCTGCCCGACCTGTCGGGGCTCACCGCGCTGCGCGCGCTGCACCTGGACGGCAACGAGCTGACGTCCTTCCCGGGCTGCCCGCCGCGCCTGGAGGTGCTCTTCCTGTACGGCAACCGCGTCGGCGCGATCCCCGACCGGCTGAGCCCCGCCCTGCGGCACCTCGCGGCGGGCGGCAACGGGCTGACCGACGTGCCCGGCTCGCTCTGGAAGCTGACCGGCCTCGAATCCCTCAACCTCGCCGAGAACGCACTCACCGAGGTCCCGGCCGCGATCGGCGGGCTGACCCGGCTGCGCATGCTGGACCTCGGGCACAACCGGCTCGACTCCGTCCCGCCCGAGCTGGGCGACCTGGACCTGACCGACTACCTCTACCTGAGCGACAACCGGTTCACCGAGGTGCCGGAGGCGATCGGGCGGCTGGACCGGCTCGCCTACCTCAACCTCACCGACAACCGGCTCACCCGGCTGCCCGAGTCGCTGGGGCGGATGGCCGCGCTGGTGGAGCTGCGCCTCTACAACAACCGGCTGGAGTCGCTGCCCGAGGCCATCGGCGGCCTGGCCGGGCTGCGGGAGCTGCACGCGCAGGGCAACCGGCTGACCCGGCTGCCCGCCTCCATCGCCGAGCTGGGCGAGCTGCGCGTGCTCGACCTGCGCAACAACCAGCTCCGCGAGCTGCCGGACCGGCTGCCGCCCGGGCTCAGGCACCTCGACCTGCGCAACAACCGGCTGCGTGAGCTGCCCGCGAGCCTGCCCTCGCTGGAGAAGCTCGACCTGCGGTGGAACAAGCTCGACGGCGAGCCTGAGGTGCTGCGACGGCTCCGCGATCAGGGCTGCGTCATCCTGCGCTGATGGAATCGCTCAGGTTTGGGCTGATTCGGGGTGAACCGGGGTGATCGAGGGTGCGTACCTCCGCACATGACGACATTTCCACGTCTGGCCGCTTTCGCGCTGCTGGCCGGACTGGTCGCCGGATGCTCCTCAGGGGGCTGGGGCGACTACGTCGCAGCGGGCGAAACGCAGAAACCAGCGGCAATCCTCACCGTCGAGCAACTCTCCGCCAAGGTCGGCTGCAAGCCGAAGATGCAGGTCGAGGCCTCCGACCTCCGCACCGGCTACTGCAAGACCAAGGCGGGCCAGTTCTTCGTCAACACGTTCGCCAGCGAGAAGCTCAAGGACGAGTGGATGGACCGGGCGCCGGAGTACAACCCGCACCTGGTCGGCCCGCAGTGGACCGTCCTGGGCCCGCTCCCGGTGCTGGAGCAGCTGAAGGAGCCGCTCAGCGGCGATCTGCATCTGATGGACCACAGGGTCTCCCAGACGCCGGCGCCACCGAAGTAACCAATCGGTATGAGGTGAACCGGGGCCGGTGGGCCCGCGTACCTTCGCACATGACGACACTTCCACGTCTGGCCGCTTTCGCGCTGCTGGCCGGACTGGTCGCCGGATGCTCCTCAGGGAGCGGAGGCGGCTATGTCGCAGCAGCCGGAAAGCAGGGCCACGCCGCCCCCCTCACCGTCGAGCAGCTCTCGGCCAAGGTCGGCTGCAAGCCGAAGATGCAGGTCAACGCCGCCGAGATCCGCACCGGCTACTGCAAGACCCCCGATGGCGAGTTCTTCGTCACGACGTTCAAGACGCAGGCGGGCAAGGACGCCTGGATGGACGCCGCCCCCGAGTACAACCCCCACCTGGTCGGCAACCTCTGGACCGTGCTGTCCAGTCGCAAGGTGCTCGACCTGCTGAAGGAGCGGCTCGGCGGCGACCTCCACCTCACTGATCACCGTACGAAGCAGATGAAGACCATCGGCTAGCGGAGCTTCAGCAACTCGTACTGGGCCCAGACCTCGGCCGGGGCCGCGACGCGGTCCAGGAACATCAGGCCGTCCATCCGGCAGTCGCAGGGGTTCTGCTCCCTGGTGTTCTGCGGATAGCTACCGCCGATCTTGATGCCCCTCGGGTCCGTCGCCGAGGTGACGTCCGGCTCGGGGTCCCCTTCGACGCCCCACGGGTCGCCGGTGACCGAGTAGAACCCGTCGAGCGGGCGGCCGTTCCTGTAGAGCTTCATCGTCCCCTTGTCGAAGTCGAACGTGGCGGCCAGGAACACCCACTGGTCCCGAGGCAGCACCTCCCGCCAGGGCTTGTTCGCGGCGAACGTCTGGGAGGCGCTGCCGTCCACGCGCCGGGCGAGTGCCACGACCCTCATCTCGCCGTTCACCGTGATGAGCTCGAGCAGGGCCCGGACGTCGTGCCCCTGGGAGTTGCCGCTGAGCACACCGGCCAGGCCGATCGCGTTGAAGAAGTCGGCCGGGTCCTCGGTGTTGGAGTTGGGCGCCGGGCCGTCGCCCAGCATCTTGAACCAGCCCATGACGGTCGCGCCCTTGACGCCGTTGAACGCGCGCAGCGTCGGCACGCCGGCCGCGCCGTAGACGCCGGCCTTCCAGTCGTCGTTGCCGGTGGTGGCCGGATCGACCTGGCGGGTCTGCAGCGCGTACGTGCTGCCCCGGTAGGCCTGGTCGGCCACGCGCATGGCGGCGCCGCCGTTGACCAGCGTGATGTTCGTGCCGGACAGGCCCTGGTCCTGCTCCTGGGCCGGGTCGGCGGGCAGCGGGTGCTCGAAGTCGTACGCGGCCACCACGTGGTCGCGCAGGGTCGGCAGCACGTTCGGCGGGGTCCAGCCGGCCTTGGTGATCTTCCAGATCTTCCCGTTCGCCTTGGACAGCACGTAGAGCTCGCCCGCGCCGTCCCGGCCGAAGCGCAGGTCCACGCGGGTGCTCCCGGCCAGGTCCTGCATGGTCAGCTGCTTGCCGGACGGGTCCACCAGCCGCGGCTTGTGGATCGTGGCCCGGCGGCCGGTGCGCTCGTCCATCTCGGAGGCGATGGTGAAGAAGACCTGGCCGTCCACGATGTCGCCGAACAGGTACTTGCCGTACAGCGGCGGCAGCTTCTGCCCGCGGTAGACGAACCCGCCGGTGACGGCGTGGCCGCTGTCGGAGGTGCAGGAGTGTCCGGGCGGCGGGTCGTGGTCGTAGGCGGCCACCGGGTAGGTGTAGCCGTACTGCGCGTCGTCGTCCGGCAGCGTGTAGAGGTGGCAGCGGTCGGACTTGCTGAACACGAACGAGCCCTCGCGCTCGCTCCAGCCCAGGTTGTCGCCGGCGCCGACGTCGTAGATGGCCTCGATGGCGTGCTCGCCGATGTGGCCGAGGAACAGCCGGTTGCCGGCCTGCGGGTCCCAGCTGAAGCGGTGCGGGTCGCGCATGCCGTACGCGTAGATCTCGCCGAGCTTGCCGGCCTGGCTGGCGAACGGGTTGGCGGCGGGGATGCCGTACCTGCCGTTGGCGCCGTTCGTGCCGGCCGGGTCGATCCTGAGGATCTTGCCCTGCGGGATGGCCAGGTTCTGCGGGTCGTCGCTGGACACGCCGCGGGCGCCGTCACCGGCGGCGACGTACAGCAGGCCGTAGTCCTTGTCGCCCTTGCGGGCCGTCGGGTTGAAGTCGATCTGCTGGATGCCGTGGATCTGGCCGGTGAAGCCGAGCCGCAGCACCTCCCTGCGGGTGCCGGAGAAGACGTTCGCCTTCGGGTCGGTGGCCGTCCACTCGGTGATGACGCCGTGGAACTTGGTGTCGGGCTGCGGCGTCAGGTCGGGGGTCTTCGTGGTCAGCGCGTTGCCCCACTCGGTGTGCACGGTGTAGAACTTGCCGTTCCTGGCGAATTCGGGGTGGAAGGCGGCGAAGCCGAACCCGCTGCCCAGGCCGCGCCCGGAGACGAAGTCGGGCGCGAAAGCGGCGCCGACGTCCAGGTATTCGCGCGGCCGGCCCTTGTCGAGGAAGTAGAGCTTGCCGTTGAGGTCGTTGACGAACAGGCGGCGCGAGCCGTCGGGGAGCTCGCCCAGGTAGTTGATCCTGGCCGTGCGGACCAGGCGCGGGTCGGTCGGAGCGGGAGTCGTCTCCGTCTTGGGGAACGAGGCGAACTCCTCCAGTGTCAGCGTCAGCCCCGAGGCGGTGGGCTTCTCGGGGATGGGGTCGTCGACGGGGGTCGGGTCGGCCTGCGCGGCTGCCGGCGGCGCGCATAACGCGGTCACCAGCACCGCGGCGATCAGGCACCGGAGGGTTTTCGGCATACCTGTTCACCACCAGGGGAGTCGGGGGCTATTGATCGGCGCCGTCGCAGGCGGGGGTGCCCTTGACGGTCATGTCGCGCATCCTGCCGATGTTGTCGAAAGAGCCGAAGCCGACCCGGCCCGACGCGAACGTGCGGTCGGTGGCCGTGATCAGCGGCGTCGTGGCGCCGTCCATGTAGACCGCGATGCGGCCGGTCTCGGCGCAGTGGGTGACGCGGACGCGGTGCCAGGCCGTGTCGGTGACCGCGGGCGGCGCGCCCACCTGGCCGTTCCACTGGTCGTCGATGCGCAGGCGGTCCGCGTTGTTGACGACGAAGATCCCGTTGTGCGGGTAGATGGTGTTGTCCTGCGAGAGGTGGACGTAGTAGAACTCCGTGTCCGACCGGTAGCCGAACACGATGATCACGTCGCGGTTGCTGACGCTGGTCGGGGTGTCCAGGCGGACCTGCGCGTCGATCCGCACCGAGCCGAACTCGGGGCCCGTCTTCAGCACCGCGTACTCGAAGGGCCGCCGCGGGCCCGGGCGCGCGACGCCGGCCTCGGCGAGGATCACCTGGTCGCCGGGGAACTGCCACTTGGCGGGCGTCACCGGCGCCCAGTTGCGCCCGTCGTTGACGTGCTTCACCTTGGCCTGGCCGGGGCCGCAGTCCGGTGCCACCGTGGCGGTGGCGGCCTGCGCGGGGATCGGTACGGCCAGCGCGAGCATGGCCGTCAGGAGGAGGGTGCGAAAGGCTGACATCCGGGATCCTCTCGCCGGGTGCGCTCTCGTAAGCGCTTCCGAAAGCGCTTTCTTTTGAACTTCGAGCGGATCTTAACCCGGGGGATCAGGCTGTCAAGGGGTCCGGTGAACCGGTGTCAAGGCGGCGGTGGGGCCGTGGAGGCGCGTACGACCAGCTCGTGCGCGGTGCGGCGGCGGCGCGGGCGCGAGGCGGGCGGCTTGAGAACTAGCTCAAGCGCTTGCTTGCCCATCTCGACCATGGGCAGCCTGATCGTGGTGAGCGCCGGATAGACGTCGCGCGCCACCGGCACGTCGTCGAACCCGGCCACCGAGATCTCCCCGGGCACCCTGCGCCCGTTGTTGAGCAGCCACGACAGCGCGCCCACCGCCATCGGGTCGTTGAGCGCGACCACCGCCGTCAGGTCGGGGTGCGCCCGCATCAGCCGGGCCGTGGCGGCCGCGCCGCCCTCCCTGGTGAAGTCGCCGTGCACGACGGGGAACGAGCGCCAGTCGAGCCCGGCCGCGGCCAGCGCCGCCCGCAGCCCGGCCAGCCGGTCTTCCACCGTGGTCAGGTTGGCCGGGCCGCCGAGCACGCCGAGGCGGCGGTGGCCCAGGTCGAGCAGGTGGTGCATGAGCGTGGAGCCGCCGGCCGCGTTGTCGGGCAGCACGGCGTCCACCGGCAGGTGGTGGCGGCCGATGACGGCCACCCGGCCGCCCGCCGCCGTGAACGAGCGCACCTCGGTGGCGATGTCGGCCTCGGTCGCCGCATCGACGTAGCCGGACCCGGCCAGCACGATCGAGGTCACGCGGTGCGCGCGCAACGCCCGGACCCGGGACAGCTCGGCACGCGGGTCGCGCTCGGTCTGGCTGATGAGCGCCATGTAGCCGCGGCTCTCGGTCTCGCGCAGCACGCCCCTGGCGATCTCGCCGAAGTAGGGGTCGCCGACGTCGTGCACGATCAGCCCGACCATGGACGCCTGCCCGCCGGCCAGGGCCCGCGCGTGGCTGTTGGGCACGTAGCCGACCTGGGACGCGACCGCCTGGACGTGGGCGGCGACCTCGGCGCTCACGCCGCTGCTGCCCGTCAGGGCCCGGGAGGCCGTGGCCAGCGAGACCCCCGCGGCCTTGGCCACGTCGACGAGGCGGGGTGGATGAGATCGCTCGGTCATGCGCTGAGAACCCCCTTGTCCGGGGCCGGATCTCGTGTAATCGTAACCGAAAGCGCTTACGTAAGCGCTTTCGTGGCGCCTCTTCTGACGGGGGATTTCCTCGATGGCAAGAGTTCTCAAGAGCCTGACGATCACTTCGATGTGCGCTTTGGTCCTGACTGCCTGCGCCAAGACCGACGAGCCGGGGACGGCTCAGCCGGCGGGGCAGCAGCAGGGTCCGGTCAAGATCGGCATCTCCCTTCCGCTCACGGGCGACTTCGCCGAGCCCGGCAACGGCATCAAGGACGGCTACCAGGTCTGGGCCGACCGGGTGAACGCCAAGGGCGGCCTGCTGGGCAGGAAGGTCGAGCTGATCTTCCGCGACGACGCCTCCGACCCCAACCGGGTCAGCTCCGACTACGAGTCGCTCATCACCCAGGACAAGGTCAACCTGGTCTTCGGGCCGTTCTCGTCGCGGCTGGTGATCCCCGCGGCGAAGGTCGCGGAGTCGTACAACATGCTGTTCGTGGAGCCGGCCGGGGCCGCCAAGGAGGTCTTCGAGCAGGGCTTCAAGCGGCTGTTCTACGCGGCGCCGGCGATCGCGAGCGACCACTACAACTACCTGGCCGACTACATCATCAAGCTGCCTGCCGACAAGCGGCCGAAGACGGCGGCGTACGCGAGCCTGGACGACCCGTTCGCGCAGGGCACCGCGTACGGGCTGCGGGACAAGCTGGCCGCGGCCGGGATCAAGACGGTCGTGGACGAGGTATACCCGCCCGAGACCACCGACTTCTCGCCCATCGCCGCCAAGATCGCCGCGGCCAAGCCGGACATCGTGGTGGGCGGCACGCAGTTCGAGGACTCCGTGGGCCTGGTGCGCGCGCTGCAGGAGCTGAAGGTGCAGCCCAAGCTGGCGGCGTTCTCGACGGGGCCGACGGAGCCGGAGTTCCCCGCCGCGGTGAAGGGGGCGGCCGAGAGCATCATCTCGCCCGTCGGCTGGTCGGCCACGGCCACCTTCACCGGCAACCAGGAGATGATCAAACGCCACAAGGAGATGTTCAACGGCGAGGCGAACGAGGACACCGCCAACGGCTTCACCGTCGGCCAGGTCGTCGAGGCCGCCGTGAACGCCGCCAAGTGCGTCGACGCCACCAAGGAGTGCCAGGACAAGCTGGCCGACCACATCAGGCAGGGCACGTTCGACACGGTCGTGGGCAAGCTCTCCTTCGACGACCAGGGCAGGCCGGAGCAGGCGCACATGATCCAGCAGTACGTCGGCGGAAAGGTCGAGATCGTGCTCCCCGAGCAGGCCAAGACGGCCGACCTCGTCTACCCGAAGAAGCCATGGTGAGCCTGCTCCTGCAGGGGCTGGCCCTGGGCGTGCTGACCGGAGGCCTCTACGCGCTGCTGGCCTCCGGCCTGTCGCTGTACTTCGGGGTGATGCGGGTGGTCATGGTGGCCCACCCGGCGTTCCTGTTCCTGGCCGCCTATCTGACCTACACCGTCCACACGACCTTCGGCGTGGACCCGTTCCTGGCGCTGCCCGTCACCGTGCCGCTCTTCTTCGCGCTGGGCGTGGCGGTGCAGCGGCTGCTCGTCGCGCGGCTGGCGCCGGACAACCTGGCGATGATGTCGGTGCTGCTGACGTTCGGGATCGCGCTGGCGATCGAGGGGCTGCTCGGGACGATCTACACCGGGTCCTACAAGTCGGTCAGCATGGAGTACGCGACCAAGTCGCTGACGATCGGCGGCGTGCACCTCCCGTACGACAAGATCATCGCCTTCTTCGTCGCGGCGCTCACCCTCGCGGTGCTGTTCGCGGTGCTGGTGAAGAGCCGGTTCGGGCAGGCGCTGCGGGCCACCATCCAGCATCGGGAGGCGGCCCGGCTGGTCGGCGTCCAGACCGAGCGGGTCGCCGGGTACGGCTTCGGCGTCGGCCTCGCCACCGCGGCCGTCGGCGGCACCGTGCTCGCGCTCATCACGCCGTTCTTCCCCGCCTCGCACTGGGTGTGGATCGGCAAGCTCATGGCCATCATCGTGGTGGGAGGGCTGGGGAGCGTGATCGGCGCGGCGCTGGCGGCCGTCCTGCTCGGCGTGGTCGAGGGCCTCGTGCTGGTGACCGTGGACGCCACCTGGGCCACGATGATGTTCTACGTCTTCCTCTTCCTGACGCTGCTCGCGCGCCCCCAGGGGTTCTTCGGAGGCCGGCTTGCGCATCGCTTCTAGAGGGATCCCGCTGCTGGTCGCCTGCCTGGCGCTGGCCTATCCGTGGCTGGTCCCCAACTACTACCTCGTGTACGCGGGCGCCCTGACCGTCATGTACGCGGCCATGTCCACGTCCTGGAACCTGCTGGGCGGTTTCACCGGATACGTCTCCCTCGGCCACTCGGCGTTCTTCGGCCTCGGCGCGTACGGGACCGGCCTGCTGATCGTCCGCCTGGGCGTGCCGTGGGTCGCGGCCCTGCTGGTGTCGGCCGTCGCCGTGACGGCGTTCGCCGTGTTCGTCGGCGTCGCGGCCGTGCGGGTGCGCGGCGCGTCGTTCGTGATCGTGTCGATCGCGCTCGTGTCGATGATGAACCTCGTCGTGCAGGGCTGGCGCTCGCTCACCGGCGGCTCCACCGGGCTGCAGGTCCCCTCGCCCTTCCCCGACCTGCACCGGGGGCAGACGCACATCGTGTTCTTCTACCTGTTCCTGGCGCTGCTCGGGCTCGCGCTGCTGTCCTGGTGGTACGTCTCGCGCTCCCGGTTCGGCGCCGGCCTGCGGGCGATCAGGGAGGACGAGGACAAGGCCGAGTCCCTGGGGGTGCCGACGGGGGCGTACAAGGTGACGGCCTTCGCCCTGTCGGCCCTGTTCGTGTCGCTCGCCGGAGGGCTCTACGCGGTCTGGTTCGGCAGCCTCGACCCGATCTTCGTCTTCTCCATCCTCATCGGGTCGTACATGGTGCTGATGAGCCTGCTCGGCGGGGTCAGGCACCTGTTCGGGCCGCTGCTCGGGGCGCTCATCGTGGCCCCGGCGGGCGAGTACTTCCTGATCGCGCTGGGCGAGACGCAGATCCACCTGACCGCGACGGGCCTGCTGCTCGTGCTGGTCGTGCTGTTCATGCCGGACGGCATCCTCGCCCGGCTCACCAGGAGGCGCGCCGGGCCCTCCATCCCGGACGAGACGGCCGAACAGCGGCTCCAGGGGGTGGCCCGATGAGCTCGCTGCGCACCGAGGGACTGACCAAGTCGTTCGGCGGGGTGCTCGCCGTGGACGGCGCGAGCGTCGAGCTCCAGGAGGGCAGGATCAACGGCCTGATCGGCCCCAACGGCTCCGGCAAGACCACGTTCTTCAACATCGTCACCGGCATGATCAAGCCGGACTCCGGCCGGGTGCTCTACCGCGACCGCGACATCACCCGGCACTCGCCGCACCGCATAGCGCACGCCGGCATCGGCCGCACCTTCCAGCTCTGCCGCGTCTTCCCGCGCCTGACCGTGCTGGAGAACATGCTGGTCGCCGTCCGCCGCACCCGCCTGCGCGAGCTGCTGGCCGGGCTGCGGGACCAGGGTGAGGTCGAGCGGGCCCGGCACTGGCTGCGGCGCATGGGCATCGAGCACCTGGAGGACGCCGAGGCCCGCGACCTGTCCTACGGCCAGCAGAAGCTGCTGGAGCTGGCCGCCGTCCTCATGGCCGAGCCCGAGCTGGTGCTGCTGGACGAGCCGGCGGGCGGGGTCAACCCGGCGCTGATCGACCGGATCGTCTCGCTCGTACGCGACCTCAACGCGGAGGGCCGTACGTTCCTCGTCGTCGAGCACAACATGGACATGGTGATGGGCATGTGCGACCACGTGATCGTCTTCGACCGGGGAGCGCCGATCGCGGCGGGCCCGCCCGCCGAGGTGCGGGACGACCCGCGCGTGCTGGAGGCGTACCTCGGTGTCTGAGACCCTTCTGGCACTGGAAGACGTCGAGGCAGGCTACGGCAGGGCCGCGCCGGTGCTGCGCGGCCTGACCGTCACCGTGCGCGCCGGCGAGGTCGTCTGCCTGGTGGGGCCGAACGGCGCGGGCAAGTCCACCGCGCTCAAGGTCGCCAGCGGGCTGCTCGCGCCCCGGTCGGGGCGGGTCCTGCTGGCCGGCCAGGACGTGACGGGCCTGTCGCCGCAGCGCCTGCTCGGGCGCGGGCTCGCCCACGTGCTGCAGGGGCACAGCGTGTTCCGCGAGATGACCGTGGCCGAGAACGTGCGGCTCGGCGGCTTCACCGTGCGCGACTCCGCGAAGCTCCAGGCCCGGATGGAGGCGGTCAAGGAGCTGTTCCCCGTGGTGGGCGAGCGGTGGGGGAGCATGGCCGGGCTACTGTCGGGTGGGCAGCAGAAGCAGGTGGAGTTCGCGCGGGCGCTCATGCTGGAGCCCTCCGTGGTGCTGCTGGACGAGCCGTCGATGGGGCTCGACCCGCGTAACACGCAGGTGGTCTTCGACCAGATCGACCTGATGCGCCGCACGGGCGTCGCGGTGCTGCTGGTGGAGCAGAACGCGCGCCGGGCGCTGGAGATGGCCGACGTCGGCTGCGTGCTCGACCTCGGCCGTGTCCACATCTCCGGTCCCGCCCGCGAGCTGGCCGCCGACCCCCGGCTCGGCCGCCTCTACCTCGGTGGCGCCCCTGTCACCTAGCCCTGCGTGAGGAGGGTGCCCTCCACCCGGACGCGCTTCCTGAACACCCAGTACGTCCACCCCTGGTAGACCAGCACGAACGGGAGCGTGATCAGGCCGATCCAGCTCAGCATCGTCAGCGTGTACGGCCCGGAGGCCGCCTCCGCCAGCGTCAGGCCGGGGAACGGGCGCAGGCGCAGCTCCATGAAGACCGCCAGGGTCGACAGCACGATCGCCCCCGCCGTGGCCGCGAAGGCCCAGCCCTCGCGGCGGCGCCAGATCAGCGCCGTGGCCGCAGCCAGTGCCGCCATGGCGGCCAGCGCGGGGAACGTGCCCAGGCTCGACAGCGCGGCCACGGCCACCGGAACGGCCACGCCGCTGGCGGCCATCGCCACGACGCGGGCGCGGCGGCGTACCGGGCCGGTGGTCTTGAGCGCCAGGAAGACGGCGCCGTGCAGGGCGCACACCGCCAGCGAGAACGCGCCTCCCAGCAGGGCGGCCGGCACGCTGTCGAACACCAGGTCGGCGAAGACCGCCCCCCACAGGAACGCCGGGAGGGCGCTGCCCACCACGATGCCCAGGTCGCACCAGCGCGGGTCGTTCACCTTGCCGCGCCACTCCAGGCCGACGCCGCGCACGATCAGGCCGACCAGGACGAGCGTCACGGGCAGGTAGAACGAGCTGAACACGCCCGCGTACCAGGCGGGGAACGCGGCGAACATGGCGCCGACGGCGGTGATCAGCCACACCTCGTTGCCGTCCCACACCGGGCCGATGGTCTGCAGGCTCTGCCGCTGCTCGCCGGGGTTGCGGCTGACGAGCGGGGCCAGCATGCCGACGCCGAAGTCGAAGCCCTCCAGCACGAAGTAGCCCGTCCAGAGGAAGGCGATGATGACGAACCACAACTCGATCATTGTCTGCTCCCTCAGTACATCAGCGACGGCTCGCGCCGCTCGGCGGCGGCGGGGGTGGGCGCCTGCTCCTCGACGCCCTTGCGGACATGCCTGGTCAGCAGGACGACCTCGGCCACGGCGAGCGCGCCGTACAGGAGCGTGAAGATCGTCAGGGACGTGGCCACCTCGGCCAGGCTCACCCCCGGCGACACGCTGGAGGCGGTGAGCAGCTCGCCCGCGACCGTCCACGGCTGGCGGCCGATCTCGCTCAGCAGCCACCCGGCGATCACCGAGACCAGCGGCAGCGGCACCGCCAGGAGCATCGCCCGCGACAGCCACCTCGGGAACTCACGCCTGCGCCGGGTCAGCCAGAGGCCCAGCACCGACAGGCCCACCGTGGCCATCCCGAACCCCATCATCACCCGGAACGACCAGAACACGACTGGCTCGTTCGGCCGGTAGTCGCCCGGGCCGAACTCCTGCTCGAAGCGGCGCTGCAGGTCCTCGGTGCCCTGGACGGTGGCGTTCGGGTCGTGGGCGGACAGGAAGCTGAGGACCTTGGGGATCTCGATGCCCGGGACGAGGGAGAACGCCGCGCCGGCCGTGTCGCGCTCCAGGCCCTCGGCGGAGGCCAGCTTCATGGGCTGCTGCTCGTACATCAGCCTGGCCGACATGTCGCCGGTGCCCGCGACGACGGCGCCCGCGAGGGCCGTCATGACGAGGGCGGCGCGGGCCGCGCTGCGCCACATCGGGGCGCGCGTCCTGAGCAGCCAGTAGCCGCTCACGGCCAGCACGAATCCGCCCGCCACGATGAACGCCGCCCCGATCACGTGGGGCACCTGCGCCACCGCCGTGGAGTTGGTCAGCACGGCCCACAGGTCGGTCATCCTGGCCCTGCCGTCCACGACCTCGTAGCCGACGGGGTGCTTCATCCAGGCGTTGGCCGCGAGGATGAAATACGCCGACAAGTTGGACCCGATGGCGGCCGCCCAGATGCACGCCAGGTGCGCCTTCTTCGGCAGCCGGTCCCATCCGAAGATCCACAGCCCCAGGAACGTGGACTCCATGAAGAAGGCCAGCAGCGCCTCCATGGCCAGCGGCGCCCCGAAGACGTCGCCGACGAACGTGGAGTATTCACTCCAGTTCATCCCGAACTGGAACTCCTGCACGATGCCGGTGACCACGCCCATGGCGAAGTTGATCAGGAACAGCTTCCCGAAGAACTTCGTGAGCTTCAGGTAGTGCTCTTTCCCTGTCCGGTGCCAGGCCGTCTGCAGGCCCGCCACGAAGATCCCCAGACCGATGGTCAAGGGCACGAACAGAAAGTGGTACACGGTGGTCACCCCGAACTGCCACCGCGCCAGGTCAAGTGCGTCCATCTCCCCGCCGACTCCCTGAGCTCTACAGCGTGTAGTTTATCTACTTGAAGTAGTACTACAGCTCGTAGAGCAACGCGATGCGAGCTTGGTCACATCGCTCCCCGTTGGTTGTTGCCGCATCGAGGATCCCGTGCGGGCGGGCCCCGGCGCGTCCGCCGCCGGGGTGATTCAGGGGTACGCCTACCGGTCGACAGCCATGGCGGCCAGGTACGCCTGGAGGTTGCCCAGCTCGAATCCGCGGCGCTTGATCTTGTTGACCAGGATGCGGAAGTCCCCGGCCAGGTTGGGGCGGAAATGGAGGAGCAGGATGTCGCCCGGGCGCAGGCGCTTGTCGGGCACCTGGTAGGCGATCTTGCCGCCCGGCTGGACGGTGGCCGTCCAGAGGAGGACCGCCTCGATGCCGCAGCTCTTGGCGGCCCTGAGCGTGTCGGTGTTGTAGTTGCCGAACGGGGGCCTGAACAGCGTGGGCCTGGCGCCCAGCTCCTTCCTGATGACCTGGGAGGAGCCGCAGATCTCGCGGCGCTGGGCGTCCTGGGAGAGCAGGCGGAGGTTGGGGTGGGTGAGGGTGTGGTTCTCGATGGCGACGTCGGCGTTGCGGAGCTGCCGGAAATATCCCCATTTACCGGCACCTACGTATTTCCCTGGGCCGCCGGCCGGGTCCGGGGTGCCCTTGGCCTCCACGGCGTCGCGCATGGCGAAGGCGGTGATGGGGATGTGCTGGTCGCGTACCTGCTCGACGAAGCCCGGATCCTGCTCCCAGCCGTCGTCGATGGTCAGGAAGACGACCTTGCGCCTGGTGGGGATCGAGCTGATCACGGGCGGCAGGCCGCCGGCGCGTTCGACCGGGCGCACCTCGCCCGTGCGCGGCTGCTCGCCCGGCGGGCCGTGCCGGGTGGCCTTGGGCCTTGCGCTCGGCGAACTCGGGGCGGAGGTGGTGGCGTCGGGCCGGCGGACGCTCGCGGTCTCGGCGGGGGTGCACGCGGCGAGGAGGGCCAGCACGCAGGCGACGGCGGCCGGACGGGGCATGATCTTCAACGCGCGCATGGGGCCCCATCTTGCCAGGCATGATCCTCAAGTCTTGCCGTCCTCTGGCAGGTGTTGCCCTTATCCACCTGGGCCCGGCTGCTTAGAGTGGCGACATGAAGGTGGCGGGTACTGCCGTGATCGGCGTTCAGAGGGATCGGGTGTGGGCTGCGCTCCAGGATCCGGCGGTGCTGGCGAGCACCATTCCGGGATGCGAGTGCCTTGAGGAGACCGGGCCGGACACGTACCGGATGACCGTGAACGCGGGCGTCGCGTCCATCAAGGGCGTCTACCAGGGGGAGGTGTCGCTCACCGACCCGCTGGCGCCCGAGAGCTTCACGCTCAAGGCGCGCGGGCAGGGGGCGCCCGGGACGGTGGACGCCACCGTCGTGGTGCGGTTGAGCGAGGTCGACGACGGGACCCGGGTCGACTACGACGCCGACGCGGTGATCGGCGGGATGATCGGCGGGGTCGGGCAGCGCATGCTGGGGTCGGTGGCCAAGCGGACGGCGGGGGAGTTCTTCGCGGCCGTGGAGGATCACCTGTGTGCGGCGGCCGTCCCCGCCGGGGTACAGGCGCCCGCCGAGGCGGAAGCGGTGAGCCCGGCGGGCGGCGCCGTGTACGGGCGGGTCCCCAGACCGCACACGCAGACGCGGCCGTGGGTGATGCTGGCGTCGTTCGGGATGGGGGCGGGCATCGCGCTCACGGGCGTCGCGGTGGGCTGGCTCATCGGACGAGCCTCCCGGCGCCCATGAGGGCTCTCGCGGAAAAGGATCTCCAGGCGTAGCGTGGCTGGTATGCGGCAGGCACACGCGGAAGACGCACGAACCGAAGCCAGGAGAGTCGTTCGCAACCTGCTGGGCGACGAGCGTCCCACAGCCGAGACCTTGATCGTCGACGTGCGCCCGGTGCTCGGGGACGAGCGGACCGAGCGGACGCTGGAGCTCGCGCTCGGAGCCTCGCTCACCCGGCGCTCGGCCGAGCTGGCCGCCATCGCCGCGCTGCTCGTGGGCACCCGCGAGCTGGGCGAGGAGTGGTGGATCCGGCCCAGGGGCGGCAAGCTGCCCGCCCCCGACGAGGTGGTGCGCACGGCGGTCGCGATCGAGCCCTGGACCGATCTGACCGCGCTGGAGATGCTGGCCGCCTGGATCTCCGACGACGCCGCCGACCAGCTGTGGGGCCGGCCCGTCGCCGAGGTCGATCTCAACTCGTGGCATGCCGAGGACCGCTTCCGGCTGCCGCCCGGGGTGAAGCCGGGGCAGCGGCTGGTCGTTCACTTCGACGCCGGCGGGCGGCTCGACGCGGTCGTCACCCGCAGGCCCGACGAGGATCTCGGGTCCAACCTCGACTTCCACTCGCTGCGTTACTCCCGGCCCGCCGAGGCGCAGTGGAGCTGGGGGGTGGCGGCCGGGCTGGGGCCGCACCGGCTGCCCGGTGAGGACCCCGACCCGTACGCCCGCGAGGTCCCGGCCGCCGCCGGGGGAGTCCTGCGGGCCTGGGCGGTGCGGCACGGCGCCACCCGGGAGCAGCTCGGCGAGCGCTGGGAGACGGTCGGCGACGTGGTGGCCGCCATCGAACGCGTGGACTGGATGTGGCGGAGCGGGGAGTGGTTCGGGTGGTGGCGGGGCGCCTCGGCGCTCGTGGACGACTCGGCGTACCTTCCCTACCGCCTGGAGGAGCTGGCCGCCGGATAGCCGTCCGGCGAAAGGGTTGTGTGACAATCGAGGCGTGTCGCGACGTCGCCTCGGTTACCTGCTCAAGCACGCCAACCTGCGCCTGGGGGAGCTGACGGGGCCGGCGCTGGAGCCGTACGAGATCGACGGGCGGGAGTTCGGGGTCATGTCGGTGCTCCGCACGCCGGAGCCGCTCTCCCAGCTGGAGGCCGCCCAGCGGCTGGGCATCGACCGGACGACGATGGTCGCGCTGCTGGACGGCCTGGAGCGCAAGAAGCTTGTCGGGCGCCGGCCGCATCCCGCCGACCGGCGCAAGAACATGGTGGAGCTGACCGGCCACGGGCGCGAGGTCCTGGAGGCGGCCACCCGCGCCGTGGGCGTGGCGGAGGAGGAGTTCCTGGCCGGTCTGCCGGAGGAGGATCGGCGGCTGTTCAGAGACCTGCTGGACCGCCTGGTGTGAGGACGCTCCGGCCCTGACCCTGACCCTGGCCCTCGCCCTCGCCGAGCCGGCCGGAGCGGTGGTGGCGGCGGCAGAGCACCTGATAGCGCACCGGCGAGGCGTCGGTGTCGCCGATCACGACCTGCTCGCCCGTACGCGCCATGACCCCGCCCACCACCCTGGCGTTGAGCTGCCCGGGACGGCCGCACCAGCACAGCACCTCGACCTGCAGCCGGCACACCTCGTCCGCCAGCTCGAACAGCCGCTGCGCCGCCGGGAACATCACCGAGCGGAAGTCCGAGGCCAGCCCGAACGCGTAGACGTCCACGCAGTGCTCGTCCACCAGGTCCGCGAGCTGCTCGATCTGCGGGACGGTGTAGAAGCAGGCCTCGTCGCAGATGAGGAAGTCGATGCGGTCGTGGGAGGTGACCAATTCCACGATGTCGAGGGAGTCCTCCACCTCGATGGCCTCCAGGCCGAGGCCGATCCGGCTGGTGATCTTGGGGCCGCCGGAGCGGTCGTGCTTGGTCAGCACCAGACCACGCCTACCCTGGCGTCCGTGGTTGTAATTCATCTGGAGTGCCAAGGTGGACTTCCCGCAGTCCATGGGGCCGAAGTAAAACTTGAGCACGGCATCCCGGGCGCCAGACGGCACGGCAGACAAGGCAGACAGTTCAGTCACGGGGGGCCAGCTTAGTGGCTTGGCTTGTTCCATGACCTCGTGGGACATTTCTCCTCTGGAGTTCGCAGGAGGAACAGTGGTCACCGAGCTGAGGAGCCATGCGTAGCGTGCGTATCGGAGTGGACACCGGAGGAACGTTCACCGACGTGGTCGCGGTGGACGAGGCGACCGGTGAGATCCTCACGACCAAGACCCCCTCGACGCCCGCCAACCCGGCGGACGGGTTCGTCGCGGGCATCGAGAAGCTCGGTGAGCTCGACATCGGATCGATCGTCCACGGCACCACGGTGGCCACGAACCAGCTGCTCGAGGACCGGATCTCCAACCTCGGGTTCATCACGACCGAGGGCTTCGAGTACGTCCTGGAGATCGCCAGGCAGAGCGTGCCCGACGGCTACGGCAACTCCTACTTCTGGGTCAAACCGCCCAGGATCGTTCCCGTGCACCTGGTGAAGACCGTCGGGGGGCGGCTCGACCACCTGGGGCAGGAGGTGTGGCCGTTCTCGGAGGAGCAGGCCGTGGAGGTGGCCCGCTGGTTCCGGGCCAAGGGGATCAACGCGATCGGCGTCTGCTTCCTGCACTCCTACGCCAACCCCGGGCACGAGCGCCGCATGCGCGAGGTGCTGTGGCGCGAGCACCCGGAGGCGGTGATCTCGCTGTCGAGCGACGTGCTGCGCGAGTACCGCGAGTACGAGCGCTCGGTCACCACGCTGGTGGACGCCGCCGTCAAGCCCGCCATGCGCGGCTACATCGCGAGCCTGTCCAACCGCCTCGGCAAGCCGTTCTCCGTCATGAAGTCCAACGGCGGCATCCTGTCGGCCCGCGAGGTCGTCAACCAGCCGATCACCACCGTCCTGTCGGGCCCGGCGGCGGGCGCGCTCGGCGCGGCGCTCATCGCCTCCACGGCGGGGCACCCGTCGGTGATCACGCTGGACGGCGGTGGCACCTCGACCGACGTGGCCGTGGTGATCGACGGCGAGCCCTCGATCACCACCGAGGGCTCCGTGGGCCGCTACCCGTGCAAGATCCCGATGATCGACATCATCACCGTCGGCGCGGGCGGCGGCTCGATCGCGTGGATCTCGCCCGAGGGCACGCTCAAGGTCGGCCCCAGGTCCGCGGGCGCCGACCCCGGCCCCATCTGCTACGGCAGGGGCGGGACGGAGGTGACGGTCACCGACGCGCACGTGTTCCTCGGCCGGATCCCGCCCCACCTGCTCGGCGGCGAGATCCCGCTGGACGCCGACGCCGCGCGCGGCGGCATCGAGGCGCTGGCCGACAAGCTCGGCCTCACCCCCGAGCGGACGGCGACGGGCATCCTGGAGATCAGCGCGTTCAACCAGAGCAACGCGATCAGGCAGCTCACCGTCAAGCGCGGGCTGGACGTGCGGGACTTCCCGCTGGTGACGTTCGGCGGGTCCGGGCCGCTGCTGGCGTGCCGGCTGATCGACATCCTCGGCCTGCCGGCCGTGATCGTCCCGCGCGACCCCGGGAACGTTTCAGCGTTCGGGTTGCTGACGGTGGACGTCAAGAACGACTACGTCCGTACGTACGTCACCCGCGACCTCTCGCTCGGCAAGGCCGTCGAGATCTTCCACGACCTGGAGCATCAGGCGGGCGAGGCGCTCGACCGCGAGGGCTTCGACGACCCGGTCTACCTGCGCAGCGCCGACCTGCGCTACTACGGCCAGGCGTACGAGGTGCGGGTGCCGGCCCCGGCGGGCGAGATCGACGAGGACTGGCAGGCCGAGGTGGTCGACCGCTTCCACGCGGCCCACGAGAAGCTGTACGGGTACGCGTACCGCGACGACCCCCGCCACGGCGTCGAATGGGTGAACCTGCGCGTCTCCGGCATCGGCCCCATCACCCGCCCGGCCATCCGCCGCCTGGACAAGGCCGGCGAGGGCGCCACCTCGGTGCGTCCCGTGCATTTCGACGAGACCCGCGACACCGCGATCCACCAGCGCTCCGCCCTCGGCCCCGGCGCCACGGTCGCCGGGCCGGCCGTGATCGAGGAGTACGGCTCGACGATCCCGATCCACCCAGGCTTCACCGCGAAGGTGGACGAGTACGGAAATGTGGAGGTCCGCCGTGACTGATCCGATCTTGGTGGAGATCGTCGAGGGCACGCTGGCGTCCGTCGAGAAGGAGGTCGAGACGGCCATCGCCCGTACGGCCCGCTCGCCGATGATCCGCGACGCGCACGACTTCCGCGCGGGCATCCACGACGTACGGCTGCGCAAGCTCACCGGCCGCTCCTACAGCGCGCTCGTCCAGCCGGTGGTGCGCGACTTCCCGGTCGAGACGATGAAGCCCGGCGACGTGTACTTCCACAACGACGTCTACCTCTCCGAGGGCGGCATCGGCCACCTGCCCGACCTGTGCGTGACCGTGCCCGTCTTCCACGAGGGCGCCGTCGTGGCGTTCGTGCAGGCGTTCGGCCACCACGACGACATCGGCGGGTCCGTGCCCGGCTCCATGCCCTCGCACGCCCGGTCGGTGTTCGAAGAGGGCCTGATGGTGCCGCCGATCAAGTTGTGGGACCAGGGCGTGCCGAACGAGGCCGCGCTGCGCATCATGACCCGCAACTCCCGCATGCCCGACTCGCTGGCCGGCGACCTCGACGCCGAGTGCTCCGCCTGCCTGATGGGGGCGCGGCGGCTGGGCGAGCTGTTCGACCGGTACGGCAGGCAGGCCGTCGAGGAGTGCTTCGACGCGATCATCTCCAAGACCACCGAGACGTTCCGCAGGGAGCTGCTGGCCAAGATCCCCGAGGGGACGTACGTGTGGGAGGACTACGCCGAGCACGACGGCGTGGACGAGCCCCGCCTGCACGCCCAGCGGATCACGCTCACCGTCGACCACGCCGCCGACGCGCCGCTGACCATCGACTTCACCGGCACGTCGCCGCAGGCCAAGGGCCCGATCAACCACGCGGGCGACTACGCCGACGGCGTCTTCCTGAAGAAGTGGCTGGCCCCGGTGCTGCGCAACCTGGCCGACACGCCCGAGCGGATGGCCGAGCTGGACGTCAACGAGGGCGTCGTGCCCCTCATCAAGATGATCTTCCCGGAGAAGGGCACCCTGCTCACCCCGGTCTTCCCGGCCCCCACGAACGCCCGCACGTTCGTCATCCTGCGCCTGCTCGGCGTGCTCGCCGGCGTGCTGGCCAAGGCCACGAACGGCCGCATGCCCGCCGACCAGGAGACCATCCGCTACACCGGCGTGTACGGCACGGACGCCGACGACCAGCCGTACCTGATGCGCGAGGTCCTGGGCGGCGGCTCGGGCGGCCGCTGGTACGCCGACGGCGAGGACACCATCCACGTGGTGCCCGACTCGCGCAACATCCCGGTGGAGTTCGCCGAGGCGCGCTGGCCGTTCCGGGTGGAGCGGCTGGCGCTGGCCTGCGACTCCGGCGGGCCCGGCATGTTCAGGGGCGGGCTCGGCTACGACAAGCACATCAGGATGCTCAGGGACGCCTCCTACATGTCGATCGCCGACCGCTCGATCCTGTCCTGCTGGGGCGTCAACGGCGGCCTCGCGGGGCGGCCGTTCCGGGTGGAGATCGCGGGCAAGGAGATGGAGGGCCTGGTCGACGACCATCCGGTGCAGGCCGGTGAGCTGATCCGCATCCGTACGACCGGGGGCGGCGGCTGGGGCTCCCCGTACGACCGCGACCCCCGGGCGGTGGCCGCCGACGTGCGGGACGGGAAGGTGTCGATCGCGGGCGCGCTGGGCGACTACGGCGTGGTGCTCGACGGCGACCGCATCGACGAGCAGGGCACCGCCGAGCTGCGCGCCCGCCTGCGCCCTCCGGGCGACCGCTTCTTCGACCGTGGGCCCGGGTACGCGAAGCTCTCGGGCGGACGCGCGTACGCCGAGGTGGACGAGCTTTAGGGAGATACCGCCGTGCGCATTGTCCTGGCCGGGCTGGCCACCAGCCATCCGTACACCGACGCCCACACCCTGGCCCGCCACGCGGAGCTGGTGGTGTGGGAGCAGGACCCCGAGCGGCTGCGGCGCTTCACCGACCAGCACCCGACGGCGAAGGTGGCCGGCAGCCTCGGCGAGGCGCTGGCCACCGGGCCCGACGGCGTGGTGCTGACCGTCCCCAACCCGCAGGTGCCCGAGGCGCTGGCCCGGGTCCTGGAGACCGGCGCCCCCTGTTTCGTGAACAAGCCGGCCGCCGCCAGCCGGGTCCAGCTCGACGCGCTCGACCGGCTGGCGATCGGCGACCGGGTGCTGTCGAGCTCGGTGCTGAGGTTCGCCCCCGCGTTCGCCGGGGTCCGGGTCGATCCCGGCGAGGTGCTGGCCGTGCGGGCCACCGTACGGCACGACGTGGGGTTGTGGGCCGACGGCTACAACGCCTGGCAGGACACGCCCGGCGAGGGCGGCGGGACCATGGTGACCATGGGCATCCACGGCGTCGAGCTGCTGGTCGCCCTGCTGGGGCCGGACGTGCGGCTGGTGGGCGCCGCCGGGGCCAAGCGGCACTACCAGGGCCTGCGTTCCGAGGACACCGGCGTGATGGCGCTGCGGTGGGGGAGCGGCGTCACGGGGACGGTGGAGATCCTCGGCGTCTCCGAGGGTGAGGCCTACACCGTCACCGTGCACAGGCGCGACGGCTCCGAGTCGATCGTGATCGAGAGCGGCGACGACCCGGTCAAGGGGCTCGGGTACGAGGGGACGATCGACGCGTTCCTCTCCATGGTGCGCGGCGCGCCCAGCCCGGTGCCGTGGGAGCAGACCAGGGCGATCCTCGATGTGCTGGTCACAGCCCGTGAGGTCGCCTGACCCAGTTGTGCGTACCCGTTGACAGCCGAAGTCTGCGACAGTTACGGTCTGGACCGTAAATAACAGACGGAGGAGATACCCGCGTGCGCACGACAGCGGAACTCGAGGAGCGACTGGCCCGGCCCAGCGCCGGGCTGGTGGACGATCTCAGCGGGCTCGACGGCGACATCCTGATCCTGGGCGCCGGCGGCAAGCTGGGGCCGAGCCTGGTACGGCTGGCCCTCAACGCCACGAACGGGGACCGGCGGATCATCGCGGTCTCGCGCTTCTCCGAGCCGGGGCTCGCCGAGTCGCTGGCCGAGGACGGCGCGACGGTGGTGTCCGCCGACGTGGCCGACGAGCAGGCGCTGCGCGACCTGCCCGACGCGCCGAACGTGGTCTTCCTGGTCGGCGCCAAGTTCGGCACGCAGGGGCACGAGCACGCCACCTGGTTCACCAACGCGTACCTGCCCGGGAGGGTCGCCGACCGCTTCCGGCACAGCCGGATCGCCGCCCTGTCCACCGGGAACGTCTACCCGCTCGTCCCCGTCACCGGCGGCGGCAGCACGGAGGACTCCCCGACGGGGCCCGTGGGCGACTACGCCATGAGCTGCCTGGGGCGCGAGCGGGTGCTGACGCACTTCTCCGAGACGTACGGCACGCCGCTGTCGCTCGTCCGCCTCAACTACGCGGTCGAGCTGCGCTACGGCGTGCTCATCGACCTGGCGCAGAAGATCCTCGCCGGGGAGCCCGTCGACCTGTCGACGGGCCAGGTGAACGTGGTCTGGCAGGGCTACGCGAACGAGGTCACGCTCCGGTCGCTGGCCCTGGCCTCCGCGCCGCCGTACCTCCTCAACGTGACCGGGCCCGAGCTGCTCTCCGTGCGGCGGATCGCCCTGGACCTCGGCGCGGCGCTGGGCAAGGAGCCCGTGTTCACCGGGGAGGAGGCGCCGACCGCGCTGCTGTCGAACGCGGGGCGCTGCCACCGCCTGTTCGGCTACCCGGAGCTCACGCCCGCCGAGCTCATCGAGCACACGGCGCGATGGGTGGCCGACGGCGGGCCGCTGCTCGGCAAACCCACCAAGTTCGAACGCCGTGACGGCCGTTTCTGACCGGCTCCGGCACCCTGCCCGCCACCCTGCCCGCCACTCTGCCCGCCCACACCGACCAACACCAAGGGGGACCTCACGTGCTCAGCACGGCTCCACAGGCGCAGACGTCCGTTCGTGACCTGTTCAGGCGCGGCCTGGTGATCCCGGCGCACCCGCTCGCGCTCACCGAGGACAGGAAGCTGGACGAGCGCCGCCAGCGGGCGCTGACCCGCTACTACGTCGAGGCGGGCGCGGGCGGGCTGGCGGTGGGCGTGCACACGACGCAGTTCGCCATCCACGGCACCGGCCTGCTGCCGCCCGTGCTCGAACTGGCGGCCCGCACCGCCAAGGAGGTCGAGCGCGAGGTGGTGCTGGTGGCCGGGGCGACCGGGCCCACCGCCCAGGCGGTGGCCGAGGCGGAGCTGGCCAGGTCGCTCGGCTACCACATGGTGCTGCTGAGCCCCTACCGGGAGCTCGACGAGAACGCGCTCATCGAGCGGGCCAGGGCCGTGGGCGAGGTGCTGCCGGTGATCGGCTTCTACCTGCAGCCCGCGGTGGGCGGGCGCACCCTGTCCCGTGACTTCTGGACGCGGCTGGCCGCCGTGGAGTCCGTCGTCGGCATCAAGGTCGCGCCCTTCGACCGCTATCGCACGCTGGACGTGCTGCACGGCGTCGTACGGGCGGGGCGGGCCGGGGAGGTGGCGCTCTACACGGGCAACGACGACCACATCCTGGCCGACCTCATCACCTCGCACCGGGTGGTCGTGGACGGGCGCGAGGTGGAGGTCGAGTTCGTCGGCGGGCTGCTCGGGCAGTGGGCCGTGTGGGTGCGGCGGGCCGTCGAACTGCTGGAGGAGGCCAAGCTCGCCCGGGGCGGGGACGACGCGGTGGTACGGCGGCTGCTCACGCTGGACGGGCACCTGACGGATGCCAACGCGGCCATCTTCGACTCGGCCAACGGGTTCCATGGGTGCATTCCGGGCATCCACGAGGTGCTGCGGCGGCAGGGGCTCTTGGCGGGGCGGTGGTGCCTGGACCCGGCGGAGGAGCTTTCGCCGGGGCAGCTCGCGGAGATCGACCGGATCTGGGGCGCGTACCCGTGGCTCCGGGACGACGACTTCGTCTCGGCCGGGCTCGACCGCTGGCTCTCCTGACCCCATGCCCCTCCTCCCCACCACCCCCACACCCACCACCCCTGTGCCCGGGGTGCGGGGGTCAGAGGGTCAGGCGGTAGAGGGTCAGGGGACGGCCGCTGGTGCCGCTGGTGAGGTTGCCGGTGCGCTCCGCCAGGCCCGCGAGCTCCAGCCGATGAAGCATGCGCCGGGCCGTGCGTTGCTGGACGGCCAGCCGTTCGGCGATCTCCCGGGTCGTCAGCGGCTCGTCCCCCGCCGCCGCCCGCGCCTCCAGGAGCTTCTCCAGCGTGGGCACCGACAGGCCGACGCGGCGGGCGATGACCGACAGGTTCTGCGCCCCCGTGGGCGCCGGGGTGACCGACTCCAGGACGATGTCCGTGTCCGCCCGCAGCGACAGGACCGCGGCCACCTCGCCGATCCGGCGTGCCCTGGCCAGGGCACGGCGGGCCAGGCTCTCGGCCTCCGCCGCGCTGCGGCCCAGGCCGAAGCCGACGCGTACGACGTCGTTCTGGCCGGCCAGCCGCGCCAGCATGGGCAGCCCGGTGAAGCCGCCCGTGGCGTCGTGGAGCGGGCCGCGGGTCGTCACCAGCAGGTGCGTGCCGCCGCGGAAGGCCGCCAGGGTGCCGCCGAGCGCCGTGGCCTCGCGCAGCAGGCCCTCCTCGTTGGCCACCTCGACGAGCCCGATCGCGATCTGGGCGTCCTCCTGGGCCTGGCCCTCGGCGGTCAGCATGAGCTGGCGCAGCGCCACCCGTACCGAATGGACGGAGGGCACCAGGCGCAGCACGTGGCGCTCGTCGCGCAGGGCCTCGTGCACGGAGCTCAGGCAGGTGATCACCGCGTGCGCGGGCCCCTTCCGGTGGAAGGTGACGGCCTTCTTGGAGGTCATCTCCGGCCGGTACGGCAGCGTGCGCAGATCGCCGGTGGGCAGCCCGGCCTCGGCGAACGTGGTCTGGACGTCGGCGGCCGACAGCGTGTCGATCGACAGCCGGGTGATGTCCTGGCCCTCGTGCTGGAGGCGTACGAGGGCGCTGAGCAGCGTCGCGCCCGAATAGTCGACGAACGCCGCCGGGCGGGTGAGCGCGTCGGCGTCACGCGAGAGCATGTAGGGCACTATGCCGGTGAACAGCCACCCCTCCACGGAGGAGGCGTGCGCCTCGACGATCGCGGGCGCCTGAGACTCGTGGTCGTAGTCGAGGCGCAGCGTGCTGACGCCCGGCTGCTCCTCGCAGACGGCCGCGACGTCGTCGACCAGGTCGTGCGGGCCGACGACCCCGATGACGATTCCCACCCACGCCTCCCTCTCGCTATTTTCGGTCAAGACCGCAATCATATCTTGTGAGGTGCCCGGTGAAGTTCCCGTCCATGGCAGAAGCGGACGGCCGTACGCTCGGCGACGAGGAGGTGGCCGCCGCCGAGCGGGTGATCCGCTCGGGCATGCTCAACTCCGTCTGGGGGACCGAGGCGCGGGCGCTGGAGCGTGAGATCGCCCGAGTCTACGGCTCCCGTCACGCGATCACCTGCAGCTCCGGCACCGCGGCCCTCCACCTGTCGGTCGTCGCGGCCGCGCCGGACCCCGGAGACGAGATCATCACGACCCCGATCACGGATTTCGGGACCGTGGCCCCCATCTTGGCGCAGAACGCCGTCCCTGTCTTCGCCGATGTGGATCCCTCCGACGGCAATCTCGATCCGGACGCGGTGGCCGCGCTCATCGGCCCCCGTACGAGGGCGATCATGGCGGTCCACCTGTTCGGTGCGCCGGCCAGGGTCGGCGAGCTGCGCGCGCTCGCCGACGAGCACGGCCTGACGCTGATCGAGGACTGCGCGCAGGCCTGGCTGACCGAGCTGCCCGGCGGCGGGCTCGCGGGCACGGCGGGCCAGGTCGGCTGCCTCAGCCTGCAGCAGTGGAAGCACATCACCTGCGGCGACGGCGGGGTGGCGATCACCGACGACGACGAGCTGGCCAGGCGGATGCGGCTGTTCTCGGACAAGGGGTGGGACCGCGCGGCCGGCCGGTCGCACGCCGGCTTCGGGATCAACTACCGCATGACCGAGCTCCAGGCCGCCGTGGCGCGCGCTCAGCTCGCGAAACTCCCCGGCGTTCTCGCGGCCCGCCGCAGCACGGCCGGACAGCTCCTGGACGCGCTGAAGGGCCTCCCGGGGGTACGCCTGCCGCGTCCGGACGGCCACGCCTGGTGGTTGTTCCCGATCGTGTGCCCGGACGGCGACGCGCCCGAGCTGGCCGCCCACCTGGCCGCGGCCGGGATCCCGGCGCGGGCCGGCTACCTCGCCGAGCCGCTGAACAGGGCGCCCGTGTGGGACGCTGCCATCTACGGCTCCTCCCGCTATCCGCTCGAGGACTACCGGCCCAACCCCTGCCCGCAGGCGGAGCTCATGGTGGACCGTACGCTGCTGGTCATCGACTGGAACGAGGCCTACACCCCCGAGCACGTCGAGCTGATCGCCCAGGAAATCACGAAATTTCGGGCTCGACCGTAGTTACGTTCATGTATCAGGGATTGACCCGGTCAGACGCGCTCATTAGGTTTCGGTCAGGACCGGTATTAGTTGAAAGGAAGCCGCCGATGAAGAAGGCAGCGGCAGTCGGCCTCGCGGCCGCCCTGAGCCTCGCGGCCGCCGGGTGCGGATCCAGCAGCGGCTCGGACAAGAGCACCGTGACCCTGTGGATGTATCCCGTCATCGGAGACCAGGCCAAGGCCCAGGCGTTCTGGGGCAAGGTGGAGAAGGACTTCGAGACCGCCAACCCCACGATCGACATCAAGATCGACCAGCAGCCCTGGGAGGGCCGCCAGGAGAAGGTCACCACCGCACTGGTCTCGAAGAAGGGCTTCGACCTGGTGGTGCTCGGTCCCGACCAGATCCCCCAGTACGCCCAGCAGGGCACGGTCGAGGCGGTGGACGACATCGTCGCCCCGGCCAAGTCCTCCTACCTGCCCAACTCCCTGGCCGCCCTCACCGTCAACGGCAAGCTGTACGGCGTGCCGATCTACCAGACGATCACCGCGCCCATCTACAACAAGAAGCTGTTCGCCGACGCGGGCGTCGAGAAGGTGCCGGAGACGCTGGCGGAGCTGAAGGAGGCCGCGCCCAAGCTGGCCGCCAAGAAGGTCGCCGTACTGGACTACCCGGGCAAGCCCGACGTCAGCCTCAACCAGAGCTTCTACCCGATCCTGTGGGCCAACGGCGGCACGGTCTTCTCCGCCGACGGCAAGAGCGTCGCCTTCAACGGCCAGGAGGGCGTGGCCAGCCTGCAGTTCCTGCTCGACCTGAAGGCCGTGGGCGGGCTGCCGGAGAACACCGCGAGCAAGGCCAACGACATCGAGGGCGGCCCGCTGGCCGCCGGCAAGACCGCCATGTACCACGCGGCCACCGCGGGCATGGCCGACCAGCTCGGCGCCGCCATCGGCGCCGACAACGTCGGCATCGGCCTGCCGCTCGAAGGGACCAAGCGGGTCGCGTTCGGCATCCCCGGCGCCCTGGTGCTGGCCAAGCACTCCGAGAGCAAGGACGCCGCCAAGAAGTTCGCCACCTACCTGGCCTCGCCCGAGGTGTCCGGCGGGCTGGCCAAGGAGTCGGGCTTCTTCCCCGCCCGCACGGACGTGACCGTGCCCGACCAGTCGGCGGCCTCCAAGGAGTTCGCCAAGTCCCTGCAGTACGCCTTCCCCGGCGACACCCACCCCAAGGCCCGCCAGGTCATGGGCGTGCTCGCGCCGCACATCCAGGCGGCGCTGCTCGGCAAGGAGGACGCCAAGACCGCGCTCGACGCGGCCGCCAAGGAGGCCAACCAGCTGCTCGGCACCGGCTGACCCCCGCACACCGCCAGAAAGGAAACACCCGGTGCGTCAACGCCTGCGTGACCCGGTCACCGGCCTGCTGTTCGTGCTGCCCGTGCTCGTGCTGTTCCTGATCTTCCGGATCTTCCCGTCGCTCGGCGCGGCGGGGATGAGCCTGACGAACTGGAACATCGGCGGCGACTGGGAATTCATCGGCACGGACAACTACGCCCGGCTGCTCGACGACGTGAACTTCTGGTTGAGCCTGCGGGTCACGCTCGTGTACGTGGCGATCTACGTGCCGCTCACGCTGCTCGTGGCGCTCGGCACGGCGCTGCTGCTCAACCAGGTGGTCTTCATGCGCGGGCTGTTCCGCGGCATGCTGTTCCTGCCGTACGTGACCAGCTTCGTACTGGCGGGCATCATCTGGCGCTGGATCTACGAGTTCGACGGGCTGATCAACGGCCTGCTGGCCAAGGCGGACCTCGGCCCGGTGGCGTTCCTGGAGCAGTCGGCCGTGATCCTGCCCGCGCTGGCCGTCGTGTCGGTGTGGAAGGGGTTCGGCTACTCGATGCTGATCCTGCTGGCCGGGTTGAAGTCGATCCCGTCCTCCTACCTGGAGGCGGCCACGGTGGACGGGGCGAGCGCGTGGCAGCGGTTCCGCAGGATCACGCTGCCGCTGCTCAAGCCCACGATCTTCTTCGTCGTGGTGATCGAGACGATCAGCGCCTTCCAGACGTTCGACACCGTGTACGTGATGACGGGCGGCGGCCCGGCCCGGGCCACCTACACGCTCATCTTCGGCATCTACGACCACGGCTTCCGATCGTTCGACTTCGGCTACGCCGCCACGTGGGGCATGGTGCTGTTCGCGATCGTGCTGATCGTGTCGCTGGTCCAGCGCCGCTTCCTGGATCGGGGGAACACTTGACATCCTCTCCCTCGTACACGTGGGAGAGTCCCACGGTCGCCCGTGAGAGTTCCTGTTTCACCGCCGGTTGCCCGTCTGGAAGGGACTTCCGTTGAGGTCTTACACCAGCTCCGCAGGCGTTTTAATTGTCCACCAGCCCGGCGGCCAAGATATTTTTCGCCGCATTCACGTCCCGATCATGGGACGCGCCGCACGTGCACTGCCAAGCCCGCACGTTCAGTGGCATGGACGGTTGGATCATCCCGCACCCCGAACACAGCTTGGAAGAAGGAAACCAGCGGTCGACAACCAGCAGGCGCCGCCCGTACCAAGCCGCCTTGTATTCCAGCATGCGGCGGAGCTCACGCCAGGCCGCCTCAGAGATAGCGCGCGCCAAGCGGTGGTTCTTCACCATGGTGCGGACGGTCAGATCTTCCACGGCGATCACTTGGTTTTCGCGAACAAGCCGTGTGCTGACCTTGTGCAGATGATCGCGCCGCCGATCGGCGATCCGGGCATACACCTTGGCGACCTCGAGCCTCGCCTTGGCCCGGTTGGCACTGCCCTTCTCCTTGCGACTCAGCGCCCGTTGCGCCCGGGCCAGCCTGCGCCGATCGGCCCGCTCGTACCTCGGATTCGCGATCTTCTCCCCGGTGGACAGGGTGACCAGCGCTTTGAGTCCCGCATCCACCCCCACCATGCCCTGCACTGGTTCCAGCGGCGCGATCTCCTCCTCGACCAGCAGGGACACGAACCAACGACCCGCCGTGTCCCTGCTCACCGTCACCGTCGACGGCTGTGCACCCAGCGGCAGCGGACGCGACCACACGATGTCCAGCGGCTTATCGATCTTCGCCAGTGTGAGGCGGCCCTCACGCCAGCGGAAGGCCGACCGGGTGTACTCCGCGGACGCCCGCGACTTCTTTCGCGACTTGAACGCCGGGTATTTCGCGCGCTTGGCGAAGAAGTTTGCGAACGCCGCCTGCAGATGCCGAAGCGCTTGCTGCAACGGCACCGACGACACCTCCCTCAGGAAGCCGAACTCGGCGCTGCGTTTCCATGCTGTGAGCATCGCCGAGGACTCGGTGTAGCCGACTCGCCGCCCCTCGCGGGTATAAGCGCGAGTGCGCTCCTCCAAGGCCTTGTTGTAGACCAGGCGGACACAGCCGAAGGTCCGGGACAGCTCTGCGGCTTGTTCGGGAGTCGGGTAGAAGCGGTACTTGTAGGCCCGCTTCACGCTGTGTGCCACGACGTTCATCTTAGCGTAACCATGGCCATGATTCGCTTACTTGTTCCCATCCAGGGCGGCGTCGTACCGCGTTTCCTCCCCCGTACGAAGGCGGGGAATTCCACGCTCAAGGAGCTTCGATGACGATCACCGCGTCCCGGCCCGTCACCGAGGTGCGGACGGCCCGCGCGGCCCGCCGCCGGTGGTGGCGGGGCAAGTGGCCGCTGGCCGCCCTGCTCGCGGTGCTGTCCGTGCTGACCGTGAGCCCGTTCGTGGCGATGTTCATCGTGGCACTCTCGCCGGCGGGCCGGCCGACCGTGCCGGCCCGGTGGCCGGACTCGCTCACGCTCGACAACATCGCGCGGGTGCTGGAGTCGTCGGGGTTCGTCACGTGGACGATCAACTCGCTGATCTACGCCGTGGTCTCCGTGGTGATCATCCTGCTCACCTCGTCCATGGCCGGGTACGCGTTCGCCAAGAAGCGCTTCCCCGGCCGCGAGGCCATGTTCTGGACGTTCCTCGCCACCATGATGGTGCCGTTCCAGGCCACGCTCATCCCGACGTTCGTGCTGGTCAACAGCCTGGACGGGGTGGACACGTTCTGGGGCCTGATCGTGCCTACGCTGGCGAACTCGCAGGCCGTCTTCCTGATGCGGCAGTTCATCCTGGGGCTGCCGGACGAGCTGTTCGACGCGGCCAAGGTCGACGGGGCCTCCGAGTGGCGGGTCTACTGGACGATCGTGGTGCCGCTGACCAGGCCGATCCTGGCGACGCTCGGCGTGTTCGTGTTCCTGTGGCACTGGAACGACTTCCTGTGGCCGCTGGTCGTCGGCCAGAGCGACGCCACCCGTACGCTGACCGTCGGGCTGACCACGCTGCGGACCGAGGAGCTGCAGCTGTCGGTGCTCATGTCCTCGGCGGCCGTGTCGGTGGTGCCGTGCCTGCTGGTGTTCTTCCTGCTGCAGAGGTACCTGGTCAACAGCATCGCGATGACCGGCCTGAAATAGGGTCGGGCGGGTGGACATCGCTGTACGAAACCTTCGTGACCGGCTCCGCGGCGCGCTGATCCCCGCCGCGGCCACCCCCATGACCCCATCCGGCGAGGTGGACCTCGACCTGGTCTCCCGCTACCTCGCCGGTCTGGTGGCCGACGGCGCCACCGGCCTGGCCGTGCTCGCCCACACGGGCCGCGGCCCGTACCTCGCCCCCGACGTCCGCGCCGCCGTGATCGAGCGCGCGGTCGCCTGCGCCGGTAAAGGGGGCGTCCCGGTGCTGGCCGGCGTGGGCGGCGGGGAGGAGGACCCGGCGGCGCAGGCGCGGGTGGCGGCCGAGCTGGGCGCGGACGGCGTGCTCGTCTTCCCGTCGGACGGTGACCGGGTGGCGCTGCACGAGGAGGTGTGGCGGGCGGCCCGGCTGCCGATGATCGCGTTCGACCTCTACACGCGCCCGTGCCCGGCCGGAACGCTGCGCGAGCTGCTGACGCATCCCGGCGTGGCGGGGCTGAAGACGGCGCTGCTGTCGGACGCGATGGGCTGCCAGCGCGCGATCGCGCTGGCCAGGGAGGCGGACCGGCTGGCGATCACGGGGGAGGACCGCATGTTCGGCCCGTCCCTGCTGTGGGGGGCCGAGGCGGCCCTGGTCGGCATCGCCGCGGCGAGCGTCGGGGTGACCGCCGCGGTCCTGGAGGCGTTCGCGGGCAAGGACCTGCGCGCGTTCGAGGAGGCGTCCGGGCGGCTGGACCGGCTGGCGCAGGTCACGTTCACCGAGCCCATGGAGGGCTACGTGCAGCGCATGCTCTGGCTGGCCGCCGCCGAGGGCCGGGTGCCCGAGACGCATTCCCACGACCCGTACGGCCCGCCCCTCCCGGCGGAGGAGCGGGCCGTGATCGTGGCGATGAGCCAGGCGGCTCATTAGCGGCCGGCGATGGCCACCCGGACGAGGTTGCGGGCGCGCACCGCGTACAGGGCCCGGCGGGAGGGGTCGAGGGCCAGCTTGGGCTCGCCGCCGAACCACTGCCCGGCCAGCCCGTCCACGATGGCCTTCGACGTGAACGCGACCAGGTCGATCTTGTAGATCGAGCCGCCGTCCGTGCAGTACGCCACCCGGCCGGTGACGAACAGCTCGCCGCCCTTCGTCCCGACCTTGATCGTCCTGGTGACCTTCCTGCTCCGCAGGTCGAACTCGAACACCTCGCCCGTGCTCGCCATCCCGTACAGGGTGCCGTTCCTGCCGAGGGCGAGCGAGGAGATCATGCGGGCCCCGGGGATCGGCTCCAGCTGCCAGAGCAGCTTGCGCGTGCGCAGGTCGAACGCGGCCAGGCGGGCGGTCGTCGTGACCGGCGGCAGGCCGAGGCCCTCCTGGATGAGGGTGCCCAGGTAGGCGACGCCGTGCCGGGCGACGACCGAGTAGACGGTCTGGCGCTCGACCACCGGCCGGTAGGTCTCGTACGTGCCCTTCCGGGGCGAGTAGAGGGAGAGCGCGCCGTTCATGTGGCCGGGCTCCGGCTGGGTGGGCATCACGATCAGGCCCGTCGTGGCGTCGTAGGCGAGGTCGCGCGGGCGGTCCTGCTGGTTGCCGGTGCGGGCGATCAGGTCGGCCTCGGTCTTCCCGGGGCGGTGCGCATAGAGGGCCGCCTGGGTGTAGATGCCCAGGTACGTGGTGTCGCCGACGGTGAGCAGCGTCTTCGGCTCGCCCGAGATGCCCAGCCGGGTCACCTTGCCGGTCGCCAGGTCGTGGACGTCGGCGCCGCCCTTGCCGCCGACGTAGACGCGCCGGCCGTCGGAGTGCACGGACATCGGCTCCTCGGGTGCCGCCTTGAAGCCGCGCTGGACGAGGTTGACGTAGTCGAGCGAGCCGGTCGCCGGGTCGTAGACGAAGACCGCGCTGTCCTGGATGCCGTAGATCCGGCCCTCGTGGGCCAGGATGCGGTGGGTCAGGGCCTCGAAGTAGGGGACGCCGAGCACCTCCAGCTTCTCCGTGGCCAGGTGGTAGCGGTAGAACGTGCCGGAGGGGCGGCCGGCGAAGTAGACGTACCCGTCGTGGATCAGGACCGCGACGATGTACTTCTCGCCGGCCGCGGTAGCCTTGACGACCTTGTAGTTCTGCGGCGCGGCCTTCTCCAGGACGAGCAGCTCGCCCAGCGAGTTCATGCCGCCGGCCAGGTGGGTCTCCGACATGCCCATGCTGGAGACCCAGTCGCGGTCGGCCACAGCGGACGGCAGGAGCTCGCGCTTCTCGCCGGTCCTGCGGTCGATCGCGATCAGGTGGGCGTTGGCGCCGATCCCGGCGTACACGTACGTGTCGTCGGCCTGGATGCTGCGGACGTACGCCTCGCCGGGGGCGGGCTGGCCCAGGTCGCGGCTGGTGCGGGTGGCCGGGTCGTACTCCCAGACGCGGCCGGGCTCCGACGTGCCCAGGTAGACCTTGCCGTCGGGGGAGGAGGCCATGGTCCAGATGTAGTGGTCGGGGTATTCGGCGACCTTGGTGACCTGGCCGGCGATCGTGTCGATCTTGTACAGGTCGGATCTCGCGTGGGTGCCGACGTAGACGTCGGTGCCGACCTTGCACATCGCCCAGATGCCCACGCCGGTCGGGATGTCGAAATGGGTCGTGACCGAATCCTGGCCGAGGTCGAACGCGCCGACCACGTTGGGCGACAGGCCGCGCGAGCCGGCGTAGAGCACGCCGCCGACGAACTCGCCGTTGCCCAGCGGGCTGGCGACGCTCGCCGGCCCCAGGTCGGTGAGGGTGCCCTCGGGCTGGGCTTTCTGGTGGGTCGCGGCGCGGGCCGGCGTGGTCGTGAACGTGGCGGCCGCCGTGGTCGCGGCGGCCGCCTGGAGGAAACGACGGCGGGGGATCATGCGCGGGCTCCCTAGGTGAAGTTTGGGCCGCACGCTATAACGGGCTAGGCCGTAATGTCCAGAGCGAAGAGCTCCGCGGCGTTGCGCCAGGCGATCCGCTCGGCGGTCCCACCGGCGAGCCCCGCCGCCGCGACCGCTCCGAACGCCGACGAGGGGTCGATCAGCGTCGCGTCGGTGCCGAACAGCAGCTGCGCCGGGTCCACGGCCGCCACCACCTCCGCGATGCGGCCGGCGGGGAAGTGCGACCAGCAGGGCTCCAGGTAGAGGCGGTCGCAGGCGTTCGCGGCCTCGACGGCGTACCGGAACCCGTCGGCTCCCATGTGCCCGGCGATCACCCGCAGGTCCGGGATGTCCGCGCAGACCTCCGCCAGGGCCAGCACGGACGTGCCCCAGGTGTGCACGAGCGCGGGCCGCCCGGTCGCGGCCACCAGCGTGAGCGCCTCGCGGAGCTGCGCGGAGCCGACCGGGGAGCCCGTGTAGTCGGTGTGGATCTTGACGCCGACGAACCGGCCGCCCGGCAGGTACGCCGCCAGGTCCGCCTCCGCCTCGCGCAGCCGGCGCGGGTTGACCGTGACGTAGCCGAGCAGGCGGTCCTGCGTCTCCAGGTAGGAGGCGAGGGCTCGGTTGCCGGCGGCGGCGTCGTAGATGACGGCCTCGGTGGCGGAGACGATCGCGCGGTCGATGCCGTAGCGGTCCATGGTGGCGAGGTTGGCCTCGGCCACGTCCATGGTGAAGAACCACGGGCCCCAGTGGGCGTGCACGTCGATGATCATGACTGTGGCCTCCTCAGGAGCCGTTCCGCGTTGCCGCCCGCCACGGCGGCGATCTCCTCCGGCTTCAGCCCGCTGGTGGCCAGGCGCAGGAGGGGCACGAGCGGCTCGTAGTGGGGGGCGCGCGAGCCGTACAGGAGGCGGTCGGCGCCGAGTTCGGCGGCGGCGAGCTCCAGCGCGTCGGGGGAGTTGAGCAGGCGGGTGGAGGTGTGGAAGCCGGGCTCGTCCGCGGCGGCCACCAGGAAGTCGCCCAGGTGGTAGAAGTGCGTGTCGAGGAAGACCACGGTGGCCCCGAGCCCCGCGAAGGGCTGCCAGAACCTGCGCACGTCGCCGCCGGTGAGCACCACCAGACCGAGCCGCGCGGCCCGGCGCGCGACGTGCCTGACGGACGGGAAGCCCGCCTCGACGCTCTGCTCGTCGGGGAACAGCCGGACGGCCCGGACGCCTCCGGCGGCCAGCCGATCCAGCTCGCGCGCGGCGCCGATCGGGTCGCGCAGGTCCACGGCTCCGACGGGGACGACCTCCGGGACCGCCCGCGCGATCAGTTCGTCCTTGCCGGACCGCACGCCGATCAGCTCGTCGTTGCCCGAGCGCACGTCGAACAGCGCGGCCCGCAGGCTCGCCACCGCCGCGGCCCTGATCCGGTGCTCGCCCAGCAGCCGCAGCACCTGGTCCGGGGCGCCGGGCGGGCCGTCGCGGTCGGGGTAGGCCCCGAACAGCACGTCCACGTCCAGCGCCACCTCCAGCCCGCCGACCAGGCGCCACGCGTCGAACGGAATACCGGGCCCATCCTCAATCGCCATGCCGCACATCATGCCATTGACGAACTGTGCTTATAAAGTTACGGTCTGGCCCATAATTGCTCAGCAATGAACGCGAGGTGCGCCCATGCTCCGATCACTCCTGGTAATTCTGTCGGCGCTCTTACCCGCGCTCCTCACCGGCCCGGTCGCGCGGGCGGCGACGGCCTGTGACACCCCGGCCGTGGAGCGATTCGGCCCGGCGTCGGTCACCGGCGCCATCGTGGGCGCCTCCGTGCTCGACGGGCACGCCTACGTGGTGACCCGCGGCCTGAAGCCCCCCGTGCTGGCCGACATCGACCTCGCCACCCGCAAGGTCGTCAGGAGCGTCACCCTGCCCGACGGCCCGGCCGTCGGTGAGCCCGAGGGCGCCTGGGCCACGGCCGTGTCCGGTGGCAAGATCTACGTCGGCACCTACCCGGTGCCCGACCTCTACAGCTTCGACCCGGCCACGGGCGCCGTGGAGCGGCTGGCGTCGTTCGGGAAGAACGGCGGCTTCGTCTGGAGCCTCGCCGCCGCGCCCGACGGCACCCTCTACGTGGGCACCTACCCGGACGGCCGGGTCCGCGAGTACGTGCCGGGCACGGGCGCGGTGCGCGACTTCGGCGTGCTGGTCCAGGGAGAGCGGTACGTGCGCGCGGTCGCCGCCGACGCCACCTACGTGTACGCGGGGCTGCTCGACAAGGGCCGGCTCGTCCGGATCACCCGGGCGGACGGCACGGTGAAGGAGCTGGCCGCCGCCCCGACCGGCATCGGCGCCGTCGCCGTGCACGGCGACCGGGTGCTGGCCGCCGCCGGAGACACGCTGATCGACATCCGCTCGGACGGCACGGACGAGCGCCGGGCCACCCTGCCCGGCGGCACGATCGACATGCTGACCGTGGCGGGCTCCACGTCCGGCGACGACACCGTCTACGCCACGTCCCGGCCCGACGGCGCCGTCCACCGCTACCGCGCGGGCGACACCGCCTTCACCAAGGTCGCCGAAGCGCCGTCGCCGGGCGACGAGACCAGGCGGATCCAGCAGCTCGACGACAACACCCTGCTCGGCTTCTCGGGCAGCGGCGGCATGTGGTGGCTGGACCTGCGCACCGGCAAGTCCGAGTTCGTCGACCTCATCGACGCCGGCCTGCCCAGCGGCCCGGAGCGGCCGCAGAGCATGCTCGTCGTACCCAACCGCGCCGTCTACATCGGCGGCCACTTCTCCATGGAGGTACGCGACCTGCGCACGGGCGAGAAGCGCAGGTTCCGGATGCCCGGCGAGCCGAAGGACCTCGTGCGGAAGGGCAACAAGATCTACGCCGCCATCTACCCGAGCGGGCAGATCGTCTCCGTCGACCTGCGTACGGACCGGGTGCGCAGCCTCGGCTACCTGGGACACGGCCAGCAGCGCCCCTGGGACATCGAGTACGACCCCGCCACCGACAAGCTCGTGGTCGCCAGCGCCCCGCTCGGCGCCAAGCTGAACGGCGCCCTGTCCGTGATCGACCCCCGCACCGGCCGCATCGACGTCTACGAGGGCGTCATCCCCGACCAGAGCCTCATGAGCCTGTCGGTCGATCCCCGGGGCGGCGTCGTCTACCTGGGCGGCGACGTGCTCGGCGGGGGCGGTACCCCGCCGGTGAAGACGTCCGCGTCCGTGGCCGCCTTCGACCTGCGCGCCCGCAAGGTGCTCTGGCAGGTGGACCCGATCCCGGGGCACCGCACGTTCCAGGACATCAAGGTGCACGACGGGCTGCTGTACGGCGTCTACAAGCGCGACTCGGGCACCTGGATCGCCATGGACCTGGCCACCAAGGCAGTGGTGCGGCAGGGCAAGCTCTCCGGGTACGGCGAGCTGACCGTGCACCGGGGCAGGGTGTTCGCGTCCACGTTCTTCGGCGGCGGGAACGCGTACGAGCTGGGCGTCGAGGCCAAGCTGCTGGCCACCGGGCTCGGCGACGAGTGGTACACCAACCCGCAGCTGCACTTCGAGCCCGGCTCCTGGCGGGCCTGGGGGCTCGTGGGCCGCGACCTGGCCAGGATCCGGCTCGATCCGCGCTGCCCGTCCTTGACCGTCACTCCGTAATCTCTGCTAGTTTCGGTCTGTGCCGAAATATGTGATCGATGCCCACCGGCTCATCGGTCCCGTGCCGTTCGACGACCTGCCGACGGACCCTCGGGACGAGATGGACCGGCTGGGCATCGGCCTGGCCTGCGTCACCCACACGCTCAGCCTCTACTCCGACCCGAAGGCGGGCAACGAGGCGCTGCTCGCGCTCGACGACCCCCGGCTCATCCCCGTCCCCGTCGTGGTGCCGGGGGCCGGGGAGCCGGACGGGCCGGACGAGGTGGCGGCATGGGGCGTACGGATGATCAGGCTCTGCCCCGAACGCCACCGCTTCGACCTCACGGGACCGTGGGCCCTGCGGTGGCTGGCCGAGATCGGCCTGCCCGTCGCGATCGACCTCGACGAGACCTCGCCCGCCCAGCTCCGCCACCTCGCCGAGCGCCTGCCCAAGCTGCCCGTGCTCGTCCTCAATCCCGGCTACCGCCGGTTGCGCGCGCTGGCGGAGCTGATGTCCGAGGCGCCGAACGTGCGGGCCGAGATCGGCACCGTCAACACCCAGGGCGGCGTCGAGTGGCTGGCGGCGCTGTTCGGGGCGGGGCGGCTGGTGTTCGGCACGGGCGCGCCGGTGTCCGACGACTGCGGTCCCCGCTTCCTGCTCGACCACCTCGACCTGCCCCAGAAGGACATCGAGCGGATCGCCGCCGGGACGCTGGAGGAGCTGCTGTGATCCTCGACGCCCACGGCCACGTCGGCACCTGGCCCGACTTCCTCATCCCCCATCCCACCGCCGAACACCTCGTGGCCGCGATGGACCGGATCGGCGTCACCGCGATGGGCATCAGCCACCTGCTCGCCGTCGGTCCCGACGCCGTGCGCGGCAACGAGCTGGCCATGGAGATCGCCGGGCGTTTCCCCGGCCGGTTCGGGGTGTGGCAGGTCTACAACCCGCACCACCGCACCCCGCTCGCCCGCGACGGCGTGTGGGGGGTCAAGCTCCACCCCGACGTGCACCAGTGCCGCCTGGACGACCCCCTGTACGAGCCGGTCTGGCGGCTCGGCCTGCCGGTCCTGGCGCACGGCCAGACGGACTCGCCCTGGAGCGACCCCGCCCAGTTCGCCGCCGTCGCGGCCCGGCACCCGCACGTTCCGCTGATCATGGGGCACACCGGGCTCTGGGCGTACGGGTTCGGCCGCGCGGCCCGTCTCGTGGCCGACCTGCCGAACGTCTACCTGGAGACGTGCGGATCGAAGATGACCGGCCGGTGGATCGCCCGGCTGGCCGCCCTGGCGGGGGCCGAATGGGTGCTGTTCGGCTCGGACGCCTGCTTCCTCGACCTGCGCACCGGCTACGGCCGCGTCGCCCTGGCCCCGCTCACCGACACCGACCGCGCCCTCATCCAGGGCGCCAACCTGGCCCGCCTGCTCGGCCACTCGTGAAGGCCCGCCCGTGAAGGGCTCGCCCGTGAGGTCCACTCGTGAAGGTCCACTCGTGAAGGGACGTCTCCCCGTGACGCTCGCCATCCACGGCGGCACTCCTGTCCGCTCGGCCCCCTGGCCCGCCTGGCCGCCGCCCCTCGACCCCGCGCAGCGCGAGCTCGTCACCAAGGTGCTCGAGAGCGGCCTGTGGGGAGCCACGCAGGGCGGTTCCGTGGTGGCGGACCTGACCGGCGCGTTCGCCCGCCGCTCCGGCGTCCCGTACGGCGTCGCCGTGGGCAACGCCACGCTGGGCCTGTTCGCCGCGCTGCGCGGCCTCGGCGTGGGCAGGGGGGACGAGGTGATCGTCCCGGCGTACACGTTCGTGGCCTCGGCCACCGCCGTGCTGCTGGCCGGCGCCGTCCCCGTCGTCGCCGACGTGGACCCGGTGGACCTGCACCTGTCCCCGCGAGCCGCGCAGGACGCCGTGACCGGCAGGACCGCGGCGATCATGCCCGTGCACCTGGCGGGCAGCCCCGCCGACATGGACCCGCTCAACGACCTGGCCGCCCGGCACGGCCTCGCGGTCGTCGAGGACGCCGCCCAGGCGCACGGCGCCACGTACCGGGACCGTCCCGTGGGCGGTCTGGGCGACGCGGGGGTCTACAGCTTCCAGGCGAGCAAGGCGATGACCGCCGGCGAGGGCGGCCTGATCGTCTGCCGCGACCAGGCCGTGCACGACCGCGTCTGGTCGGCCTGCAACGTCGGCCGCGCGCCCGGCGGCCGCTGGTACGGCCACCCGTCCGTCGGCTGGAACCTGCGCCTCACCGAGATCCAGGCGGCGCTCCTGCTGCCCTGGCTGGACCGCCTCGACGAGGAGATCGACCGCAGGAACGCCTTCTGCGCCGCCCTGGAGCGCGAGCTGGCCCACGTTCCCGAGGTGACCGTGGTGCCGCCGCCGGAGGGCACGACCCGCGACTCGCGCCACCTGCTCATGCTGCGCCTCGACGCCGGGGTGGACCGGGAGTTCGTGCTGGCCGCCATGGCCGCGGAGGGGGTGCCGCTCGACGCCGGCTACCCGCCGCTCGGCACGATGGAGGCCCTCACCGCCGAGGGCACCCGCGTCGAGCCGTGCCCGGGTGCCGAGGAGGCCGCCAGGACCGTGGTGTGGGTACGCCAGGCCATGCTCATGGACGCCCCCGAGGCGGCCGGCGATGTCGCCGAGGCCCTCGCGAAGCTGCTCGCCAATTAGTTCCTTGGCCGTAATTCGTCATTGACGGAGAAACCAGCCTCATTTTAGGTTTCGGTCATGACCTTAATTAAGCGCATGCTGGCATGCGGCATGGCGGCCACCCTCGCCGTGCTCGGCGCCGGCGCCCCCGCGGTCGCGGCGGCGCCCCGTGTGGAGGATCTCGGCGTCCCCCTGGAGGACGTGCTGCTGATCGGCGGCGTGGTGGCGCCGGGCCCCGGCGGCCGGACCGTGCTGTGGGGCGCCTCGTCGGGCACCCCCGCCCACCTCAACGCCGTCGATCCCGCCACCGGCGCCGAAGTGGCCAGGTACGACCTGCCGGGCGCCGGCGGCTCCTGGGCCGTGGAGGCGACCCCGGACGGCAGCGTGTACGCGGGCACGTACGGCGACGGCCGCCTCTACCGCTGGACGGACCAGGGCGGCGTCCAGGACCTCGGCCGCCCCCTGCCCTCGGAGAACTTCATCTGGTCCGTGGCCGCGGGAGAGGGCGCCACCGTCTACGGCGGCACCTCCCCGGGCGGCCGCCTGTTCGCCTACGACCCCGCGACCGGCGTGCGCGACTACGGCAAGCTCTCGCCCGCCCACGCCTACGTGCGCAGCGTCTCCTACGCCGACGGGAAGATCTACGCGGGCACCGAGGCCCCGGCCGCCGTCTTCGAGATCGACGCCGCCTCGGGCGCGACCAGGCAGCTCCCGACTCCCGACGGCCTCGACCCGGCGGGCAAGTGGGCGTACGACGTCAACGTCGCGGGCGGCTTCCTCTACGTCCGCTACGGCGGCGCGAGCCCGGGCCCGATGCACGTCTGGGACATCGCCGCCGGCCAGTGGACCGGCGCGCTCGACGCCGTACACGGCCTCGACGTCTCGCCCCCGGCCGCCGACGGCGCGGTCTACCTGGTCAAGAGCGGCGAGCTGGTCCGCTACGACCCCCGTACGCAGGCCACGACGCCGACCGGCCTGCCCTTCACCGGCCGGGTGGCCAACACGCGCGGCATCGGCTGGGCCGAGCTGGGCCTGCCGGACTATCCGGGGAAGAGCGTCGTCGGCCTGCTCTGGCGCGGGCTGATGTTCCGCTACAACCCGCAGACCGGCGCGAAGTCGTTCGTACAGACGGCGGTCAGGGGCGAGCCCATCGACGTGACCGCGCTCGCGGAGGGCCCCGACCACCGCATGTACGCCGGCGGCTTCCTCAACGGCGGCTTCGCCGCCCTGGACCCGAAGACCGGCGAAAGGACGGAATTTCACACGTTCTCGCAGAGCGAGGACATGATCGCGCACGACGGCAAGCTCTACGTCGGCGCCTATCCCGAGGCCAGGGTCTACGCCTACGACCCGGCGCTGCCGTGGAACAGCACCGAGTACTCGCCCAGCCCCGAGCCCGGCCCCGCGCCGAACCCGGCCCGGCTGTTCGACTTCGCCGCCGACAAGCAGATCAGGCCGCGGGCGCTGGTGTCGGCCGGCCGCTACCTCGCCGCGGGCACCATGCCCGACCTCGGCCAGCTCGGCGGCGTGCTCGCCGTGTGGGACCCGCGGACCGGGACGCTCAAGCACGCTCAGCGCAACGTCGTCCAGGACCAGAGCATCGTCTCGCTCGCCTACCGCGACGGCGTGCTCTACGGCGGCACGTCCATCTACAGCGGCCAGTCGGCCACGCCGCCGACGCAGCCGGAGGCCAAGCTGTTCGCGTGGTCGGTGAAGGCGAACCGGCTGCTGTGGGAGATCGTGCCCGCCGCGGGCAAGCCGGCCGTCCCGGCGCTGACGTTCGACGACCGGGGAAGGCTGTGGGGGATCGCGGGCGGCGAGGTGTTCGCGGTCGACACGACCGCCCGCAAGGTGGTCTCGCGCGTCACGCTGTCGGACAGCAAGAGCGCGAGCGGGCAGCTCGCGTACAACCGGCGCGACCGCACCCTGTACGGCGCGCACGCCGGCCAGGACGTCTTCTCCCTCGACCCGCGGACCGGACGGCACGCGGTGCTGCGGCAGGGACCCGTGCACCAGCTCGCGGTGCACGGGTCCGGGGACGTCTACTTCGCCGAGGGGCCGCGCCTGTTCCGGCTGACCCGTCAGCAGACGCGGTAGGTGGAGAAGTTCTCGAAGCGTGAGAGGTAGAGGTGGCCGTCGGGGCCGAGGATCAGGTTCGAGATCGGGCGGGCGATGAGCGCGAGCGCCATCGTCCCCGGATCGATCCGGTACGCCTTGCCCTGCACCTTGCCCCACAGGTAGCCCTTGTGGAAGACGAGGTTGGTGTCCAGCCAGACCTGCGTGGCGCTGGACCAGGCGTAGGTCTGGTGCTTCACGCTCCTGACGGTCCGCCCGGTGGCCGGGTCCAGCTCGAACAGGGTGTCCGGGGTCAGCCCCCACAGCCGCCCGTCGCCGTCGAAGGCGATCGAGCCGAGCGCCAGGTCGCCGGGCACGGGGGTGGACTGCCACTTGAGCGAGTCCGTGGCGATGTCGTACGCGAACGCCACGGCGTCGCCCTGCGGCGTGCTGGTGCCGCCGAAGGCCGAGGTGGCGCCGTACACGACCCCGTCGCGGTAGGCCAGGCCGATGATGCTGTGGCCCGGGACGATGTCCCGCCTGATCACGGTGCGGCCGGTGGCGGGGTCGAGCAGGCCGAGCGCGCCACCGTGGGTGCCGGCCTTGGGCACCGTGCCGAACGCCAGCCGGTCGCCCGCCGAGATCATCGCGAAGGGCCGGTCCTGCTCCTGGCCGCCGAGGTCCAGCAGCAATGTGGGCGCGGTCCCGTCGAACTCGTAGATCCGGGCGCCGGGGTAGACGCCGAGGTAGAGCTTGCCCTTGTGGGTGACGATGCCCTCGCTCTGGCCGACGTCCGGCCAGTTCTGGGCCTGGCCCGTGGCGGGGTCGTAGGCGGCCAGGCCGCCGGTGAAGAACCCGCCCGCGTAGACGCGGCCGTCGGGGCCCGTGCCGAGCGAGCGGATGCTGACGGGCTGGCCGGTCAGCGCGCCGTCGAGCAGCCGGCCCTGCCCCGTCCTGCGGTCGAACTGCCAGATGCGGCCGGTGGAGCTGGTGCCGACGAGGGTGTGGCCGAGCCAGCCGAGCGGGCGGGCGGCGCCCTCGCCGTACCCGGTGAAGCCCAGCCTGGTGATCTTCCGGGTCCTGAGGTCGTACTTCACGAGCTCGTCGTGCTGGAACAGGTAGAGGTCGTGGCCGCGCCTGCCGCCGCCGACGGTGAGGTTGTCGACGTCCTCCACGACGTCCTTCCACGCGCGCTTGCGCAGGTCGTACACGCCCATGGGGTTGGCGCCGGTGGAGGTGACGAAGCGGACCAGCAGGTAGCGGCCGGCCACGTCCACGTCGTAGGCGTAGCCGCTGCCCTCGACGGGCGGGTCGATCACCCGCTCGACCGTACCGGCGGGGGTGAGCACCGCGACCTTCATGCTGCGCGCGCCGACGCCGGCGTACACGGTGCCGTCCTCGCCGACGGCCAGGTCCCGGACGTACTGGTCGCCGGGGACCGGGCTGCCGAGGTCGGCGAAGGCGCCGGTCGCGGTGTCGTAGCGGAAGAGCTTGCCCGTGGGCGAGGTGCCGCCGTAGACGGCCGAGCCGTCGGGACTGGCGGCGACGGTCCAGACGAACGTCTCGGTCGCGATGGGGATGCCGAGCTCGCTCACCTGGTCGGCGGACGGGTTGTAGCGGAAGAGGCGGCCCATCGCCCCGGCGGTGGCGTTGTAGCTGCCGACGTAGACGGAGTGGTCGGGGGCGACGGTGACGGCCCAGGAGCCGAGCGCGAGCGGGAGCGGGCGTTCGGCGATCAGGCGGCCGTCGCGGGCGTCCCTGATCCCGAGCAGCGCCGGGCCGGAGGCGCTGGAGGTGACCGAGTAGACGCGCGGGCCCTGCGGGTGGCGGGCGTCCAGCGCGGTGCCGGCGGTGGTGGCGCCGGTCAGCGGGAGCATGCCGAGGTTCTGGAAGCCGCACCCGGTGGGTGGGGCTGCGGTGGATTCGGCCTGGGCCGGAGCCGAGAGGGATAAGGCAACGAGGAGCGTTGCGAGGATGGTGCGCACGTACGACCTCCCAGAGCGATATAACGGGCTTGACCGTAATTGGCCGGAGGGTGCCGTGACAAGATGTCGGGATGGGACCGACGCGGATCATGGCGGTGCGGCACGGGGAGAGCGAGGCCAACCTCGCGCACCGGGAGGCCGGGTCGGCGCCCCTGGTCTACGAGCGCGGGGACGACGAGGTCACGCTGACGGACCTGGGCCGGGCGCAGGCCGCCGCGTTCGGGCGGTCACTGGCGGGCCTGCCCACCGCCGAGGCCCCCGAGGTGGTGTGGTGCTCGCCGTACCTGCGGGCGCTCGACACGTGGCGGGTGGCCCTGCGGGCGTGGGGCGCCGGCCCGCTCCCGCTCACCGTGGACGGGCGGCTCAGGGACCAGGAGGCGGGCGCGTTCGCGCGCTACAACCTGGCCGCGATCAAAGAGCGCTTCCCCGAGGAGATGGCGCGGCGGGAGGCCGAGGGCGCCTACGCCTTCCGGCCGCCCGGCGGCGAGTCGCTGGCCGACGTCGTGGTGCGGCTCCGTGACCTCCTCGCCGACCTGCGCGAGCACGCGGCCGGGCGGCGGGTGCTGATCGTCGCCCACGACTCGGTGGTGCTGGGCCTGCGCCACGTCCTGGCGGGCGGCCCGGACGAGGACCTGGCCGCGGTCCTGGAGTTCGCGCCGGTGCTGAACGCCTCCGTCTCCGTGTGGGACGGCTCCGGGCTCGTCCGGTTCAACGACGTCGGCCACCTCTAGCCGGTCTCGACGGCTCCCGCCACCTCTAGCCGGTCTCCGATCAGCCGGTCTCGGCGGCGTCGCCCGTCCCTGGCCGGTCCGGCCCGGTCTCGACGATCAGGTCGGCCCGGTCGCGCGTCCGGTCCTCGGCGAACCACTTCTCCTCGGCCGCGAACCACTCCAGCCACCGCGGCTCCAGCTCGGCCCCGTCCCGCTCCATAACCCGCGCGAAGCGCAGCGCCCGCGGCGCGTCCATCCAGACGGTGAAGGCCAGCAGGCGGGCGATCGAGGCGCGGGCCGTGCCGACGCCCTCGATGACCAGGACCGGCGCGACCGGGACCGCCACGTGCTCGGCGTACTCGCCGCGCACCCAGTCGTACCTGCGGAAACCCCCGGGCTCGCCGTCCCGGAGCCTGACCAGCACCTGCGACTCCAGCGCGTGGAACCAGCCGCCGGGCCCCTCCTCCCACGGCACGGGGAAGTCGTCGCTGTGGATCACCTGGCAGCCGAGCGCAGCCCCCAGCCGCCCCGCGAACGTCGTCTTGCCCGCCCCCGCCGGCCCGTCCACGGCCACCAGCCGGACGGGGCCGCACGAGGGGCGCAGGGTCATGATGCGATCGGCCAGGTGGTTCACCGGACCCAGGGTAGAAGACGTGGTGTGGGCTACTGAGAGAATGTTCTTTCGCCCCGAATGCAAGCAGGAGGTTGATCTTGCTCGGACCCCTCGGTGACATCGTCGTGCTCGATCTGTCCAGGGCCCTGGCCGGGCCGCACGCGGCGCAGATGCTGGGTGACCTGGGCGCTCGGGTGATCAAGGTGGAGCATCCGGACGGGGGTGACGAGTCGCGCGGGTGGGGACCGCCGTTCGTCGGACCGGATAACGAAATTTCGACTTATTTCCTGGCGGCCAACCGCAACAAGCAGTCCATCGCCGTCGACCTCAAGTCCGCCGACGGCAAGCGGCTCATCGAGCGCCTCGTCCGCCAGAGCGACGTCCTGATCGAGAACTTCCGCACAGGCGTGCTCGACCGCCTGGGCTTCTCCGTCGAGCGCCTCCACGAGCTCAACCCCCGCCTGGTCATCCTGTCGATCACCGGCTTCGGCCACGACGGCCCGGAGGGCGGACGGCCCGGCTACGACCAGATCGCCCAGGGCGAGGCCGGCCTGATGTCGCTGACCGGGCCGTCGCCCGACGAGCCCTACCGCGTCGGCGCCTCCATCGCCGACCTGCTCGCCGGCATCCACGGCGCGTACGGCGTCACCGGCGCCCTCTACGAGCGCGAGCGCACCGGCAGGGGCCGCGTCGTGCGCACCTCGCTGCTGGCCGCCATCACCGGCGTCCACGCCTACCACGGCACCGCCTGGACGGTCGGCGGCAAGGTGCCGGCGGCCGGCGGCAACCACCACGCCTCCATCGCCCCCTACGGCGCCTTCCGCTGCGCCGACGGCATGCTGCAGATCGCCGCGGCCAACGACGGCCAGTGGAAGAAGGTCGCCACGCTCCTCGGCATCGACCCCGACGCCGCGAAATACGCCACCAACCGGGACAGGTTCGCGCACCGGGACGAGCTGATCGCGGACATGGAGAAGGCCCTGGCGGCCCACGACCGTGCCCACTGGCTGGCCAGGCTGGGCGAGGAGGGCGTGCCCGCTGGCGCGATCAGGACGCTCGACGAGGTCTACGCCTGGGACCAGACCCGCTCGCAGGGCCTGGTCGTCGAGGTGGAGCACCCGGTGCTGGGCACGATCGAGCTGCCCGGGCCGCCGCTGCGCTTCGACGGTCTCGAGGGGTTCGAGCACACCGCGCCACCCGCCCTCGGCCAGGACGGCGACGCCGTGCTCGCCTGGCTCGAAGAGCGTGAACGATGATCCGCATTTCGCGGCACCGGACGATCTCTTCGTGCGTCAACATTGCAAGGCTGGCCGACATTTAGGGAGCGATAGTGAGCCGTCCGGACGCGCGCACACTGATCGAAACGATCCTCGACCGGGGGTCGTGGAAGTCGTGGGACGCGCCGCCCGCCGACCCCGCGCCGCCCGGCTCCCCCTACGCCGACGAGCTGGCCGCGGCCCGCGCCAAGTCCGGCTACGACGAGTCCGTCATCACCGGCGAAGGGCTGCTCGGCGGCCGCAGGGTGGCCGTGGTGGCGTGCGAGTTCTCGTTCATGGCGGGCTCGATCGGGGTGGCGGCGGCCGAGCGGTTCACGGCCGCCGTCGAGCGGGCCACCCGCGAGCGGCTGCCGGTGCTGGCCGCGCCCGCGTCGGGCGGCACGCGGATGCAGGAGGGCGCGCTCGCGTTCGTCCAGATGGTGAAGATCACCACCGCGATCCAGCTGCACCGGAGCGAGGGCCTGCCCTACCTGGTCTACCTGCGGCACCCGACGACGGGCGGGGTGTTCGCGTCGTGGGGGTCGCTCGGGCACGTCACGGCGGCCGAGCCGGGTGCGCTGATCGGGTTCATGGGGCCGCGGGTGTTCGAGTCGCTGCACGGCTACCCGTTCCCCGAAGGCGTGCAGGTTGCCGAGAACCTCCACCGCAAGGGCCTGATCGACGCGGTGGTCCCGGCCGAGGAGGCGCGGGAGATCGCGATCAGGGCGCTCGGCGTGCTCGCCGACGACAGGTCGCGGGTGGAGGCGGGCACCCCTCCGGAGGAGGACCTGCGGCCCGTGGAGGCGTGGGAGGCGATCACCCGCTCGCGCCGCGACGACCGGCCCGGCGTGCGTACGCTGCTCAAGCTCGCCGCCACCGACGTGACCCCGCTCAGCGGCAGCGGGGAGGGTGAGAACGAGCCGGGGCTGCTGCTCGCGCTGGCCAGGTTCGGCACGGCGCCGGCGGTGGTGCTCGGCCAGGACCGGCGGGTCCAGCGGACCAACTCGCCCCTCGGCCCGGCCGGGCTCAGGGTGGCCCGGCGGGGCATGCGGCTGGCGGCCGAGCTGGGCCTGCCGCTGATCACCGTCGTCGACACGGCGGGCGCCGACCTGTCGAAGGCGGCCGAGGAGGGCGGGCTGGCCGCCGAGATCGCCCGCTGCCTGGCCGAGCTGGTCATGCTCGACGCGCCGACCGTGTGCCTGCTGCTCGGCGAGGGGGCGGGCGGGGCGGCGCTGGCGCTGCTGCCCGCCGACCGGGTGCTCTGCGCCCAGCACGCCTGGCTGTCGCCGCTGCCGCCGGAGGGCGCCTCGGCCATCCTCTACCGCTCGGTGGACTTCGCACCCGAGATCGCCCAGGCCCAGCACATCCGCGCCACCGACCTGCGCCGCGACGGCATCGTGGACCGGGTCGTCCCGGAGGTGCCGGACGCCGCGTACGAGCCGCGGCAGTTCTGCGAGCGGGTGGGGCGGGCGCTGGAGTACGAGATCGCCCGGCTGCTGGAGCTGAGCCCGGCGGACCGTTTCGCGGCCCGCCGAGCCCGCTTCCGCAACCTCGGCTAGAACTTCGGGGCGCGCCGATTGGGCAGCTCGTATCGCCACAACTCCTTGCCGCCGGCGTCATAGCCCGTGAGGGCGACGGTTTCTTCGACACCTCCCTTGGGGGCCGGGGCCGCGAACAGCGCCACGTTCTGCCCCCACGAATCCGGGACGGCCTCGGCCGTCGCGGTGGCGCCGCCCTTCATGCGGAACTCCACCTTGGCCGTGCCCGCGGGTGCGTAGCCGTACCAGGCCGTTTTGTGGCTGGCCCATTGGACCGGCCGCTCGGCGTCGAGCAGATCGCTCAGCCGCGCGCCGGGCAGCGGCCCGGGCAGCGCCGGCACCATCTCCCCGTTCTCCCAGAAGGCCGCGCAGCCCGGCACGAGGAGAGCCGTGATGCCCGCCGGCAGGGGCTGAGGGGTGGCCTCGGACCTCGCGGCCTGCCTCGTGCAAGCCTTGTTGGAATTCGGAACCTGCTTGTCCGGCTTGCCCTTCGCCTTGACGATGAAGCCCCCGACCTCGGCGCCGCGCGGGACGCTGACGTGCCAGACCGGGTATGGGGCGCCCGCGCCGCGCAGGAACGAGGCGCGGACCCGCTGCCCGTCGAGGAGCACCGCTTCGACCGACTCCCAGCCCGCGAGGGCCGGGCCGAAGTAGATGTCGGCGCCGGGGTCCGGCAGGTAGGTGGTCGCCTGCTGGAAGGGGTAGGAGTTCTGCGCGAAGCTGATGAAGCAGCCGGACACGCCCCGGTCGCCCGGCGCGGGCCCGCCGGTGTAGCAGAACCCGTCCCCGTCGTCGGACCTCTGGGTGAACCAGACGCGTACCGGGCGGCCGGAGCTTTCGGTGCCCGGGAGGGTCATCACCTCGCCTGCGACCTTGTCGTCCTCGAACGGCGCTGCCTCGCCCGGCTCGTCCTGGCTCCAGACCTGCTTGCCCGACGCGTCGTAGGCGGTGACGCGGCGACTTTCGGCCCGGTCGTCGGACGGGCTCATGGCGGCGAACAGCGTGACGCCCAGGTTCCAGGGATCGGGCCTGGTCACGACGCTCGCCGTGCTCCCGCCGCCGAACGAGACCTCGATTCTGGCGACGTCCTTGCGGGCGAAGCCGATGATCATGTTTCGCCGGGGGCTGACGGTCACCACCGGGTCCGTCGCGGAGGGCAGTTGAGAGGCGAGTTCGGCGCCGTGCCGCGACCAGGTCAGCCGCGTCCCCTCCTTCGTCCGGTACGGCTGGACGGAGATGCCCTGGGACAGCTCCATGGGCGCGCTCATGGGCTGGCCATCCGGCGCGAACAGGCCGTCGCGGGACCACCACCCGAGGCTCTTGCCGTCGACGTTCGAGATCCGGATCTTGGACATGGGATCCTGGGACGGATACGTCACCGTCCACAGCCGGTACGGCGCGCCGTCCAGGCTCCGCACCGTGCCCTGGAACTCCTGCCCGCCCTTCGTGACCCCGGTCACCGCGCCCACGTCCTGGAGCGCCAGCCCCCAGTCCATCGCGGTCCCCGCACCGTCCCGCAGCGTGCTGCCCACAAACCAGGCGTCCACGTCCTCCCACGTGACGGCGTCGGCGCAGGCCCCGTACGGCTCGCCGGCGGCCCGCTCGACGATGTAGCAGACCTCGGGATAGCCCAGCTTCCCTCTGGCGAACCAGATCCGCAGCGGCTTGCCCTCGGAGGGGTTGTCGACGGACGCCTCCTTGCCGAGGGGCGTGCGCTCCTTCATGAGCTGCTGGTAGATCCCGGTCGGGTCGATCGCGGTGTTCCTGCCCAGGCCCCCGTTGAGCAGCACAGGAACGAACACGGTCAGCAGCGCCACCGGGAGCGCGGCCAGCAGCCACCGGGCCGGTCGGCGCCGCGGCCGGCGCTCCATGATGCGCGCCCAGGCGTGCGGGTCGGGCTCGTAGGCCCGGGCGCGGGCGTCGAACGCGGCTCGAAGGCGCTCTTCCAGGTTGTTCACGCGTCCTCCTCCTTCAGCGCCTTGCCCAGGGCCGCCAGGCCCCGGCTCGCGTGCGTCTTCACCGATCCGGGCGAGACGCCCATGGCGTCGGCGATCTCGCGTTCCGACAGGTCCAGCCAGTAGCGCAGGACGAGCGCCTCGCGCTGGCGGCGCGGCAGCCGGTCCACGGCGGACAGCAGCTCGCGGTGCTCCTCGGAGACGAGCACGGCGTGCTCGCTGCTGCGCGCCGGTTCGGGAGGGTCGGGGCGGCGCAGTCGTACGAGGCTGAGGTGGCGCAGGCGGTTGCGCGTCAGGTTGCAGACGGTGGAGCGCAGGTAGGCCAGGGCGGCCCCGTCGTCGCGCAACCGCCTTGTGTGCAGCCGGGCGAACGCCTCCTGGGCGATGTCCTCAGGGTCGTCCGCGCCGAGCAGCCCGGCCAGGCGTACCAGGGAGTGGTACTGGGCCGCGAACAGCTCGGCGAACGACGGCTGCGTCGTGGTCGCTGTTTCGGTCACGTCATAGAGACACCCGGAACGGCGGCAGGTTGACTAGGGGACCGGAATCCGTTCGACGCGGATCGAGAAGACCTCCTCGCGGGGCACCACGACCTCGTAGGCGCCGTGGTCGACCAGCCAGTAGCCCAGCGCCTCCGCCTTCATCCCGCTGTGCCCCGTGTAGGCGATGTGCAGCCCGTCGTCGTCCTCGTCGATCACGATGCACGGCTCGCCGCCGAACGCCCCCACCGTGCGGATCAGCACGAGCCACTCCACCTGCGACCTGGCCACCACCCTGCGCCAGTAGCCCGACGCGGGATCGAACCCGTCCAGCTCGACCTCGCTGAACAGCACCACCTGGTCGTTGTCGGGGCCCAGAGCGGCGGGCAGCGTGCGGCCGTCGAAGCGCGCCACGAAGCCGGACGCGACCGGCATGATCTCGTCGTCACTCATGCGGCGGGCCGCCAAGTCAGGCCGTCGTACTCGGCGAAGGGCCGCTCGCCGTCGGCGGTGACGTGGACGATCTCCGTCCCGGCCGGGATCGGCATCGGAACGGTGTGGAACTGCGGCACCACGTGATCCGACGATGTTGTGAAACCGTTGCCGGCGAACGGCGGCGCGTCGCTCCAGTCGCCACCCATGTGGGGCCCGTACGGCACCGCGTACGTGTCGACGTCGCGCGCGTACCAGCGCATCACGTAGAGCTCGGGCACCTCGCCGAACAGCTCCGACCCGTCGAAGGACAGGTCGAGCCCGTGGTAGAGCGACTCAGGCGTGGTCAGCCTGACGCAGTCCTGCACGCGGTAGACGTAACCCGAGATCACCGTGCGTTTGCCCGACAGGTATGGCACGAGCAGACGCGGCGGGACAACCTTCTGCATCTGCGTTCCGCTCACGGTACTACTTTACGATCGGTTGAACCTCAGAGAACCCGGTGTTGGAGGCACGGCAGGGTCGCCCTGGCGGCTGTTGTCCATTCGTGATCCACCCGCACGGTCTGCACGCCGGGCGCCGTGCCCAGATCGGCGCGGATCACGCCCAGGGGATCGACCAACATGCTGCGGCCCACCCCGTAGCCGTCGGACGACTCGGCCGGGTTGGGCGCCTGGCCGACGGCGGCCGTCCACATCGTGTTCTCCAGCGCACGGGCCCTGACCAGGGTGACCCAGTGGTCCTCCTTGAGCGGCCCGGAGCCCCACGCGGCGATCACCGCGAACAGCTCGGCGCCCTTGTCCACGAGCGCCCTGGCCAGCTCGGGGAAACGCACGTCGTAGCAGGTGACGAGGCCGACCTTGAGCCCCGCGAGCTCCACCACGGTCGGCTCCGCGCCGGGCGCGACCAGGTCGGACTCCTTCGCGCCGAACGAGTCGAACAGGTGGATCTTCCGGTACGCCGCCCGCACCGCGCCCTGCGCGTCGATGGCCACGGCCGTGTTGTGCACGCGGTCGTCGCCCGGCTCGAAGACCCCGGCGATCACCGCCAGCCCGTGCTCCCTGGCCGCCTCCGCCAGGCCCGACACGAACGGCCCGTCCAGCGGCTCGGCCAGGTCCGTGATGCGCCGCCCGTAGCGGGTGAGCGTGGCCTCGGGGAAGATCGCCAAGTCGGCCCCCTCGGCCCTGGCGAGCGCCTCCTGGGCACGTTTCAGGTTCGTGGCCGGGTCAGGAGACACCGGGATCTGGCAGAGGGCGATTTCGGTCACGGCCCGACTCTAACCGGTTGGGCACCACTCGAAACCAGGTCAGGCACCGCCAGATCCACTCAAGGGGCCCGTACCTGAACCTGGCCTGCCACCACCTGCTGAACAGCATCTGCGCCGCCACGGTCACCGCCGCCAGCGCCACCACCGACCAGCGCGTCGGGTCGGTGTTCAGCAGCGGGGTGGCCAGGACGATCACGACGGTGCCCGTGACGTAGTTCGTCAGTGCCATCCTGCCCAGCGGCTCCAGCACCGCCGACAACCACGGCCGCAGCGCCAGCAGCAGCCCCAGCGAGTACGCCGCCGCGCCCGCCAGCGCGGCCGTGCTGTAGAGGATCCACCCGCCCTGGCTCGCCCAGGCGGCCGTCAGCAGCGCGCCGGCCAGCGCGGTGACCGCGAACGACGGCAGCAGCAGCGACCTGGACGGGCTCAGCCGCCACAGCCCCATGCCGATCAGGAACAGGCCGGGGATCAGCAACACCCCGCCGTCCACCTGGAGCCCCCACGCCAGCACCCCCACCCCGAGCAGCAGCACCGGCAGGCCGCCGGCCAGGAACGAGGCCGGCAGCAGCACCGCCGCGCCGTAGACGGCGTAGTAGGTCAGCACCTCGCCGTCGTAGAACGTGTGCTGGACCAGCCCGAGGCAGAACAGCCAGAACAGCCGGCTCAGCAGCGCCCAGCGGCTGTTGCCGCGCAGGAACAGCATGAAGCTGATGCCGAACAGCAGCGAGAAGATCGGGTAGAACCGGCTCTGGAACAGCGCCTCGATGGCCCAGTCGACGCCGTTGCGCGGGTCCTTGGCGGTGTGCTGCCAGGTGTTGACCAGCATGATGCCGCCCACCGCGAAACCGCGGAGGGCGTCGAGCTCACGGATGCGCGTCACAGGAACCAGGCCAACCACCATACGAGGAATCCGGCGCCGACGGCGGTCGCCGCGATCTGCGGCCAGCGCCGGTCGCGCAGCAGCGCGGCGGCGGTCAGCGCGGCCGAGGCGGCGGCGATCCAGGTGTAGGCGACGGCCGTGCCGGGCACGCCGACGGCGAGCGCGGTCTCGTTCCGGGTGACCAGGGCGTACACGGACTGGCCGACCAGCCCGGCGAAGGCCACGCCGGCCAGCCCGCCGAACGCCGCCAGCGCCCGGCCCCTCAGCGCGCCCGCGACCAGCTGGATCAGGCAGACGAGGGCGAACAGCGCGAAGGGCGCGGCCAGCCAGGGCGACTTCGAGATCTGGTACGGGGCGGCGGTCACGTGCAGGTCGCCGGGCTGCCCGGCGGCGTCGTCGACGCACGGCGAGGCCGCGCCGCCGGCCGGTGCGTCGAGGAATTCCACGATCTTGCGGCGGGCGCAGGGGCTGGTCAGGAAGACGGCGTGGGAGGCGCGGGGGAACTCCTCGAAGCGGGCGCCGGGGAGGGCCTCGGCCGCGGGCTTGGTTGTCCTGGTGGGGGTGGTGGGGTCGTACTGGCCGCCCACCACGTACACGGGGGCCTTGGTGGTGGCGTTGACGGCCTTGGACTTGGGGAGCTGCCACGCATCACACACCGTCTTGTCCCCATTTACGGTGAAAAGTCGGGATTTGGTGGTGTATGTGTTGAACGGGACCTCGTCCTGGCACTGCACCGCGTGATACAGCCCGAACTCGTGCGACACCAGCCCCTCGCCCACCGCGTCGGCCAGCGCCCGCAGCAGCTCGTCGTGGCCCTTCGCGAGCGCGCCGACCATGGCGGGCGCGACCGCCGCGAAGTCCGCCTCGTGCAGCGCCTCCGCCATGATCGTGGCCACGTCGTCACCGCTGATCCGCGCCTCGAAAGCCTTGCCGAGCAGCGGGTCGGTCGTCGTCACCTGCGCGGGCGTGGCGTTCAGCCGGGCCGTCATGGCCTCGAACGCGTCCTTCATGTTCAGCCGCGCCGCCGTGTCGGCCAGGTTGCGGTCGGCGTCGTCGTACCAGTTGACGCTCTCCGGCAGGTACGAGTCCAGCACCACCGACCGCACGCCCTTCGGGTCCGCGGCGGCCACGTCCATCATGACCCTGGTGGAGTAGCTGACGCCGAACAGGTTCCAGGAGTCGTACCCGAGCTTCTCCCGTAACGCGACCACGTCGGCCGCGATCTCCTTCGTGTTGTATCCACGCAGGTCGACGCCCTGCTCCTGGAGCCTCTTGCGGCAGCGGACGGCCGCCGCGCCGACGTCGGCGGGGGGCCGCCTGAGCTGCCCGAGCAACGCCTCGGCCGTCTCGGGGCACCCCAGGACCGGCTCGGAGTACTTGCTGCCGCGCTGCTCGATCGTCACCACGTCGCGATCGGGGAACATCTGGCTCAGGAACCCCGTCAGCTGCATGGACGCCGACCCCGGGCCCCCGCTCATGTACACCACGGGGTCGGGCCTGCGGTCCTTGGCGGTGGAGGCGTGGACCGCGTACCCCACCTTGATCTTCCGCTCCGGCGCGTCCCTGCGCTCGGGGACCTCGAGAAAACCGCACGTCGTACGGGGTGGCATGGCGACCGGGCAGGCGCTCGGGCCGGTGTCCGACGGGGTCATGACAGGGGGCGTCATTAAAGCGAGGGCTAGCACGACCCGAATGATCACGGGACGAGACTACCGACAAGGCGCGGCGAACCGCCCATGCCCTTCGCGACATCAGGGGGCGGAATGATGGGCGGCTTTCCCGCCGGGCATAGCCTAAGTGCCGTGACCGAACCACTTGTTGCCAGGATGCGCGCCTTCGGCACGACGATTTTCGCGGAGATGAGCGCGCTCGCCGCAGAGACCGGATCCATCAACCTCGGCCAGGGCTTCCCCGACACCGACGGGCCCGCGGCCATGCTCGACCGCGCGGTCCAGGCGATCACCTCGGGCGCCAACCAGTACCCGCCGGGTCCGGGGGTCCTGGAGCTGCGCCGGGCGATCTCGGAACACCGCTCCGCCCACTACGACCTCTCCTACGATCCGGCGGGCGAGATCCTGGTCACGGTGGGGGCCACCGAGGCCATCGCGTCGGCCGTGCTCGCCCTCTGCGAGCCGGGGGACGAGGTGATCGCCTTCGAGCCGTACTACGACTCGTACGCGGCCTCGATCGCGCTCGCCCAGGCCCGCCTGGTCGCCGTCACGATGCGCCCGGTGGACGGGCGCTTCACGTTCGACCCCGACGAGCTGCGCGCCGCCGTCACCCCGCGCACCCGCGTCATCCTCGTCAACTCCCCGCACAACCCCACCGGCACCGTCTTCACCCGCGCCGAGCTCGAGGTCATCGCCGAGCTCTGCCAGGAGCGCGGGCTGATCGCGGTGACCGACGAGGTGTACGAGCACCTGACGTTCGACGGGGTCGAGCACATCCCGCTGGCCACGCTGCCCGGCATGCGCGAGCGCACGGTGATGATCTCGTCCGCGGGCAAGACGTTCTCGGTCACCGGCTGGAAGACCGGCTGGATCTGCGCCCCTCCCGCCCTGGTCACGGCGGTGCAGACGGTCAAGCAGTTCCTCACGTTCACGTCGAGCGCGCCGTGGCAGATGGCGGTGGCGTACGGGCTGCGGCACGAGCTCGAGTGGGTGTCCGCGCTGCGCGCCGGCCTCCAGGACAAGCGCGACCGCCTCATGGAGGGCCTCGCGGCCGCCGGGTTCTCCGTCCTGCGGCCCTCCGGCACGTACTTCGTCCAGACCGACATCCGCCCCCTGGGCTTCACCGACGGCCTCGAACTCACCCGCCGCCTCCCGGACCTGGCCGGCGTGGTGGCCATCCCGACCCAGGTCTTCTACGACCACGCCGACCGGGGGCGGCACTTCGTCCGGTTCGCGTTCTGCAAGAAGGACGAGGTCATCGACGAGGCCGTGACCCGCCTCAAACGGCTCTCCACCTAAAGGGAGTCATCGGGTCGGTGGCGAGGGGCGGAGGCCGTCGAAGACGATGGCGAGGGTCCTCGTCCGCAGGCCCTCGTCCCACCCGTTGTGCTGCGCCGCCAGACACGTGGCGCTCAACAGCGCCAGCAACTCCGCCATCCCCACATCCCCCCGAACCGCCCCGGCGCCCTGCGCCCGCACCAGCAGCGTCTCGATGGCCCCCCGGATGTCCGGCATCCCGGCCTTGGCGTCGATCCCCGCCGCCGCCAGGGCGTCCACGAGCACCTTCTTGACGGTCGAATCCTCCACGATCATCGTGAAGTACTCGAAGAACGCCTCCCCGGCGTCCGGGGCCGTGGCCAGCTCGTCGGCCAGCGCGGCCAGCCGCGCCATCCGGTCGACGACGATCGCCTGGTAGAGGTCCTCCTTGGTGGGGAACTGGCGGTAGATCGTCCCCACCCCCACCCCGGCCAGCGAGGCGATCTCGCGCATCGACGCGGACAGCCCGTCCCTGGCCAGCACCACTTCGGCGGCCTCCAGTACCCGGGCGCGGTTGCGTCGCGCGTCCGCACGCATCACAGAGAGCCCCTTCCTCGTTGACAACCGGAACCGTTGTTCCGTATGGTCAACATCCGGAACAACCATTCCGATTCTAGGGGGAATCCCTTGGACTACCTGAATCTCGGCCGTTCCGGCCTGCGCGTCTCCAGGGCCTGCCTGGGCACCATGAACTTCGGCACCGAGTACGGCCTGGCCGCCAGTGACGAGGCCGAGGCGGGCCGGATCATCGACGCGTTCCTCGACGCGGGCGGCAACTTCATCGACACCGCCGACCTGTACCACCGGGGCGAGACCGAGGAGATCGTCGGCCGTGCGCTGAAGGGCAGGCGCGAGTGGGTCGTGCTGGCCACCAAGGGCGCCATGCCGGTGGGTACGGAGGGGCGCGGCCTGTCGCGCCGCCACCTCACCAGAGCCCTCGACGCCAGCCTGCGCCGGCTCGGCACCGACTATGTGGACCTCTACCAGTGCCACCAGTGGGACCCGGCGACGCCGATCGAGGAGACGATGGCCACGCTGGACGGGTTCGTCAGGGCGGGCAAGGTCCGCTACCTCGGCTGCTCCAACTTCACCGCGACCCAGCTCGTCGAGTCGCAGTGGGCCGCCGCCCGCGTGGGCGGCACGCCGTTCGTGAGCCTGCAGCCGCAGTACTCGCTCATCCAGCGGGTGATCGAGGCGGAGATCCTGCCGGCGTGCGAGCGGCACGGGATCGGCGCCGTCGTGTACGGGACTCTCGGCGGCGGCGTGCTGACCGGCCGCTACCGGCACGGCGAGGTCCCCGACCCCGACAGCCGCATGGGCAGGCTGCTCGGCCACTCCCTCCCCGGCGCGAACCGTTGGGCCCGATCGCTGCTCAACGACCGCAATCTGGACATCGCCGACGAACTCGTCAAGGTCGCGGCCGAACTCGGCGCCGCACCGGCAGCGGTGGCCCTGGCCTGGGTGGCGCGGCGGCCCGGGGTGACCTCGGTGCTGATCGGCCCGCGATCGGTGGAGCAGCTGCGGGAGAACCTGGCGGCCTTCGACCTCGACCTCCCGGACGAGGCGGCGGCCCGGCTGGACGAGATCTCCCACCACGACCTCGGCCCCATGGACGGCTCGTTCTTCCACCTCGTCCCCCGCTGATCGAGCCGTTCCTGCTCGGGTACGACGGTCAGCGGCGGCTGGTCTCGTCGCGGGGCTCGTCCAGCGGGGTGAGCGTGTCCGTGGCCGCCTCGTGCTCCATCCCGGTCGCCTGCAGCAGGTCCACGACCACCGAACGCAGCTGCGCGATGATCACGTGCGCCGAGAAGCCGAGCCCGTCGGGCCGCTCCCGCGCCGCCACCGCCAGCAGCGCCTGGCGCGCCAGCGTTGGCTCCCGGCCGGCGCCGAGCTCCAGCTGCAGCAGCAGCGCCGCCTCCGAGACCTCGCGCAGGGCCTCCGCCAGGGCGGTGGGCGGCGGGCTGGCCTCCCCGAGCGAGGCGAGGGTACGCCTGCTCAGCACCCGGGCGTTCCGCAGCGCCAGATCCACCGGCACGGCGGCGGTCTCGTAGCGCGCCAGCCTGGCCTTCCGGTGCCAGTGCAGCGGCGAGAGCATCGTGATCTCCTTGGCGGTCTCCAGCGCGTGCTCGAACTCCTCCACCGCCTCCTGCGTGTTCCGCGCCTCCTCCAGCGCCTCCGCCGCCAGCTCCACGTCCCGCTTCTCGATCGCCTCCGCCGCTCGTTCCAGCACCGTGGACAGCGCGTCGAGCACCCCGGACAGGTGCTTGGCCGCGATCGTGAACGGGCTGGCGGGCAGCAGCGCGACCGCCATGACCCCGACGATGCCCCCGGTGAGCGCGTCGGCCATCCGGTCCAGCCCGCCGGCACCGTCGCCGGGCACCAGGGTGGCCACCAGCACGGCCGACGACCCGGCCTGCGCGACGAACAGCGCCCCGCTGTTCAGCAGCACCGCGACGGCCATCGCCAGCGCCACCACGAGCGCGAGCTGCCAGGCGCCCGAGCCGATCCAGGACACCAGCAGGTCGCCGATGCCCACCCCGAGGCTGACGCCGATCACCAGCTCGGCCACCCTGCGCAGCCGCTGCCCCAGCCCGACGCCCACGCAGATCAGCACCGAGATCGGCGCGAAGAACGGGCGGGGGTGGCCGAGCAGCTCCATGGCGATGATCCAGGCCAGTGCGGCGCCCACCGCGCACTGCGCGATGGAGGGGGCCATGAGGCCGAACGTGCCCAGCCGTTCCTTCACATGATCGCTGAGCCTGGTTCGCACCCCTCTACCTTAAGGCGGATCTATATGACATTGAGGTCACGTTTGCCCCAGCTACGTCCTTTTCGTCGGGCGTTGTGTGGATTTTTCGGAGCTTGGGGGATCGCTCTCCGCGCCGGGGTCGGGCGAGTCGGTTGATGGCTCGTCGGGGTGGACGTCCAGCGGTGGCAGGGTCGCGACCGCCTCGTCCCGATCGATGCCGGTCGCCTGGAGGAGGTCCACGATGATGGACCTGAGCTGGGCGGTCATCACGTCCGCCGAGAAGCCCCACCGCTCCGCGCCCTGCCGCGAGGCCACCGACAGGATCGCCCGGCGCGCTCTTTCCGGCGAGCGTCCGGCGGCGAGGTCGTCCCGCAGCATGAGCGTGGCGTCGGCCAGTTCGCGCAGCTCGTCCGGCAGCCGGGGCGGGAGGGCGCCGGGGCCGTCGAGTGCCACGATGGCCCGCCTGGCCAGCACTCTGGCGTTTCTGAGCGCGTGATCGAGTGGCACGGCCGCCTGCTCGTACCCGTCCAGGAAGGGGCGGCGGTGGCGGTGGAGCGGCGAGATGGTGGCGATCTCCTTGCTCGTCTCCAGCGCCTGCCTGAACTCCTCCACGTTCTTGTGGCTGCCGCGCGCCTCCTCCAGCGCGTCGGAGGCCACGCGCGCGTCGCGGTTCTCGATGGCCTCGGCGATCTGCCGCAACGCGTCGGCCAGCGCGCCGAACGTCCCCTTCGCGTGCCTTCTCGCCAGCGCCGCCGGGCTGGTGGGCAGCAGGGCGACGGCCGCGAGCCCCATGAGCCCGCCGGCCAGGGCGTCGACCATCCTGTCGAACCCGCCGCTGCCGCTCGGCGGCAGGAGCGTGGCGACGAGCACGGCCGACGAGCCCGCCTGGAGGACGATCAGCGAACCGCTGTCGAGCAGCACCGCCACGGCCATGGCCAGCGCGACCACCAGCGCGATCTGCCAGGCGCCCGAACCGATCCGCGACACCAGCAGGTCGCCGACGCCGACGCCGAGGGTGACCCCGACGACCAGCTCCACCACCCGCCGCAGCCGCTGGCCCAGTGCCACGCCGATGCAGACCACGACGGCGATGGGCGCGAAGAACGGGCGGCTGTGGCCCAGCAGGTTCTTGGCCACGAGCCAGGCGATCGCGGCTCCGATCGCGCACTGGCCGATCGTGGGGGCCATCAGCCTCAGTCTGCCCAGACGCTGATGTACGTGCATGTCAACCACGCCCCTACCCTGCCGTGCATACGTGACACCAGGGTTACGGCGTGATGAGATGCGGCCCGTCAGCCGTCCAGAAAGGTGTCCACCGCCTGCAGGAACCGGCTGCGGGCCGTGGTGTGGATCAGATGCCCGACGTCGATCGTGACCAGCCGCGCCCCCGGGATCCGCGCCGCCACCTCCCCGGTGTTGGCGGGGCTCTGCTCCCCGCCGCTCAACACCAGCGTCGGCGCCGTGATCTTGCCGAGCCCTTCCAGCCAGGCGGGATCGGGGCCGGCCAGCTGCCGTTCCGTGTCGTGCATCATGCGCCAGTCGAACCCGGTCGAATCGTCCTCGACGATCGGCGGGCGGTTCTTGAAGGGGAGCGGCGGCGGCGCGTCCTCGAGCACGAGCCGCTCGACCCGGTCCGGGTGGTTCATGGCCGCGTGGTACGCCACCACGCCTCCGAGCGAGTGCCCGACCAGCGTGGCGCGCCCGATGCCCAGGTGGTCGAGCAGCGCGACGACGTCCTCTGCCATCTCCGGCACCTCGTACGGGCCCTGGTAGCCGCTGACCCCGTGCCCGCGCAGGTCGGGGGCGATGACGTGGTAGCGCGCCGCGAAATGCTGGGTGATGCCGTTCCAGTCGTTGTGGTTGGCGGTCCGGCCGTGGATGAGCAGGAGCGGGGGAGCGGTGGGGTCGCCTTCCTCCCGGTACACGAGCTTGATCCCGTTGACGTGTGCTTCGCGAATCACACCGGCGACCATATCGCCCGGCGTCCGGCGTGCTCCCCGGCCCGTGGCGCTGAGCGCACCTTGACATCGTCGGCGGGCTTCATGGGCAGACATTGACCATGAACCCCGCTGACCGGCTCGGATAGCGTCGCGAGGGCGGGGAGGACCGGTAACGGAGAAGGGGCGTCATATGCCGGACCCGATTGAAGTACGCAAGGTGCCGATCGAGAGCGTCACCGACGCCTCCGGTCTCGCCCGGCTCATCGCCGACGGGGTGATCGAGGCGCGCCGGGTGCTCGCCGTCGTCGGCAAGACCGAGGGCAACGGCGGCGTGAACGACTACACGCGCATCCTCGCCGACCGGGCCTTCCGCGAGGTGCTGGCGGAGCACGGGCATCCGGCACCGGAGAGAGTGCCGCTGGTGTGGTCGGGCGGCACGGACGGCGTGCTCAGCCCGCACGCCACCATCTTCGCCACCACGGCCGACGCGCTCCCGTCCGACGAGCCGCGGCTGTCGGTGGGCGTGGCGCTGAGCGAGGTGATCCTGCCCGAGGACATCGGCAGGCCCGCCATGGTGGAGAAGGTCGCGGCGGGCGTACGCGAGGCCATGAAGATCGCCGGGATCGACGACCCGCGCGACGTCCACTACGTACAGACCAAGACGCCGCTGCTCACCCTGGCCACCATCACCGACGCCAAGAGCCGCGGCCAGGACACCGCGATCGAGGAGACCGGCCCCTCCATGGACCTGTCCAACTCGACCACCGCCCTCGGCATCGCCGTCGCCCTCGGCGAGATCGACATGCCGAGCGCCGACCAGATCCACAAGGACCTGTCGCTGTACTCGTCCGTGGCCTCGTGCTCGTCCGGGGTGGAGCTGGACCGGGCGCAGATCGTGCTGGTGGGGAACGTACGCGGGATCGGCGGCCGCTACCGCGTCGGCCACAGCGTCATGAAGGACGCCCTGGACGCCGACGGCATCTGGGAGGCCATCAGGGACTCGGGGCTGCCGCTGCCGGAGCGCCCCCACCCGTCGGACCTCGGGGGGCGGCTGGTGAACGTGTTCATGAAGTGCGAGGCCGACCCGTCGGGACGGGTTCGCGGACGGCGCAACATCATGCTGGACGACTCGGACGTGCACTGGCACCGGCAGATCAAGGCGACGGTGGGCGGGGTGGCGGCCTCGGTCACGGGCGACCCGGCGGTGTTCGTCTCGGTGGCGGCCGTCCACCAGGGTCCCTCGGGCGGCGGCCCGGTCGCGGCCATCTCCGACCTGGGATAGGCGGCCATAGGGCCTGGGGATCGGGGCCCTGGGGATCAGGGCCCTGGGGATCAGGGCAGGGCCGGGGAGCCCGGGCTCAGGGCCAGGGGAGGGCGGTGAGCTCGGGCCATTCCTCGGTCCACCGGGCCACCTTGGCCTCGTACACGTGCCTGGGCGCCTGCCTGGGATTGGGCCGCAGCACCAGGCCGAACGCGTCGGCCACGCCATAGGGCGCGTAGACCTGCCACCGGCCCGACGGCGTGAGCCGCACGCCGAGGGAGCTGGTGGTGGAGGGAAAGGAGTCGATCGCGTCCTCGGCGCTCTCATAGGGCGGGCACGGCACGCCGAACCGCTCCTCGTACCACAGATGCACCCGGGCCTCGTTGCGGATCTCCACCGGCACGTCCCCGAACAGCTCGGCCCCCGCCCTGATCGCCCTGTCCTCGGCTTCCCAGGACAGGTCGGACGGATCGTAGTAGACCAGGTCGTAGTCCTTGATCCCGTGCTCGGGGTCACGGCCGGTGACGTGGTTCCAGATCGTCTGGACGACCGCGCCCGCCGCGACCCACCATCCGGGCAGGTCGAGCGCGCGAGCGCCGTCGAGCACGGTGGTCAGGGTGGGGTTGGCGCCGAGCACCCTCCGTAGGGCGGCGAGCTGCTCGTCCAGGGGAAGGCGTCCGATCCGCATCGCACCTGTCTACCAGCCGGAACCGACATCGTCGGTGGGTACGAGCATGTCGCCGGTGGGGGAGGGTGGGCCTTGTTCTAGCTATGTAGAGTACGAGATATGAAGAGAAGCCTGCGGATGACCATGCCGACCCAGGCTGTCCTCCGAGCCCTGCTAGGTGATCCCGCGCACGATCGCTACGGGCTCGAGGTGTGCGAGCTGGCGGAGCTGCCGAGCGGCACGGTCTACCCGATCCTGGCCAGACTGGAGCAGATCGGCTGGGTGGAGAGCCGGTGGGAGGACCCGGAGACGCACGTCGCGGAGGGACGTCCGCGCCGCCGCTACTACCGGATCACCGCGGACGGCGCGGAACAGGCGCGTGACGCCGTCGCGCGGGCGTACCGGTCGCGAAGGCAGCAGGCGCCCGGCTGGCTGAACCGCCCGGGCCCGGCCGGGGGCGGGCTATGAACGGCTCGCTTCGGCCACTGCTGGAGGCCGTCGGTGACACGCTGAACGGCGAGCGGCTGCGGATGGTCGAACAGGCCCACCTGACGGCCGCCCAATGGCATCGCGGTCAGCGCCGGCGCAGTGGCGAGCCCTACATCAGCCACCCGGTCGCCGTCGCCACGATACTGGCCGAGCTGGGCATGGACCACGAGGTGCTGTGCGCGGCCCTCCTGCACGACGTGCTGGAGGACACCGACTGCCCAGAGCAGGAGCTGGTGCGCGAATTCGGCGAGCCGATCGTGCGCCTGGTACGCGACATGGCCGCGTTGCGGGATCCCCGGCAAGTGCCCGTGATCTGGGCGAGTGAGACGGGCGAGCGCGTGCTGATGCTCAAGCTGGCAGATCGGCTGCACAACCTGCGGACGCTGCGCCGGCTGCCCGAGGCGAGGCGCCGGCGGACAGCACAGCAGACGCTGGACATTTTCGCGCCGGTCGCCGGTCGGCTCGGTCTGGGCCGCCTCGAACAAGAGCTCGAACGGCTCGCCATCGCCAACCTCCCCGGCCGGGAAGGCATCCGGGCATCCTTCGCCGTCATCGCCGCGGGCGCGATCCTGCTTCCACGCGAACGGCGGGCCCGCTGGTTGGAGGAGTGGCTGGGTGAACTGCAGGCACTCCCGGGCAGGTGGCCGAGGATACGGTTCGCCGTACAGGTGCTCAGCGGGATGCCGTGGCTGGCGATGACCCTGCGGCGGTGGGACAGCCGGGGCGGCCGCCGGCGGCCGGGCGTGGGCGCCGTGCGGGGGACCGGAGTACGGGCGCTGCGGGCCAGGCTCGGGGGCAGGGGCAGGGGCGGGCGCGGGTAGTCTCGGGGGCTGTGCCGAGCATCCCGCGACCTCTCGATCCCGACGACGACGGTGGCGCCGCGCCCGCCGTGGCCGCCGCCCTTGCCTCCTTTCAGGCCGGCACCGCCGACGCCGCCGACGTGCTGAACGCCCTCAGCGGGGCCAGGCTGCTGGTGCCCGTCGTGGCGTTGCTGACCGAGAGCGAGGTCGGCGCGCACGGGCTGCGGCAGGAGAAGGAGAGCGAGATGGCGCTGCCCAAGCTCGTCGGGGCGGACGGCAGGGAGGCGGTGCTCGCGTTCACCGGCAGCCAGGCGCTGGCCCGGTGGCGGCCCGACGCCCGGCCGATCCAGGCCACGGCCTTGCAGGTGTGCCGGGCGGCGGTGCAGGAGAAGGCGGCGGCGGTCGTGGTGGATGTGGCGGGGCCGGTGCAGTTCGTGATCGAGGGAGCGGTGCTGGAGGCGCTGGCGGCTGTCGAGTCGGGGACCGTCGATCGGCTCGACGGTGTGACCGTCGCCAAGGTGGAGCCTGTCCGGCGCCGCCGGTGGTTCTCCAGAAAGGGCTGATGACGTACGCCCCGCGGGGCCGGGTGCCGATCGGCGGAGCTGTGCCGGGCGCGTGCCGCCCGCCCGGGGAGGGTTGATGGGCGCGCGGCAAAGCCGGCAGGTGGATTGATACGGCCCCGCGTGGACGGGGTGGCGCATTAGGGTCGGCTCGTGGTCGCACTCATGGCGCTCGCCGGGCTGATCTGCGGACGCCACATCCGCGGGCTGGCCGACTCCTACGACGAGGGCCCGGTCCACTACGACCTGGGCGCGGTGATCCAGCGACCCGGCCTGGGGATCGAGCTGGTGACCGCCGCCGTGGCCGCGCTGGTCGCCTGGCGGTTCGGGCTGCCGTACGTACCTTTCGCCCTCATCGGCACCGCGCTGGCGGTCGTCGACTGGCGTACCAGCCTGCTGCCCGACGCGATCACGCTCCCGGCGTACCCGATCATGGCCCTGGCCCTGGCGCCGACGGGAGAGCTGCCCAGGGCGCTGGCCGGCGGGGTGGCGCTGACGGTCGTCTACGGGCTGCTCTGGTTCATCAGGCCGGAGGCGATGGGCCTGGGGGACGTCAAGCTGGCCGGGCTCATCGGGATGGCCGCCGCGGCGCTGAGCTGGCAGGCATGGATCGTCGCGGCCTTCGGCGGCCAGCTCCTCGGCGCCCTCTACGGCCTGGCGCTCCTGCTGTCCAGGCGCGGGACGAGGCACACCCAGTTCCCGTTCGGGCCGTTCATGCTGCTGGGCGCGTTCACGACACTCTGTCTCGGCTGGTGAACGCGGGACATCTCACTAGGCAGCACATGGAAGACTTGTACGCATGTTGCGCTGGTTGACCGCCGGAGAGTCCCACGGCCCCGAACTCGTCGCCATCCTCGAAGGCCTGCCGGCCGGGGTGGAGGTGACCACGGCCGCCATCGACGAGGCCCTGCGCCGCCGCAGGCTCGGTTATGGCCGGGGTGCCCGGATGAAGTTCGAGCAGGACCAGGTGACGATCGTGGGCGGCGTCCGCCACGGCCGCACGATGGGCAGCCCGGTCGCGATCCGGATCGGAAACACCGAGTGGCCCAAGTGGGAAAAGGTCATGGCGGCCGACCCGGTCGACCCGGCCGAGCTGGCGGGCCTCGCGCGCAACGCGCCCCGGTCCCGGCCGCGCCCCGGCCACGCCGACCTGGCGGGCATGCAGAAGTACGGGTTCGACGACGCCAGGCAGGTGCTCGACCGGGCCAGCGCCCGCGAGACGGCCGCCCGCGTCGCGCTCGGCGAGGTCGCCAGGCGCTTCCTCAAGCAGGCGCTGGGCGTCGACATCGTCAGCCACGTCACCGAGATCGGCGGCGCGAAGAGCCCGGCGGAAACGCTGCCCGGCCCCGGCGAGCTGGCCAGGATCGACGAGGACCCGGTGCGCTGCTCCGACGCCGAGGGCAGCGCGGCCATGATCGCCGTGATCGACAAGGCCCACAAGGACGGCGACACGCTCGGCGGCGTCGTCGAGGTCCTCGCGTACGGCCTGCCGCCCGGCCTGGGCAGCTACACCCACTGGGACCGCAGGCTCGACTCCAGGCTCGCCGGCGCGCTCATGGGCATCCAGGCGATCAAGGGTGTGGCGGTCGGCGACGGCTTCGAGACCGCGCGCAGGCCCGGCTCCCAGGCCCACGACGAGATCGAATACACCGCGGAAGACGGCGTGCGCCGCATCACCAACCGCGCGGGCGGCGTCGAGGGCGGCATGACGAACGGCGAGATCCTGCGCGTCAGCGCCGCCATGAAGCCGATCTCCACTGTCCCCAGGGCGCTGGCCACGATCGACGTCAAGACCGGCGAGGCGGCCAAGGCCCACCACGAGCGCTCCGACGTGTGCGCCGTGCCGGCCGCCGGCATCGTGGCCGAGGCCATGGTCGCGCTGGTGCTGGCCGACGCGGCCCTCGAGAAGTTCGGTGGCGACTCCGTCGAGGAGGTCGCCCGCAACCTGTCCGGCTACCTGTCTTCGATGGTGATCAAATGAGCAGGGTTGTATTGATCGGTCCCCCCGGGTCCGGTAAGACGACGCTCGGGCAGTTGCTCGCCGAGCGGCTCGGCGTCGGGTTCCGCGACACCGACGCCGACGTGGAGGCCGTCGCCGGCAAGCCCGTCTCCGACATCTTCGTCGAGGACGGCGAGGCCCGCTTCCGCGAGCTGGAGCACGAGGCCGTGCGCCGCGCTCTGGCCGAGCACGACGGGATCCTGTCGCTCGGCGGCGGCGCCGTGCTCAACGAGGAGACGCAGGCGCTGCTCGCGGGCCACCACGTCGTCTACCTGCAGGTGGGGCTGGCGGACGCGGTCCAGCGGGTGGGGCTCGCCTCGGCCCGGCCGCTGCTCGTGCTCAACCCGCGCAGCCAGCTGAAGAAGCTGATGGAGGAGCGGCGGCCGGTCTACGAGCGCCTGGCGGTGGCGACCGTGGTCACGGACAAGCGGGAGCCGGAGGAGCTCGCCGACGAGATCATCAAGGGGCTGCCCGCATGAGTGCCACGAGGATCCACGTACGCGGTGACAGCCCGTACGACGTGGTGGTCGGCACCGGGGTGCTGGCCGAGCTGACCACGCTGCTCAAGCCCGGCGTGCGCACGGTCGCCGTCATCCACCCGGAGACCCTGCCGGAGATCTCCGGCCCGGTCGGCGAGGTGCTGCGCGAGGCCGGCTACGAGGTCGTCGAGCTGCCCGTGCCCGACGGCGAGGCGGCCAAGACCGTCGAGGTGGCCGCCGGGCTCTGGTCGGCGCTCGGCCGCAGCGGCGTGACCCGCTCCGACGCCGTGGTGGGCGTGGGCGGGGGCGCCACGACCGACCTGGCGGGGTTCGTGGCGGGCACGTGGCTGCGCGGCGTACAGGTCGTGCTCGTGCCCACGACGCTGCTCGCCATGGTCGACGCGGCCGTCGGCGGCAAGAACGGCATCGACACGCCCGAGGGCAAGAACCTCGTGGGCACGTTCCTGCCGCCCGCCGGGGTGCTGTGCGAGCTGTCCACGCTGGCGAGCATGCCGAGGCGCGACTACGTGGCCGGCCTGGCCGAGATCATCAAGGGCGGGTTCATCGCCGACCCGGAGATCCTCAGGCTCGTCGAGGCCGACCCGGAGGCCGCCACGCGACCCGACGGCCCCCACACCCGCGAGCTGATCGAGCGCAAGATCCAGGTCAAGGCCCACGTCGTGGGGGCCGACCTGCGCGAGGCGGGCCTGCGCGAAATCCTCAACTACGGCCACACCCTCGCCCACGCCATCGAACGCGAGGAGCACTACGCCATCCGCCACGGCGAGGCCGTCGCCATCGGCATGGTCTACGCCGCCGAGCTGTCGAAGCTCGCCGGCCGCGCCGACCTGGTCGAACGCACCAGATCCATCCTCACGAGCGTCGGCCTGCCCACCGCCTACCGCGCCGACGCCTGGAAGTCCCTGCGCGACCACATGCGGCTGGACAAGAAGAACCGCGGCGCCAAGCAGCGGTTCGTCGTGCTCGACGGCCTGGCCGAGCCGGGCCGGCTCGAAGGCCCCTCGGAAGAGCTGCTCGAAGCCGCCTACAAGGAGATCTCCGCATGATCCTCGTGCTCAACGGGCCCAACCTGGGCAGGCTCGGCACCCGCGAGCCCGACATCTACGGCGCCGAGACGTTCGAGGACCTCGCCACGCTCTGCCGCGACACCGGCAGGAAGCTCGGCGAGCACGTCGAGGTGCGCCAGACCAACGACGAGGCCGAGCTGATCGGCTGGATCCACGAGGCCGCCGACGGCCGCATCCCGGTCGTGCTCAACCCGGCCGCCTTCACCCACTACTCCTACGCCCTGCGCGACGCGATCGCCATGCGTACGGCACCGCTTGTCGAGGTTCACATCTCCAACCCGGCCGCCAGGGAAGAGTTTCGCCACAACTCCGTCGTGGCCGGGGTGGCGACGGGCACCATCGCGGGCTTCGGACTACAGTCATACGTCCTTGCGCTGCACGCTATCGCGGAGATGAACACCACCTCATGAGGCACTACAAGTCCTTCGTCGCCCTCGGCGACAGCTTCACGGAAGGACTGAACGACCCCGGTCATAACGGTCACTACCGTGGCTGGGCCGACCGGGTGGCCGAACGGCTCGCCGCCGACGAACCCGGCTTCCGCTACGCCAACCTGGCCGTGCGCGGGAAGCTGCTCGACCAGATCGTCGCCGAGCAGGTGCCGGTGGCCGTCGAGATGGCCCCCGACCTGGTCAGCCTCTGCGCCGGGGGCAACGACCTGCTCAGGCCGGGCAGCGACCCCGACGTGATGGCCAAGAAGCTCGCCCGCGCCGTGCGCGACCTGCGGGCCGGGGGCTCGGACGTGCTGCTGTTCACGGGGGTGGACCCGCGCGACACGCCGCTGATGCGGCGGCTGCGCGGCCGCTTCGCGGTCTTCTACCTGCACGTGCGCTCCATCGCCGACCTCTACGGGTGCCGGCTGGTGGACCAGTGGTCGATGCAGGGGCTGCGCGACTGGCGGGCGTGGAGCGCGGACCGGCTGCACATGAACGAGGACGGTCACCGGCTGGTGGCGGCGCGGGTGCTGGACGTGCTGGGGGTGCCGTTCGAGGACTGGCGCAAGGACTGGCCGTCCCGCACGGTCGATCCCCGGGCGCGGCGGCGCGAGGACGCCCAATGGATCCGCGAGCACCTCGTCCCCTGGATGTCCCGCCGCCTCCGCGGCGTCTCCTCCGGCGACGGGGTTTCTCCCAAGCGTCCTGACCTTACTGCTTTTTAGTTCTTTTACGGCTGCGCACGGCCAGGCCACCCGCCGTACTTCGGCTGGTGGCCTTCCAGGGAACGGCCGCTGACCCTTCACCGGCTGAGCGCCGTTACGGTGCGCACGCTTGACCGGCTGGGTGGTGAAAAGCCGGACCGGCTCCGTGCTTCCCCCTTTCCCGTCGCCCACGTTGCGCCGATCCCCACCGCACGGCTGCTCGCCGCGCCGGCGCCGGCGCCCGCGTTCAGGTGGGGGATTCGGACGCGAGGCGCTTGAGGGCCGCGCGGGGGATGGCCGGGTCGGTGGTGCGCCAGAACGGGGGGAGGGAGCCCAGGAGGAAGCCGCTGTAGCGGGCCGTGGCGAGCCGGGGGTCCAGGACGGCGATGACGCCCTTGTCGTCCTGGGCGCGCAGGAGGCGGCCGGCGCCCTGGGCGAGGAGGAGGGCGGCGTGGTTGGCCGCGACCGCCATGAAGCCGTTGCCGCCCCTGGCCGCCACGTGGCGCTGCCGGGCCGACGTCAGCGGGTCGTCCGGGCGCGGGAACGGCACCCGGTCGATGATGACCAGCCGCAGCGAGGGCCCCGGCACGTCCACGCCCTGCCACAGCGACAGCGTGCCGAACAGGCAGGTGGGCTCGTCCTCGGCGAACTGCTTGACCAGCAGCATCGTCGAGTCGTCCCCCTGGCACAGCAGCGGCACGTCCAGCCGCTCGCGCAGCGCCTCCGTGGCGGCCTTGGCGGCGCGCATCGAGGAGAACAGGCCCAGCGTGCGCCCCCCGGCCGCCTCGATCAGCTCGACGATCTCGTCCAGGTACTGCTGCGGCAGCCCGTCGCGGCCGGGCTGGGGGAGGTGTTTGGCGACGTACAGGATGCCCGCGCGGGGGTGGTCGAACGGCGAGCCGACGTCGATGCCCTGCCAGCCCTTGCCGTCGCCGAGCCCCCACTGCGCGGCCAGCGCGTCGAACGTGCCGCCCAGGGCCAGGGTGGCGGAGGTGAGGATCACCGTGCGCTCGCCGAACAGCTTGTCGCGCAGCATGCCGCTCACCGTCAGCGGCGCGACCCGCAGCGTGGGCGGGCGCCGGTCGGTGCCCCCGTCGAGCCAGACCACCTCGGCGCGGTCGGACTCCGAGGCGTGACCGTACGCCTCCAGCATGCGCACCGCCGTGTCGTGCACCTCGTCCAGCACCGAGAACGCGGCCTTGCGCTGCCCCGCCTTGTCGGGGTCGTCCTTGTCGGCGCCGCGCGGCCCCATGGCCGTGACGCATCGCGCGGCCGAGTCGCGCACCAGCGCCAGCGTCAGGCCGAGCACCTGCGGCAGTTCGTCGATGCGCCCGGGCGGCGCGGCGGCCAGCAGCGCCTTGAGGTCCTCGCCCGCCTCCATGAGCTGGTCGGCGATCGCCTGCTCGATCAGCCTGCCCACCCGGCGCACCGCCAGCGCCACGGTCAGCTCCGACAGCTCGCCGGTCACCACCGAGGTCACCCGGTCGACCAGCTCGTGGGCCTCGTCCACGACCACGACCTCGTGCTCGGGCAGCACCGGCAGGTCGCCCATGGCGTCGATGGCCAGCAGCGCGTGGTTGGTCACCACGACGTCCACCTCGCCCGCCCGCGCCCTGGCCATCTCGGCGAAGCACTCGGCCCCGCTCGGGCAACGGCTGGCACCGAGGCACTCCTGCGCGCTCACGGAGAACTGCCGCCACGCCTGCTCGCTCACCCCGGGCACGAGCTCGTCGCGGTCGCCGGTCTCGGTCTCGTCGGCCCACTCCTGGATGCGCTGCACCATGCGGCCGGTCGCGCTCACCTCGCGAGGGTCGAAGAGCTGGTCCTGCTCGTCCTCCTCGGGCCAGCCCGCCGTCGCCTTGTAGCGGCACAGGTAGTTGCGGCGGCCCTTCAGGATCGCGAACGTCGGCTCGTGCGGCAGCTCCTTGCCCAGCGTCTCGGCCAGCCGGGGCAGGTCGCGGTCGACGAGCTGGCGCTGTAGCGCGATCGTGGCCGTGGAGACCACGACGGGCGAGTCGCTGTCCATCGCGTGGCGGATCGACGGCACCAGGTAGGCCAGCGACTTCCCGGTGCCCGTGCCGGCCTGGACCGCCAGGTGTTCCTCACCGTCGATGGCCTGTTGCACGGCCTGGACCATGGTCAACTGGCCCTGCCGTTCGCTCCCTCCGAGAGCGTTTACCGCGACCATGAGAAGTTCGTCCGCAGACGGGAGATGGGAGTCCGGCACGGCAGTAAACGCTACCCGCATTCCAGGGTCGCCGTGCCGAACGCGGTGTGATCGGCCAGATGCATCCCGGCGTTCCCGGACCCTCGCGGCGACGCCCGTGGCACACTGGGCGGTCGGGACTCCGGCGGGTCAGAGAAGGCCTTCACACAGAGTGATCAAAGGGGTTCCCGGTGTAGATGGGAAGGCCGGTTCAAGAGGGTTTTCCGGGGTTGAGTGGACGGGAAAAGGCTGGTTAAAGCAGTATGTCTGCCATGTCGGAAGTTGTCCCGTTGCCGTCGTTCGGCGAAGTGTTCTTCGATGCGCGAGGTCAGGAGCGGTGTCTCCGCGTCACGTGGCATGAGGGCACGCTGGTCCTGAGCCTCTGGCGCGGCGAGATGTGCACCGCGAGCTTCCGCATGCCGATGGAGGACGTCGGGCGCCTGCTCGACACTCTCGACGAGGGTTTCGCCGAGGCCACGGGCGAGCAGCCCGCCGTGCCCGCGCACGACCCGGGCACCGAGGTCATGCCCGGCACCGGTCAGTACCAGCGGCCGACCCCACCCGTCCAGCAGCCGCCGCAGCACCAACCCGAAGAGCGGCCCACGGCCGCCCTGTCGCCCAACGACGTCCTCGTGGCCAGGGGCGCCCCTCCGGCCCGCCAGGACAAGCTGGTCGCCTCGTACGGCGAGACCACGGCCCCCAGGGACACCATGCCCCCCGCGTACGGGGAGGCGCCCAGGGACGCCTACGGCGAGGCTCCGAGGGACGCCTACGGCGAGCGGGCCCCCTTCACCGGCCCCCAGTACGTGGAGACGACGGCCCCGCAACAGCGCTACACCGGCGACCCGCTCAGCGGCCCGCAGTACGCCGGCGACCCCTTCAGCGGGCCCCAGTACACCGGCGATCCCCTCAGCGGCCCGCAGTACAGCGGCGACCCGCTCAGCGGTCCGCAGTACAACGGTGACGCCTACAGCGGCCCGCAGTACGCCGCCGAGCCGCAGCAGTACGGCGGCCCCGCCGCCCAGGCCGACCCCTTCATGGGTCCCCAGTACATCGACAACGAGCCCGTCTACCAGATGCCCGGCGACCAGCGCCGCCCGGCGCCGCTGAGCACCGACCCGCTCGGCTTCCCCTCCCAGGCGGCCGCGCCCCACCAGCCGCCCCAGCACCAGCCGGCCCCTCCTCAGCAGCCCCAGCACCGGCCCGACCTTTATCAGAACGACCCGTACCAGAACGACCCCTACCCGGCCGATCCTTACGCCTACCAGCAGCAGCAACCGCCGCCACCGCCTCAGGCCCCGGCCGCCGCGGGCCTGGGGACCCCCATGCACGGCATCCCGGGCGCGGGCCGGCGCCGTCCCGCCCCGCAGCCCGTCCGCGACGACTACGCCGCCTACCAGCAGAGTCCCGCGCCGAACCCGGTGGACCCGCTGATGTCCATGGGCCGCCAGGAGCACCAGCAGCCCGACGCGCTGTCCCGCCCGTACGTCGTGGACCCCATGTTCTCCACCGGCGAACGCCTGCGGCCCGGCGAGCAGCCGGACTACCACGAGCGGAGCGACCGCAGGGAGTGGTGACACGCCGGGTCCGGGGGCCAGGTACGCTCCTCCCGTGAACCCGACCATGGGCCTGCAACTGCTGCTGGTGGCGGGCGGCGCCATCGGCGTCGCGGCCGTCGCCCGGCGCAAGGGCTGGCCCGCCCCCCTCCTGCTGGTGGCCGCCGGCCTGCTGGTGTCGCCGCTGGTGCCGGCGGTGCCGCTGCAGCCCGAGCTCGTGCTGTACGTGTTCCTGCCGCCGCTCCTCTACTCCGCCGCGTTCGACAGCTCCTACCTGCGCCTGCGTGACGTCAAGCGGGCCGTGGCCCTGCTGTCGATCGGGCTCGTGCTGTTCACCACCGCCGCCGTCGGGCTGGTCGTCCACCTGCTGCTGCCGCAGCTCCCGCTCGCGCTGGCGTTCGCGCTGGGCGCGATCATCGCGCCGCCCGACGCCGTGGCCGCCGTCGCGGTCGGCCGCCGGCTGGGCCTGCCGCGCAGGGCACTGACGATCCTGGTCGGCGAGAGCCTGTTCAACGACGCCACGGCGCTCACGCTCTACCGGGTCGCCGTCGGGGCCGCGCTGGGCGGCACCTTCGACATGTGGCACGGCCTCGGCGACTTCGCGCTCGCCGCGGCGGGCGGCGTGGCGATCGGGCTGGTGGTGGCGTTCGCGATGGCCTGGTTGTTCAGGCACACGCGAGACTCCCTGGTCGAGAACACGCTGATGCTGCTGATCCCGTTCGCCACCTACCTCGCGGCGGAGAGCGTGCATGCCTCGGGCGTGATCGCGGTCGTGATCGTCGGCCTCTATCTGGGCAACCGCATGCACCTGCAGGGGTTCGGCACCCGCCTGGTGTCCGACGCCGTGTGGAAGGTCACCGACTTCTTCCTGGAGGCGGTGGTGTTCGCCCTGATCGGGCTGCAGCTCACGACCGTCATCCAGGGCATCTCCGGCTACGACCCGTGGGCGGTCGCGGGCTACGCCGCCGCCGTGCTGGCGGTGACGATCGTCAGCAGGTTCGTGTGGCTGTTCGTGGTGACGCGCCTGATGAAGCTCCTGCGCAGGAGCAACGTGCCCACCGGCCCGCAGACGGTGATCCTCGGCTGGGCCGGCATGCGCGGCGTGGTGTCGCTGGCGGCGGCCTTCGCCCTCCCGCCGGACATCCCCGCGCGGGACCGCGCGATGCTGCTGTTCCTGACGTTCACGACCGTGATCGGCACGCTGCTCATCCAGGGCACCACGTTCCCCGCGCTGATCAGGCGGCTGCGCGTGTCGAGCGAGCAGGAGCAGTACGAAGACCGCCTGGCCGAGGCGGCGGCCCAGCAGGCCGCGCTGGAGGCCGGCCTCGAGGAGCTCACGCGGCTCATCGCCGAGCAGGGCGAGCCCGACGAGATCCAGAAGCAGGTCATCGACCAGCTCAGAGAGAAGTCCTGGCGCCGCTCGCTGAGCGCCTGGGAGCGGCTGGGCGGCGGCACGGGGCAGGGTGGCGCTGAGACCCCCAGCGCCCTCTACCGCCGCCTGCGCCGTGACATGCTCCAGGCCGAGCGGCAGGTCTTCGTCCGGCTGCGCGACGAACGCCGCCTCGACGACGAGGTGATGCGCGACGTGATGGCGCAGCTCGACTTCGAGGAGGCGATCCTGGAGCGCTAGCCGGGAAGAGCCGCGCCGCTCAGCCCATCGCGCTGTCGACGAAGCACCAGCGCCAGTCCTCGCCGCGTTCGTAGGACTGGATCACCGGGTGGGCCGTCTCGTGGTAGTGCTGGGTGGCGTGCTTGGCCGGTGAGGAGTCGCAGCACCCGATGTGACCGCACTCCAGACAGCGCCGCAGGTGCACCCAGCGGCCCCCGACGGCGAGGCACTCCTCGCAGCCCTCCGGCGTCTTCGGGGCCGGATCGTCCGCCTGGGAAAGATGCTCGCAAATTGCCATAGAAGAAATCCTAGGACCAGCAGCACGATCAAATTTCGCCCACCCCTCTTGTCGGCCGCCGGGCAAGCGTGGACATTGTGCTCATCAGGGAGTGACATACGCCACACCATCCCGAGGAGTCGGGTGTGCTGGAGGTCCGCAACCTCGAAGTCGTCTACGACGACGTGATGCTCGTGCTGCGCGGCGTCAGCCTCAGCGTGCCGCCTGGGGCGATCGTGGCGCTGCTCGGCGCGAACGGCGCGGGCAAGACGACCTTGCTCCGTGCCGTGTCCGGGCTGCTCGACGTGCACGACGGCGAGATCACCAAGGGCAGCGTGACGCTGGAGGGCGAGCCCATCCACCATCTCAGACCCGCCCAGATCGTCCGGCGCGGGGTCAGCCAGGTGATGGAGGGCCGCCGCATCCTCGCCGAGCTGACCGTCGAGGAGAACCTCAAGGTCGGCGGCCACACGGCGGCCGAGTCCCACCTGGACCGCGTCTACGGCCTGTTCCCGCTGCTGCGGGAGCGGCGCAGGAGCGTGTCCGGCTACCTGTCGGGCGGCGAGCAGCAGATGCTGGCCGTCGGCCGCGCCCTCATGGCCGGGCCGAAGTACCTGCTGCTGGACGAGCCCAGCCTGGGCCTGGCGCCGTCGCTGGTCGCCCAGGTGCGCGACCTCATCGTCGAGATCAACCGCCAGGGCACCACGGTCCTGCTGGTCGAGCAGAACGCCACGATGGCCCTGTCCATCGCCTCCCACGGCTACGTCATGGAGACCGGCAAGGTCGTGATGGACAAGCCGTCCGGCGAACTGCTCGCCGACGAGGACATCAAGGAGTTCTACCTGGGGGCCGTCAGGTCCTTCCGCGAGGTCAAGCACTACAAGCGGAGGAAACGATGGCTCTCCTGACGTTCGAGGACGTGCACCTGAGCTTCGCCGGCGTCAAGGCCGTCGACGGTGTCTCGTTCGAGGTCCGGCAGGCCGAGCTGCTGGCGATCATCGGGCCGAACGGCGCGGGCAAGACCTCGATCTTCAACGTGCTCTCGGGGGTCTACCGGCCCCAGCGCGGCCGGGTCACGTTCCTGGGCGAGGACCTGCTGCCGAAACGGCCGCACGAGATCGCCGCCATGGGCCTGGCCAGGACGTTCCAGAACGTCGAGCTGTTCCACAACCTGACCGTCCTGGACAACCTCATGCTCGGCCGCCACCACCACTTCCGCTACGGCGCCCTGGCCGCGCTGCTCTGGTACGGGCGGGCCAGGCGCGCGGAGCTGGCCGCCCGCGCCCAGGTCGAGGACATCATCGACTTCCTCGAACTCGAGGCCTGGCGGCGCCATCCCGTGCGGCTGCTGCCGTACGGGATCCAGAAGCGGGTCGAGCTGGGCCGGGCGCTGGCCATGGAGCCCCGGCTGCTCCTGCTGGACGAGCCGGTGGCCGGCATGAACCTGGAGGAGACCGAGGACATGGCCAGGTTCGTGCTGGACATCCGGGATGAGCTGGGCATTCCGGTCGTCCTCGTGGACCACGACATGGGTCTGGTGATGGACCTGGCCGACCGGGTGCTCGTGCTCGACTTCGGCCGCCCGGTCGCGCTCGGCACCCCGGCCGAGGTCCAGCGGGACCCCAAGGTCATCGAGGCGTACCTGGGAGGAGCGGCATGAGCATCGTCACCAGGGTGCGGGACCGTGCCCGCGGCACCCCCGGCGCGGTCGCCATGCGGCACAAGGACCTGGGCATCTGGCGGGAGGTCACCTGGGCCGCGTACTGGACCCAGGTGGAGCTCGTCGCCCACGCCCTGCTCGCCCTCGGCGTCGAGCCCGGGGACCGCGTCGCCGTCCACTCCGAGAACCGCCCCGAATGGCTCTACGGCGATCTCGGCACGGTCGCCGTCCGGGGCGTCACCGTCGGCCTCTACCCCACGAACCCGCCCGCCGAGGTCGCCTACCTCCTCGCGGACTCCGGTGCGAAGATCCTCATCGCCGAGGACCAGGAGCAGGTGGACAAGGCGCTCAAGGTCCTCGACGAGTGCCCCGAGCTGCGGCGCATCGTCTACCTGGAGCCGCGCGGCATCCGCGGCCGCTACGACGACGACGTCCTGATGTCCTGGCCCGAACTGCTCGCCCTCGGGGCCGAGCACCGCGCCGGGCACCCTGACGCCGTGGAGCGCCGCATGGCCGAGGCCGAGCCCGGCGACGTGATGGCGCTCATCTACACCTCGGGCACCACGGGCCCGCCCAAGGGCGTCATGCTCACGGTCGGGAACGTGGAGTTCGCGATCAGCACGCTCGTCCTGGGCGGCGGCTTCACCTCCCCGCCGCCCTCCGAACGCGACCTGGCGCTGTCCTACCTGCCGCTGTGCCACGTGGCCGAGCGGGCGTTCACCGTGTGGTTCAACTCGGCCGCCGGCGTGCAGGTGAACTTCGCCGAGTCCGTCGACACCGTGCAGGCCAACCTGCGCGAGGTGCAGCCGACGATCCTGTTCGGGGTGCCGCGGATCTGGGAGAAGGTCCTGGCCCAGGTCGACATCCGGCTGGAGTCGGCCTCGCCGGTCAAGCGGGCGGTGACCCGGTTCTGGCTGCGGGTGGCCGACCGGATCGGCGACGCGCTGGTGCGCACGGGCGGCCGGCACACGTTCGGGACGCGGCTGGCGTACGGGGTGGGCTGGGTGTTCTGCTACCGCTCGCTGCGCGAGCGGCTCGGGATGCGGCGGGTCAGGTACGCGGCATCGGGGGCCGCGCCGATCGCGCCCGGCGTGCTCAAGTTCTACATGGGGATCGGCATCCCCATGCACGAGGTGTACGGGATGAGCGAGAACACCGCCATCGCCACCGCCAACCGGCCCGGCAGGGTGCGCCTGGGCACGGTCGGCGAGCCGCACCCCGGCGTCGAGCTGAGGATCGACGAGGCCACCGGCGAGATCATGACCCGGCATCCGGGGAACTTCGCCGGCTACTGGCGCAACCCGCGGGCCACGGCCGACGTGCTGGACGAGGACGGCTGGCTGCACACCGGGGACGTGGGCGAGTTCGTCGAGGGCACGCACGTGCGGCTCACCGACAGGATGAAGGACATCATCATCACGGCCGGCGGCAAGAACGTCGCGCCCAGCGAGATCGAGAACGCGCTGAAGGCGTCGCCGTACCTGAAGGAAGCCATCGTGATCGGGGACCGGCGGCCGTACCTGGTGGCGCTCATCGGGATCGAGCCGGACACGGTGGGGGAGTGGGCGCGGCGGCGCGGGCTGCCGTACACGACCTATCGGGATCTGTCGGAGAAGCCGGAGACGCGGGAGCTGGTCCGGGGGATCGTGGACGAGGTGAACACCCGCTTCGCCCGGGTCGAGCAGGTGCGGCGGTTCACGTTCCTGCCCAAGGAGCTCGACCACGAGGACGGCGAGCTGACCGCCACGCAGAAGGTCAAGCGCGCCTCCGTCGCCAAGCTCTTCGAGGACCTGGTGGAAGGGATGTACGCCCGGTGAAGGGGCTGCTCGAGACCGTGATCAGGGGCCTGGGGAACGGCTCGGTGTACGCGCTGCTCGCGCTCGGGTTCGTGATCATCTACAAGGCCACGCGGGTGATCAGCTTCGCGCAGCCCGCGCTGATGCTGGCCGGGGCCGTCGCGGTGAGCTATCTGGCCGAGGTGACCGGCTTCTACGCCGCCGTCCTGCTGTCGGCACTGCTCATCGCCCTGGTGGCGCTCGGGATCGAGCGGGTCGCGATCAGGCCCATGGTGGGGCGGCCGGTGTTCGTCGTGGCGATCATCACGCTCGGCATCGACGTGGTGGTACGGGTGGTGGTGAACGGCTTCATCGGCCGGGACGTGCGGCAGGTCGGGGACCCGTGGGGGTTCACGCAGGTGTCGCTCGGGTCGCTGGTCGTGCAGCGGCGCTGGCTGGCCATGCTGCTGGTCACGGCGGTGCTGGTGGCGCTGCTGTTCGCGTTCTTCCGTTACACGAGGTACGGGCTGGCGATGCGGGCGGCGGCGTTCGACCAGGAGACCGCCCTGGCGCAGGGGGTCTCGGTGGGGGCCGTGTTCGCGCTGTCGTGGGCGCTGGCCGGGTTCCTGGCGGCCGTGGCCGGGATGTTCGTCGGGACCGGGCAGGGGATCGAGCAGCTCACCTGGGTGGTCGCGTTGAAGGCGCTGCCGGCGATCATCGTGGGCGGGCTCGACTCGCTCGGCGGCGCGGTCGTGGGCGGGCTGGTGGTCGGGGTCGTGGAGTCGCTGTTCCAGTCGTACCAGGGGGAGTTCGCGCCCTGGCTGGGGCAGAACTTCGCGGTCGTGTCGCCGTACGTGGTGATGTTGATCGTCCTGCTGGTCAGGCCCTATGGCCTGTTCGGGACCCGGGAGGTCGAGCGGGTATGACCGGCACGCGATCCGCGGCGCGCTCCGCCGTTCCTGACATACCGACCGGACGGTCTCGCCGGGTGCGCGGGCGGCCGCTGCTCTACACCTCCTACGCCCAGGACATGGCGCTGCTCGACACCCCGGCGAAGCGGGTGTGGACGGGGCTGCTGGTGCTGCTGGCGTTCGGGCTGGCGGTGCTGCTGCAGGACCGGTCGCTGGAGGTGCTGGCGGGCGCGTACGCGCTGGCCATCGGCGCCATCGGCCTCAACATCGTCACCGGCTACGCGGGGCAGGTCTCGCTCGGCCACGCGTTCTTCGTCGCCATCGGCGCCTACACCGCCGCCGCCGTGTCCGGGCCCGTGGACGGCGAGCGCATCGGCTTCGGCCTCGCGGAGATCTGGATCTGGCTGCCCGCGGCAGGACTCGTCGCCGCCGTGGCCGGGGTGCTGGTCGCGCCCCTGGCCACCCGCCTGCGCGGCCTCTACCTGGCCGTCGTCACGCTCGGGCTGGTGTTCCTCGGCGAGCACGTCTTCAAGGAGTGGCAGGACCTCACCGGCGGGCCCGGGGTCGGGCGCGAGGCGGCGGTCCCGCAGCTCTTCGGCGTGCGCCTCGACCAGGACGGGCCGCTCGGCACCAGGGAGCAGTCGCTGTACGTGCTCATGCTGGCGGTGCTCGTCGTCTTCGCCCTGGCGGCCCGCAACCTGGCCCGCTCGCGCGTCGGCCGCGCCTTCGCCGCCATCCGCGACCGGGACATCGCGGCCGAGGTCATCGGGGTGCCGCTCACCCGCTACAAGGTCCTGGCCTTCGGCATCTCGTCGTTCTACGCGGGCTGCGCCGGGGGCCTGCTCTACACGATCTCCGGCTACGTCGAGCCCGGGTCGTTCAGCCTGCTGCTGTCGGTGCAGTTCATCGCGATGGTGCTGATCGGCGGCGTGGCCACCGTGTCGGGGTCGATCGCGGGGGCGCTGTTCATCTCGCTGCTGCAGCCGCTGACCAGGGCGCTGCCGGCGCTGGTGCCGTTCGTGAGCGCGGACACCACGCTGACGCCGAACGTGTTCCAGGTCGAGACCGTGCTGTACGGGCTGCTCATCGTGGTGTTCCTGATCTTCGAGCCACGGGGCCTGTTCGGCCTGTGGATTCGGGTCCGCAACTACTGGAAGTCATGGCCTTTCTCCTACTAGAAGGTGATTTTTCATGAAGAGTCGCTATGCAGCGGGATTTATCGCGATAGTGGCCCTTCTGTCCGCGTGCGGCGTCTTCCGGGGGGACGACGAGGGCAGCAAGGGCGGCGCCCAGGCTCCAGGTGTCACCACCGCACCCTGTCCCACCGCGGTGGACGCCAAGAAGGGCTGCATCTACCTCGGTACGATCTCCGACCTGACCTCCGGCCCCTTCGCCGCGCTGGCCGTGCCGATCACCGACGCCCAGAAGGCGTTCTGGGCCCGCGTCAACAAGGCCGGCGGCATCGGCGGCAAGTACGAGGTCGACGTCACCAAGTACGTACGGGACAACAAGTACAACCCGGAGGTGCACCGCCAGGTCTACAACGAGATCAAGGACCACGTGCTCGCGCTGGCCCAGACGCTCGGCTCGCCCACGACCGCCGCCATCCTCGGCGACCTCAAAACCAACAGCGTCGTCGCCGCCCCCGCCTCGTGGACCTCGGCCTGGGAGTTCGAGGACGTCATGATCGAGAGCGGCTCCAACTACTGCGTCGAGGCCATGAACTCCGTGGACTACGCGATGGACACGTACAAGCCGAAGTCGGTCATGGCCGTCCACCTGGCCGGCGACTACGGCGCGGACGCCGCCGCCGGCGCCAAGATCGCCGCCGAGCGCAACGGCCTGAAGTTCACCAACGTCGAGACCCCCTCGGGCGCCACCGAGCAGGGCCGGGCCATCACCGAGATCACCAAGAACAAGCCCGACCTGGTCATCCTCACCACCGGCCCGGCAGACGCCGCCACGATCATCGGCCAGGCGGCCGCGGCCGGCTACAAGGGCCGCTTCATCGGCACCGGCCCCACCTGGAACCCGGCCCTGCTGAAGTCCCCCGCCGCCCCCGCCCTCAAGGCCCTGTACGAGCAGTCGGCCCCGGGCAAGCCATGGGGCGCCGACACCCCGGGGCACAAGGCGATGCGCGACGCCCTGCCCGGCGTGACGCCCAACGACGGGTACACCTCGGGCTGGGCCTGGGCGTACCCGATGAAGGCGGCCCTGGACGCGATGGTGGCCGGCGGGGACGTGAGCCGCAAGGGGCTGCTGGCGGCCGTCAAGACGCTGAGGACGGTGGACTACGAGGGCATGCTCCCGCCGGAGGCGGGCAACTACGCGGACGCGTCGAGTGCCGCGGTGTTCAGGCAGACGCTGATCAACAAGGTCGACGAGCAGGCGCCGACGGGCGTGACGATCGTCAAGGACTTCTTCACGGGGCCGACGGCGCAGGGGTACACCTTCGACGGTCCTTGCTACAACAAGCTCTAGCGAACGCGAAGGGCGGACCCGTGTGTTTCACGAGTCCGCCCTTTCACGGCGGGTCGGGCGCTAGTTGGCGCTGACCTTGCGCTGGATGTCGATGAGGATGTTCATCATCTCGTTCTGGTTGCCCTGCAGATTGTTGATCTTGCCGTCCATGGTCTCGAACCGGGCGTCGATGGACTCGAACCGGGCGTCGATCTCCTCGAACTTCGTGTCGATCTTGGCGTCGAGGGCCGTGACCCTCTCGTCGAGGACGGTGACCTTGGTGTCGAGGGCGGTGACCCTCTCGTCGATGACGGTGACCTTGGTGTCGAGGGCGGTGACCCTCTCGTCGATGACGGTGACCTTGGCGTCCAGTCCGGTCACCTTCGCGTCGAGGATCTTGACGTGGTTGGCCACGCCGTTGATCCGCTCGGTGAGCTGCTGCCCGAGCTCCGCCTGGTCCGCCCGGAGCCGGATGAACTCGTTGTCCAACTCGGTGCAGAGCCCCTTGAAGGTCATGTTGATCTCCCTTACCTTAGAGGTAAGGGACCGGGGATGGTAGTGATCTCCGGTCCCGCTTTCTTTGCCACGAGGATACCCCTTCAATTGGCGATCGTAAGCGGAATCGAATGAAGATTCCCCTGGTCGGAGGGCAAGTAGCACCTTAAGTTCGGAATTATCCTCCTGAATCGGCGAGAATTATTTTCAGGTTAAGCGCGGGTGCGAATGGGGTATCGAAATCGCTGGTCGTCAGAGCTTGCCGAGGCCGCGGGCCAGGATGGTGGCCGTGCGGGCGATGGCCGTGTCGTCGCCGGTCTCGCCCGCCGCGCGATTCGTGTAAATGGCCATGATGATGGGAGACGCGCCCTTCTTGGGCCAGATGACCGCGATGTCGTTCCCTCCGCCGAAAGCCGAGTTGGTGCCGGTCTTGTCGCCGATCGTCCAGGTCTTCGGCAGCCCGGCGCGGATGCGGGCGTCACCGGTCTCGGTCGCGATCATCCAGGCGTTGAGCTGCTCCCGGTCCTTGGCGGTGAGCGCGTTCCCGGCCGTGACCGCGCGCAGGTCGCGGGCGATGGACGCGGGCGTCGTGGTGTCGCGCTTCTCCTTGGGCGTCCAGTCGTTCAGCTCGGTCTCCCAGCGGTCCAGGCGGGAGATCGGGTCCTTCAGCGTGCGGAAGTACCGCGTCAGGCCGGCCGGCCCGCCGATCTGCTTGAGCACCATGTTGCCCGCGGTGTTGTCGCTCAGGGTGATGGTCGCCTCGCACAGCTGGTTGACGGTCAGGCCGTCCTCCACGTGCTTCTCGGTGGTGGGGGAGTTCGGCTTGAGGTCGTCGGCCGTCCAGCGCACGACCTTCTCCATCAGCCCGGGGTCGGAGGTGCGCGCCTTGTGCAGCACGGCCGCGCAGGCCATCGCCTTGAACGTGGACAGCAGCGGGAACCGCTCGTTCGACCGGTAGCCGATCGTCCTGCCGGTGGCGGTGTCGATGGCGTACGCGCCGATGCGCCCCTTGAACGACGCCTCCAGCGCGCGCAGCTCCTTGCGGGCCTGGGCCTCGCCCGAGAGCGCCTGCACGGAGCTCGTGGCCGAGGCCGCGCCCGCCGGGAGGGCCCCGCCCGTCAGGAAGGAGATGGTCAGGGTGGCTGCTGCCGTGAAGCGGCGGTTTCGCATGCTTTGTCCTTGCGGTCGTCCGTCAATGGGCAAGGAGCAAAGCAGATGCGATCACCACGTGTCTAATAGCGATATCGCGAAGAACTCGATATCGGTTCACAAATGAGCGCAGGTCAGAACCATGATTCCGGCGACGATCAGCCCGGCCGCGTGCACGCACAACGCGGGCACGACCCCTGCCACCCCGCCGAGCACCCCCGCCAGCCCCATGCCGCCCAGCGCGGTGGCCGCGTGGGCGCTGCCCAGGACGCCGAACACGCTTCCCCGCCGGTCGTCGCCGGCGACGTTCTGGGCCAGCGTGGCGAACCCCGCCGTCGCGGCCGCCGCGGGCACCCCGGCCAGCCCGATCAGCGCCAGCGCCGGCCACAGCGCGGGCACGGCCAGCGGGTAGGTGAACAGGGCCAGGTCCACCAGCCCGAAGACGACCGTCGCCCCGCCCAGCAGCACCCGCGGGTCGGCGCGCCCCGGACGGAGCGCCACGACGAGCCCGCCCAGGATCCCGCCGACCGCCTGCACCGACAGGAACAGCCCGTAGGCGTCGCCCGCGCCGCCGAGCACGTCGCTCACGAAGGGCGCGGCGAGCGTGGCGAAGATCCCCTCGCCCAGCCCCGTGATCATCATGTACGCCACCAGCAGGCGGACGCCCGCGTCCCCCATGGCCAGGCGGAGCCCGGCGACCCACTGCCCGCCCATCGTCGCCGTCCTCGCCGGGCGTCCGGGCGGCCGGAGGGTGGCCTGCAGGGCCGCGGAGACCAGGAAACTGGCCACGTCGATCAGCACGACCGCGGCGAGCCCTCCGGCGCTGACGGCGAGCCCGCCCAGCATCGCGCCCAGCAGGCGGGCGGCCTGGCCGGTCTGGCCGTGCAGGGCGTTGGCCCGTACGAGCTGCGACTCCGCCACGATCCGCGGCACGAGGGCCTTCTGCGCGGGAGCGAGCACGGTGCTCAGGACGCCGGTCCACAGCGCGACGGCGTACACGATCCACACCTGGCCCGGCCCGCGTACGGCCAGCAGCGGCAGCAGGCCGAGCGCGAGCAGCACGTCGGTGACGACCAGCACCCGGCGGCGATCCCACCGGTCGGCCAGCACCCCGGCCAGTGACCCGAGCACGACGTCGGGCAACCGCGAGACCAGCAGCATGATCGCGGTGGACAGGGTGGAGCCCGTGAGGCGGTAGACGTGGAACGCCAGCCCGGTGCTGATCACCCAGTCGCCGGTCTGCGAGATCAGCCCGGCGAGGAGCAGGCGCCGGTAGTCCCGGTTACCGGCCAACAGCGCGCGAACCCCGCCCCCCTCGTCGCGGGTGCCGTCCGATGCGCGGACCCCGCCGGCGGGGCGGGGCTCAGTCACCGGAGCCCGTGGGTGGCAGGGGGACGACCAGTTGCGTCACCAGCACGGGCCGGGCGCCGGCGGGACGGGCCGAGGGGTCGTCGACGCGGGCCATCAGCGGCCCGAGCAGCTTCGCCACCGCCACGCCCAGCGCCGTCACCTCCTCCGCCGTGGCGTAGAGGTACAGGTTGCCCAGACCGCCCACCCCCCGCCACGGTTCGGGCTCGTCCCCGCGATGCTGCTGCCACTCGGCCAGGCGTGACAGCGCGCGCTCGGCGATCACCTGCTCCAGCAGGCTCCGGGCGGCCGCCTGCTCCGGCCCGGCCGCGTCGTCGTCCCACTCCTGGAGGGTCTCGGTCGCCTTCCACGGCCGCTCGCGCTCGTCGCGCGCCGCCGCCTGCTCCACGAAGCCGTACTTGGCCAGCTGCCGCAGATGGTACGAGGCCAGCGCCTGGCTGATGCCCACCTCCCGCGCGGCGTCGGCGGCGGTCATCGCGCCCGCCCTCAGCAGCAGCTCGTGCAGCGCCAGCCGCACCGGGTGCGCGAACGCCCGCATCGCGGCCGGGTCGCTGAGCCGTCGCCGCGAGGATTCCAAAGACATGCTTGGAATCTTGGGCGCCCGTCGGCGGAGATGTCAAGGGAACCTTTGGAATGCGTTGGGTAGGGTCGAGGTATGCGACTCCTCAAGAGCCGATTCGTGCCCCTGGCCGCCTTCGCCGTCTGTGTCTTCGCCGCCGGATGCGGTGAGGTCAACAGCACCATCGACAAGGCCCAAGCGTGCCTCGAAGCCCCGAAGATCGTCGCCGACCTGGGTGCCCAGCTCAAGACGCTCGCCGACGATCCCAAGGCCATGGACAAGGCCCTCGACGACGCCGCCACCAAGCTCAACGACGTGGCCGACAAGGCCGCCAACACCACGATCAAGGAAGCCTCCGACGACCTGGCCAAGACGCTGAGCGGTATCAACGTCACCAACGTCAACGACGCCGTGGACGCCACCCAGAAGGTTCTCACCGAGAGCGCGGCCTATGCCGAGAAGGTGGCCAAGGCCTGTACTGGCTGAATCCCAACTTCTCTAGGGGAAATGGGGACGAATTACCGTTTTTCCCATGGAACCCGACCCGCGTTTCACCTTGGCCAATGAACGAACCTTCCTCACCTGGCTGAGCACGGCGCTGGCGCTCAGTGCGGGTGGGGTGGCGATGGCGGCGGTGCCCGAGCACGTGTTCGTGCCGTGGATCCGTACCGCGCTGGCCGTGGTGCTGGTGACGCTCTCCGCGCTCGCGGCGGGCATGGCGTATCCGCGCTGGCGCAACATCCAGCGCGCCCTGCGGCAGCAGGCGCCGCTGCCGCCCCCCGCGCTCGCGGCGGTCTTCGGGTACGGCGTGGCGGCCGTGGCCGTGATCGCCCTCGTGCTGATCATCCTGGCCGCCTGAGCCCGAGGCCGGATCAGGTGACCCCGGAGAAGGAGATCTGGGACGAGGGGCTGCAGAGCGAGCGCACCCGGCTGGCCTGGGTGCGCACGGCCGTGGCGCTGGCCACCGGCGGGCTCGGCGCGGCCGGGCTGTCCCTCAGGCACGGCCTGCCCGTGGCCTCGATGGTGGTGTTCGCGCTGGCCGCGCTCTGCGGCGCCGTGCTGCTGATCAGGACCGGCGCGCGGTTCCGCCGCGTGCAGGAGGCGCTGCACGGCGGCAAGCCGCTGAACCCGGGGCTCGACGTGCTGTTCGCCTGGCTCGGCACCATGTGCGTGGTGGCCGGCGCCATCGTCTTTGTTCTGGCGATTCGGTAAGCGCGGTTGCCAGATCCGGAGAAGGAGGCACACACTCGGAGGTGAGGGGGTGACCTCGTTGGAAGAAGAACACAGGATCGTGCCTTTCGAGTGCCGCGGTTGCTGGCACGTATGGGAAGAGGAGTACCTCGTCAGGCACATCGACGACCGTCACGGAAACGAGCGGGAGATCTGGTTGCACGGCGGGCTCCCCGTGCTGCCGCCGTCACCAGGGGGCGTCATGTGCCCGAGGTGCGGCTGTCAGCAGGCCACGACCTTCCCGGACGGTTACCTGTCCCGGCATCCGGAGCTGATCCCGCCCGCGGAGCCCCCCACGCCGGACGCGACTCCGCTGCTCAGCCCGGTTCGGAAGTCCATCTACGAACGACTAACCTGACACTTGGTGAGCATTCCATAGCGGAAAGTGTCATAAGGCCCGTCTTGCGGGCGCGCGAAGTCAAGCGGACACTCGGGATCGACGGCGATCAGAAGCCGGGGGGTGGTCCCAGTGACCGAAGGATTCGACACCCGCGAGACGTGGCCTTTCGAATGCCTTCGTTGCTTACATGTCTGGGAAGAGAACTTCGTCGTCAGACATCTCACAGACGTGCACGGCAACGAGGTGGACCTCTGGCTCAGCGCGGGAGTGACCGTGCCGCCGCCCTGGTCGGGCACCTGCTGCCCGCTCTGCGGCGCGTACCACGTGACCTCGTTCCCCAGGGGGTATCTGGCGCGGCATCCCGAACTCGTGCCCGCCCCCGATCCGGAGCCCGAGCCGGTCCTCGCCGCGGCGACGCCGGAGCCGGGCAGGGTGTCCGCGCCGCGGACCCACCTGCCCGGCAGGTTGCTGATCGCTCTCGGGGTGCCCCTGGCGCTGTTCGTCGGGTACGAGCTGTACGCGAACGCCGTGGCCATGGCGCACCACTAGGGAGCTAGCTGAGGCTCTCCAGCCACGCCTGGTGCAGCCCGGCGTACCGGCCCGAGGCCGCGATGAGCCGGTCCGGCGGACCGTCCTCGACGATCTCGCCCCGGTCCATCACCAGCACCCGGTCGGCGATCTCCACCGTCGAGAGCCGGTGCGCGATGATCAGTGCCGTCCGGTCGGCCAGGATCGTGCGCAGCGCGCGCTGCACCAGCCGCTCGCTCGGCACGTCGAGGCTGGAGGTGGCCTCGTCGAGGATCAGCACGGCGGGATCGGCGAGGAACGCCCTGGCGAACGCGACGAGCTGGCGCTGCCCGGCGGACATCCGGCCGCCGCGCTTGCCCACCTCGGTGTCGTAGCCGTCGGGCAGGCTCGAGACGAACTCGTGCGCCCCGATGGCCTTGGCCGCCTCGCGCACCTCCCGGTCGGTGGCGTCGGGCCGGCCGAACCTGATGTTGTCGGCGACCGTACCGCTGAACAGGAAGTTCTCCTGCGTCACCATGACCACGGCCGCGCGCAGCGCCGGCTCGTCGAGCGTGCGCAGATCGACGCCGTCGAGCAGCACGCGGCCGTCGGTGGGGTCGTAGAAGCGGGAGATCAGCTTGGCCAGCGTCGTCTTGCCCGCGCCCGTCGCCCCGACCAGCGCCACCGTCTGCCCGGCCGGGACCGTCAGGTCGAGCCGGGGCAGGATCGGCATCTCCTCGACGTAGGCGAACCTGACGCCCTCGAAGCGCACCTTGCCGCGCGCCCTGCCGTCCGGCAGCCTGGCCGGCTCGCGCGGCTCGGGCACGGAGGGCTCCTCCTCCAGCACGCCCGACAGCTTCTCCAGCGCCGCCCCGGCCGACTGCAGGGTGTTGTAGAACTGGCTGACCTCCTGCATCGGCTCGTAGAACTGGCGCAGGTAGAGCAGGAAGGCGGCCAGCACGCCGACCTTGACCTCGCCCTGCACCGCCAGCCAGCCGCCGTACAGCAGCACCCCGCCGATCGTCAGGTTGCCGATCAGCTTGATCCCGGTCATGAACGTCGCGCCGAGCTGCATGCTGCGCGCGTTCGCGCCCCGGTAGTCGTCGTTGAGCTGCTCGAAGATCTCCTGGTTGCGCGGCTCCCTGCGGAAGGCCTGCACCGCGCGGATGCCGGTCATCGACTCCACGAAGTGCACGATCACCAGCGCCACCGTCTCCCGCGTACGGCGGTAGACGATCGCCGATTGCGTCCGGAACCACCGGGTGAACAGCAGCAGGAACGGCAGCGGGACGAGCGCCAGCAGGCCCAGGTGCAAATCCAGCACCAGCAGCAGCACGGCCGTCCCCGCCATGGTCAGCACGGCCTTGACCAGCGCGTCGAACCCCGACTGGAGCAGCTCCGCGATGGCCTCGACGTCCGAGGTCAGCCGCGAGATGACCCGCCCGGAGGTGTACTGCTCGTGGAAGCTCAGCGACAGGCGCTGGAAGTGGTCGAACACCCTCCTGCGCAATTCGAGGAGGGTGCCCTGGCCGATCTGGCCGGACAGCGTCAGGAACGCCCGGCGCGTGAGCGCCTGCGTGATCGCCGCGGCCAGGATCACCCCGACCACGGTCAGCAGGACCGCGGGGCCGGCCCCGCTCGTGATCGGCGGGATGCCCTCGTCGATCCCGATGGAGACCAGGAAGGGGATCGAGAGCCCGGCCGCGTTGGAGACGACGACGATCGCGACGAGCAGCCCGATCTTCTTCCGGTACGGCCTGAGCAGCTCGCCGAGCAGCCGCCGGGAGCGCTCCCGGAGCAGGACGGACACCTTCTCCGGCAGCTCGTCCTGGTCCTCGGAGGACACGCCCCGCCAGGACGCCGTGGTGGTCGTGGTCATCGCAGCGCTCCTTCCGCGGCGTCGTCGAAGTCGGCGTCCTGGGCCAGCAGCTCGCGGTATTCGGGCACCTGGGCCAGCAGCTCGTGGTGCTGCCCGACGTGCGTGATCGTGCCGCCCCGCAGCAGCGCCACCTTGTCGGCCAGCAGCACGGTCGAGGCGCGGTGGGCGACCACGATGCCGGTCGCGTCACGCAGCACGTGCCGCAGCGCCTCCTCCACGAGCGCCTCGGTCTCCACGTCGAGCGCGGAGAGGGTGTCGTCGAGCACGAGGATCCGCGGATGGCTCAGCACGGCCCGCGCCAGGGCCAGGCGCTGCCGCTGGCCGCCGGACAGGGACAGGCCCTGCTCGCCGATGCGGGTGTCGAGGCCCCACGGCAGGTCGTACACGAACATGGCCTGCGCGGTCTGGATGGCCTCGGCCAACTCCTCGTCGGTGGCGTCGAGCCGGCCGAGCGTGAGGTTCTCCCGCACGCTCATCGAGAACAGCGTCGGCTCCTCGAACGCCGTGGCCACCACCGAGCGGAGGCTGGTCAGCTCCAGGTCGCGCACGTCGTAGCCGTCGATCGTGACGCGGCCCTCGGTGGGGTCGATCAGCCGCGGCACCAGGGCGGTCAGCGTGGTCTTGCCGGAGCCGGTCGCGCCCACGACGGCCACCGTCTCACCGGGGCGCACGTCCAGCCAGACGTCGCGCAGCACCGGCTCCTCGGAGTCGTGGAAGCGGAACCCGACGCCCTCGAAGCGCAGGTGGCCGCGGGGCCCGTCGATGGTCCGCGTGCCGCCCTCGATGGCGGGCACCGTGTCCATGACCTCCATGAGGCGGTCGGCGGAGGTCATGGCCTCCTGCGCCATGGCGAGGATGTAGCCCAGGCTCGCGATCGGCCAGACGAGCTGGAGCATCAGCGTGGTGAAGGCGACCAGCGCGCCCAGCGTCAGCGAGCCCGTGCCGACGGCCAGCGCGCCCAGCAGCAGCACCAGGGCCAGCGTGATGTTGGGGATGATCTCGAGGAAGGCGAAGAACTTGGCCAGCAGCCGGGCCTTGTCCATGGAGGTGCCGTAGACCTTGAGCGCGCCCTCGTCGTAGCGGTCGAAGACGTAGTGGCGGCGGCCGAAGGCCTTGATCGTGCGGATGCCGAGGGCGGACTCCTCGACGAGCGTGGCGAGGTCGCCCTGCTCGTCCTGCACCTGGCGGGAGGTCTTGATGTAGCGCTTCTCGAACCGCAGCGACAGCCACACGATCGGCACGGCCGAGGCCAGCACCAGCAGCCCGAGCGGCCAGTACTTGTTCAGCAGCAGCACGGTCACCGTGATCAGCTGCAGGATGTTCATGACCAGGAAGAGCATGCCGAAGCCGAGGAAGCGCCGGATGGTCGACAGGTCGGTCGTGGCCCGGGATAACAGCTGGCCGGACTGCCAGTCGCCGTGGAAGCCCATGGGCAGCCGCTGCAGGTGCTCGTAGAGGTCGTCGCGGATCGCGGTCTCCAGGCCGAGCACCGGCTTCACCTGGGCCCACCGCCGCAGCAGGATCAGCAGGGCCTCGACGACGCCGACGCCGATCGCGAGCAGCCCGAGGGGGAGCAGCGCGCCGGAGTCCCCGTGGGCCACGGGGCCGTCGATGACCTTCTCGCTGATGAGCGGGAGCGCGATGCCGGCCGCGATGCCGACGATCGCCGCCAGCCAGATGAACACCAATCTGACGACGTAGGGGCGGAGGTAGGACTTCATCCGCCACAGGGAGTTGGAGGAGAGCAGGGGACGTTGAGGTATGTGCGTATCGGGAGGCATCCCTTCTAGGCTAATACGAGGGTTCAACCGATTTTCAGTAGCCCGAAGAGTGCGGTTCTTGTACGTGACGTGCGGAAACAGTGAAAGATCTTGCACATTCGGCTGACCGTTACTTTTGTTGTGATCTGTTGGGGTATGTTCTTGGCCCTGCTCGGCGGCCGTCTAGGATGGGGGACTCATGATCGCTGAATCGGAGATGCCGCACCTGCGCCGCTGCGTCGAGCTGGCCGCGCGGGCGCTGGAGGTGGGCGACCAGCCGTTCGGGTCGGTGCTGGTCTCCGGCGACGGGGCCGTGCTGGCCGAGGACCACAACCGGGTGGCCTCCGGCGACAACACGCAGCATCCGGAGTTCGCGCTGGCCCGCTGGTCGGCGGCGCACCTGACACCAGAGGAGCGGGCGGCCGCCACCGTCTACACCTCCGGCGAGCACTGCCCGATGTGCGCCGCCGCCCACGCGTGGGTCGGGCTGGGCCGCATCGTGTACGCGGCCTCGTCGGAGCAGCTCGCCGCGTGGCTGTCGGAGCTCGGCGTCCCGCAGCCGCCCGTACGCACGCTCCCGGTCAACGAGGTCGCGCCCGGGGTGGTGGTCGAGGGTCCGGTGCCGGAGCTGGCCGAGGAGGTCCACGAACTGCATCGCCGTTTCCACGGCTGAGCAAATATGCCGTTTTACCTGGGATTTGTACGCTCCGTGACAGAGTACGACCATGGTGTTGGGCCGCTCGATCAGGGCCCGGATGACCATCGCGACGGTGGTGGTCTTCGGGGCCGTCGTCCTTCTGGGAGTCCTGGCGATTTTGCTGACCTACCCCGTGCGGGCGCGGTCGGACCTCGTCCAGCAGGCTGACGACGCCAGCCGGCACCTGTCCACGAGCATCACCGAGCACCGGTTCAGCGGCCCCATCCCGCCGCTGAAGGGCGTCTACCTCCTCCAGGTCGTGAACTCCGACGGCCACGTGCTGGCCGCCAGCACCGGACTCGCCGGCCAGCCGCCGCTCACCCGGGCCTGGCCCGAGCAGGGCGACCTGCGGGTTCAGACCCGGGTGTGTCCCGGCAGGTGCATGGTCGTCGTGGGGACGAGCAACTCCGCCAGCGCGTACGGGTCCGTCGTCGCCTTCGCCGCCCTGCGGGAGCCGTTCCTGCTGAGCTCGCCGTTCCTGCCCCTGATACTGACCGCCTTCGGTGCGGTGCTGGTGGCGCTGACGGGATGGGGCGCCTGGTACGGGGTCGGCCGGGTGCTGGCCCCCGTGGAGCGGATCAGGGCCGGGCTGGCCCGCATCAGCGCCCAGGACCTGAGCCGGCGCATCGACGTGCCCGACACGCAGGACGAGGTCGCCGAACTGGCCGCCACGGTCAACGAGACCCTGGAGCGGTTGGAGGACGCCGTGGCGCGGCACCGGCGCTTCGTCTCCGACGCCTCCCACGAGCTGCGGACGCCGATCACCGGGCTCCTGGTGCGCCTGGAGGCGGGGCTCGCGGACCCGCACGAGGGCGAGTGGCGGGCGGCGATCAAGGACGCCGAGCGGCTGTCGGACATCGTCCACGACCTGCTCCTGATGGCCCGGCTGGACGCGGGGGTGCAGCCCGAGCAGGAGCGGATCGAGCTGGGGAAGCTGGTCGAGGAGGAGGTCGCGCGACACCCCTGCCGGCTGCCGTTGACGATGGACGTGGAGCCCGGACTCTTCGTCCGCGGCAACCGGCTCCGGCTCGCCCGGCTGCTGACGAACCTGATGTCCAACGCCGACCGCTACGGCGAATCCCGGGTGTGGATCTCCGTGCGGGGGTGGGCGGACCAGGCCGTGGTGGAGGTGCTGGACGACGGGCCAGGGATCCCGGCGGAGATGCGGGACCAGGTGTTCGAGCGGTTCACCCGCCTCGATCACACCCGGTCGCGGGACACCGGGGGCACCGGGCTGGGGCTGCCGATCGCCCGCGACATCGCCAAAGCCCACGGCGGGACCCTGGAGATCGGGGACGGCCCCGGGGCCCGGATGATCCTGCGCCTGCCGCAGAGCCTGCCCGCCCCCGACGCGACGCGGCTCTAGGACTTGCCGAGCTCGACGGTCTCGGCCACCTCGGCGTGCCGCTCGGCCTCCTCCTGGGTGAACCGCTCCGCGTCGAGCCTGTCGGCGATGTCCTCGTCCTGGCGCATCAGGGCATCCAGGGACTGGCCCGCCATCTCCAGCACGCCCATCTCCGCGTACGCCTGCCGCAGCCGCGGGCTCCACAGCCCGATGTCCTTGACGCACGGCACGATCCGGCTGAACAGCAGCGACCTGAACAGCCGCAGGTATTCGGAGTGGTCGGTGGCCTCCATGGCCTCGTCCACCTCGGCCTTCGACAGGCCCAGGTTCTCCCAGGTCTCCCGGCCGCGCAGCCGGTCGCGCATGAGGTAGCAGCCCTCGATGACGAAGTCCTCGCGCTCGCGCAGCTCGCTCTCCGACAGGTTCCGGTAGTGGTCGCGCAGCGCCATCCGGCCGAAGGCCACGTGCCTGGCCTCGTCCTGCATCACGTACGCGAGGATCTGCTTGGGCAGCGGCTTGGTCGTGATGTCGCGCATCACCCCGAACGCCGCCAGCGCCAATCCCTCGATGAGCACCTGCATGCCGAGATACGGCATGTCCCAGCGGGAGTCGCTCAGCGTGCTGTCGAGCAGGGCCTTGAGGTGCTCGTTGATCGGGTACGCCAGGCCCACCTTCTCCTGGAGGAAGCGCGCGTACGTCTCGGCGTGGCGCGCCTCGTCCATCGTCTGGGTGGCGGCGTAGAACTTCGAGTCGAGATCGGGGACCGACTCCACGATCTTGGCCGAGCAGATCATCGCGCCCTGCTCGCCGTGCAGGAACTGGGAGAACTGCCACGCCGCGCCGTGCCGCCGCACCTCGTTACGGGTCTGCTCGCTCATCCGCTCCCAGAGCGGGGTGCCGTGGATCGCGATGGTCTGGTCGGGGACGCCCAGGACGTCGTACGGATCGACCTCGAGGTCCCAGTCGATGCGCTTGGTCGAGTCCCACTGCTTGTCCTTGCCCTTCTGGTACAGGGCCAGCATGCGATCCCGGCCGTCGTCGTACTCCCAGGTGAATCGGCTCGCCCCGGCCATCTCGACGTTCCACGTGGAGAGCTCGGCGGGGATGGTGTAGAGGTCGTGGGTCGACATGGAACCTCCCAAGGGGGTTACGTACACCGTACGTATGTCCGCCTTCCGAGAGTTCCACGTACACCGTACGTACGTCAATAGAATGAGGTATGCCTACGGAGCCCCTCTCGCGAGGCCGCATCGTCGCCACGGCCATCGACCTCATCGAGCGCGAGGGCGCCGACGCGGTCTCCATGCGGCGCATCGCGGCCGAGCTCGGCGTCGGTGTGATGTCCCTCTACAACCACGTGCCCAACAAGGACGCCCTGCTCAACGGGGTGGCCGAGGCGGTGCTGAGCGAGATCGAGTTCACCGACGACCCCGGCGCGCACTGGACCGAGCGGGTGCGCATGCAGGCTCGGGCGTTCCGCCAGATCGCCCACGACCATCCGCGCTCGACCATGGTGGTCGTCAGCCGCCAGCTCCATTCCACGGCCGGGCTGCTGCCGGTCGAACGGGCGCTGGCCACGCTGCGCGGCGCCGGGTTCGACGGGGCGGACGCGGTCAGGATGCTGCGGATGTTCATCGCGTACATCGTGGGCTCGCTGCTGCGGGAGGTGGGGGTGACGCCGACGTTCGCGCCCGTCCACAACCGGCTCGTCAAGGCCGAGGGAGTCGATCCCGCGCTGTTCCCCGAGGTCCACTCACTGGCGCCGCTGCTGGATCAGTGCGATCACGAGGCGGAGTTCGAGTTCGGGCTGGAGCTGCTCATCCAGGCGATCGAGGTGCACGTGGCGCGCAGGGAGGGCACCCGGTGAGCCCCGGGTGCCCTCTCCCGCCTTCGGCTAGTACCAGTTGTGCGATCTCCAATGTCCCCAGGCGCCGCACGGCCTGCCGTACCTCCCCTTGATGTAGGACAGTCCCCACCGGATCTGCGTCTCCGGGTTGGACTTCCAGTCGCGGCCGGCGCCGCGCATCTTGCCCGCGGGCAGTGCCTGCGGGATGCCGTACGCGCCGGACGAGCGGTTGAGTGCGTGATGGTTCCAGTTGCTCTCCCTGGTCCAGAGACTGTCCAGGCAGCGGAACTCCTGCAGGTTCCACGAGCGCTGGACCACCTGGTCCAGCGCGATCCTCTTGTTCTTGTTGGGCGTCGCCACCGCCACCTTGGGCTGCGCCTTCGTCGTCCAGGTCCCGATCCGCACCACGGGCGGGCGGTCGGCCCAGGCCGCGGGTGCCCCGATCGCGGTGAACGCGGTGAACGCGGTGAGCGCGGTGACACTGACGAGCGCGCGTTTGCTGTCCAAATCGATCCTTGCTGTCGGGTCGCGTGCGGACAGGCGCACTTGCATCGGGCGCCCCTGCCGATCCGCGTCCGTGGCTCGGACGCGGAGGGTCCGCGCGGCCCTCCGGGAATCTGGCACCGCCCGATCCCGCTGGGCGGCCCGAAGGGCGCCGCGACGTGTCCTCTAGCACGATTCCTATTACGTTCGGTCACCGCGGGTCGTCCATCTCGACACGCGCTGGAGAGGTGTTTGCGCGAGCGTTGCGGATAAAAGTCCCTCTCGCAGGCCCGGCCTTGCCCGCCCCGCCGTCCGGCTGAACGGGCCTTGCCGCAAACCGCGACCAACTATGGGGTTTGACCGGGCGGGAGCCGCGGGTAAGCACGGCCTTCCACGACGGGCGCTTCGCGCTCGGGGCTCCAGACAGCGCCTCCCAAGGGGGCTCCGCCTCCTTTCGATCCCCCGAAACCCCCGCTCGCTCCGACCGCGACGCGCGCATCTGGGGGCGCTGGCCTCGCGTATCTGAAAACCAGGTGCGCCGACGGACTGGGGCGTTGCGCCGGCACGTGGGCGGGGGGATCGGCGGTGGGGTGCCGCCGATCCCCGTCGGGCCGTTACCGCTGGGCCGGTGACGTGGTCACGTACCGGGCCGTGTTCGCCTCGGCGTCCGTGTGTGACCGCTGGAAGCCCGCCTTCTCCAGGACCCTGATCGAGGCCGGGTTCGACAGTTCGACGCCGGCGCACACCGTGTGCACGCCCGGCGCCGTGAGGGCGAACTCCGTCAGCGCGCGCGCCGCCTCGGGAGCGTAGCCGCGGCCCCGGCGGGAGGCCACGATGCCGTACCCGATCTCCAGGGTGCCGTCGGCGGGCGGCCAGAACAGGCCGATGGAGCCGACCACGAGACCGCCGTCGCGCTCGATGATCTGGCGGTGGCCGTACTCGTCCAGCCACGCGGGGTGCTCGGCGAACAGGCCGGCGATGACGTGGTCACCCTCGGCGGGGAAGTCGTCGGCCCAGTGCGCGGAACGGGTGCCGTGCAGGACGGCGTCGGCTTCGCCGGAGGTCCAGGAACGCAGGACGAGACGGTCGGTGGTCAGGTCGGTGCCGGCCACCGAGAAGAAAGAAGACACTTGTGACTCCAGGTCGTTGATACGACCGGACCGCGCTCTAGGCTCGCGCGGGCCGGAGAAGGGCACGCTGATGACGACTGCCGGCAGCCATATTCATCAACCTCCTTCGCTCCGGAGCGATCAGGCGCCTCTCGCGCCGCCGCGAGCCTAGCAGCCCCGCGACGGGGGAGGGTGCGAGACCGAATCACGTTCCGGAGGCGTAGGGTGCGGTTCATGAGCCTCACTGACATCCAGCTCCACACCCTCGACGACGCCCCCACCACCTTCGGAGAGCTGGCGGCCGGCAAGGCCGTCCTCGTCGTCAACGTGGCCTCGCGATGCGGCCTCACCCCGCAGTACGGCGCCCTGGTCAAGCTTCAGGAGCAGTACGGCCCGCGCGGCTTCACGGTGGTCGGCATGCCCTGCAACCAGTTCGCCGGCCAGGAGCCGGGTACGGCCGAGGAGATCCAGGCGTTCTGCTCGGCGACGTACGGCGTGGACTTCCCGCTCCTGGAGAAGGCCGACGTCAACGGCCCCGACCGGCACCCGCTCTACGAGGAGCTGACGCGGACCGCCGACGAGCAGGGCGAGGCGGGCGACGTGCAGTGGAACTTCGAGAAGTTCCTGGTGGACCGGGAGGGCGCCGTCGTGGCCCGCTTCCGCCCCCGCACCACCCCGGACGACCCCGCGGTCACGTCCGCCATCGAGAAGCTTCTCTGAGCGGAAAATCCTTCGACGCCTCGCGAGCGGGCGGCGAGGATGATCGGATGATGTCCGAGACGAGGGTCGCCGTGGTGACCGGCGTGAGCAGGCGGATCGGGATCGGCTACGCCATCGCGCGCGAGCTGCTGGCGACGGGCGCGAAGGTGCTGGTGCAGTCGTGGACCCCGCACGACGCCGAGCAGCCGTGGGGCAGCGATCCCGCGGGCATGGACGGCGTGCTGGACTCGCTGGGCGGCGTCGGCGATCGGCTGCACCACGTGGAGGCCGATTTCGCGGACCCGGCGGCGCCGGCGTGGGTGATGGAGCAGGCGGTCGGCAGGTTCGGGCACGTGGACGTGCTCGTGGCCAACCACGCCCGCAGCAACCGGCAGTCGCTGGCGGAGCTGACGGCCGCCGAGCTGGACCTGTCGTGGGCGGTGAACGCCCGGGCCAGCGCGCTGCTGACGCAGGCGTTCGCGGCCCAGCACGACGACCGGCGCTCCGGCGGCAGAGTGATCATGTTCACCTCGGGCCAGCATCTGGCGCCGATGCCGGACGAGCTGCCGTACGCGATCAGCAAGGGCGCGATCCACCAGATGACGGCCAGCCTGGCCGACGCGCTCGCGGACCGGGGCATCACCGTCAACACCGTCAATCCGGGGCCGGTCGACACGGGCTGGGCCGACCCCGAGCTCGCCCGGCACGTCGGCCGCTCGCTCCCGGCCGGGCGCTGGGGGCGGCCGGAGGAGGTGGCCCGGGTGGTGCGCTGGCTCGCCTCGGACGAGGCCGCCTGGATCACCGGGCAGGTGATCAACTCCGAGGGAGGATTCCGCCGCTGGGTTCCGTAATCGTGTGATTGCACTCCGTGACGGGTAGGGGTCCAGGCATTGGCCTGACGTCCCGCAGGGAGCACGCGATGACGATCAATCCGTACGCCGGCTCGCCCTTCAGCTATGCCACCGAGCCGGCCGTGGGACCGTACTCGATCGTGGAGCTGATGCCCGGCGTCCGGAACCTGCTGGACTACACCGGGCTCCAGCCGGGGGAGCGCGTGCTGCTGCTCATGGAGCACACCGTCGACCCCGTCGTCGTCCAGGCCATCGCGGCGGCCGCGGCCTACCGGGACGCCGACGTGCGCATCCTGTCCGTGCCGCCGTTCAGCCCCGGCGGGTGGGACAGGGAGGCGTCGCTGCACATCGAGACGGCCGCCTTCCGCGAGGCCGACCTGGTGATCAGCGGCACCTGGTGGGGCGAGGTGCACACGGCGCCGCTCTTCTTCGACCAGATCAAGTCACGCTCCTCCCGCTTCCTGTCCCTGCACATGACGGCCACCGCGGGGGCGTTGCTCACCGGCGGGCGGCTGCCCGCCGAGGTCTTCTACGCGCTGCTGCGCCGGACGCTGGGGCAGATGTCGGGCGCCCGCTCGATCCGGGTGACGTCCGCGCGGGGGACGGACGTGACGTTCTCCGGGCCGGCGTTCGACCCGGACCCCGGCGCGATGCGGCCCGGGGACTGGCGGCCCTTCCCGTACGGGGGCGCCAACTTCTGGCCGACGGACACCGAGGGCGTCCTCATGATCGAGGACAGCACGGTCACCGGCGTGCCGGAGGAGTCCCTGCGCATCACCCTGGAGGGCAACCTCGTACGCAAGATCGAGGGCGGGGTCGCGGCCGAGCAGCTGCGGCGTTACGCGCCCGGCGGCTTCTACATGCGCCACGGCCTGATCGGGCTCAACCCGAAGGTGCGGGTGGCCGGGGGGAACCAGTTCGAGCGGGAGAAGCACGCCGGGGCCTTCTACTGCGGCATCGACGGCCTGACCGACGGGGAGCCGGTCACGACGGGCCCGGGTTTCGCGCACTGCGACTGCCAGGTCGACCGGCCCACCGTGCTGGTGGACGGGGAGCTCTTCATCGAGAACGGGCGCCTGCTGATGCTGGACGAGCCGGAGATCAGGGAGGTCGCGGCGCGGTTCGGCCCGCCGGACGTGATCCTCGACGACAACCCGATCATGATCCTGCCCCGCCGCTACACGGGAGGTGGAGCCCGCTAGCGGTGGGGGCCGCAGCTGCCCCGGATGATGAGCTCCGTCGGCAGGACCACGCTGCGCGGCTTCCTGGCGCCCGCCCGGAGCACCAGCTCCGCCGCCCGGTAGCCCATGTCGCGGCCCGGCTGGGCGATCACCGTCAGGGGCGGGGAGCACAGCTCGGCCCAGGGCACGTCGTCGTACATCACCAGCGACACGTCCCTGGGCACCCGCAGGTCCAGCTCCCTGGCCGCGAGCACCGCCGCCTCACCCAGCACGTTGCCCCCGGCGACCACGGCCGACAGGTCGGGGCGGCTCTGGAAGAGGCCCGAGGCGGCGGCGTAGGCGGAGTCGCGGCTGCCGGTGCCGAACACGACGAGCTCCTCGTCCACCGGCGCCCCCACGGCCTCCCTGAAGGCGTTCACCCGGCTCTCCTGGCCGGGGCCGCCGAGGAAGGCGATGCGCTTGTGGCCCAGGCCGCGCAGGTAGCGCACGGCCGTGCGGATGCCGGCCCGGTCGTCGGCCACCACGGCGGGGATGTCCAGCGGGCGGGCCGGTGCGGCGGCGGAGAGGCCGTCCAGGGCCATGAGGTCGGCCACGGCCGCCGCCCGCACGTCCTCCGGGGACGACTGGAGCGGGAGGCGGTCGGCGAAGACCACCGTCATGCCCGCGCGGAGCACCGGGGACCAGGCGTCCGCGTCGCCCGACGGAACGGCGATCAGGCGGTCCACGCTCTGCTCCAGGAGCATGCCGATCAGGTCGGCCTCCTGCTCGGGGTCGCCGCCCGTGGAGCCGATCACGACGGGCTCGCCGGCCGAGCGGGCGCAGGCGAGCACGCCCTCGGAAAGCTGGCCGTAGAAGGTGTCGGTCAGGTCGGGGACGAGCAGGCCCATGCCGCCCGTACGGCGTTGGCGCAGGTTGCGGCCCAGGGCGCTCGGGCGGTAGTCGAGCTGGGCGGCGACGGCCAGGACGCGCTCCCTGGTCGCCGGACTGGCCGAGCCGCCCGACAGTACTCTGGACACGGTGGCGACGCCCACACCGGCCGCCTCGGCCACATCCTTGATCGTCGCCCGCCTCTCCATGGAAACGATTCCATCATGGTTTCCGGAAAACGGGAAGACACGCGTTCCCACAAGGGCTGGTCACGCGGTAACCCTTGACACCGATGTCCGTTTCGGGTGAGATGCTTGAAAACGTATCCACGTGAGTGGGTCACGGTAACAACGTCCGGGCCACCGCCCTGGAGCGCGAAGGAATGTCATGGCATCCATCGTTCTGACGAACGTCGACAAGGTCTACGCCGGTGGCGTGAAGGCCGTGAACGGGCTCAACCTTGAGATCAAGGACGGCGAGTTCATGGTACTCGTGGGCCCATCCGGTTGCGGTAAGTCGACCGCGCTCCGGATGATCGCGGGCCTCGAGGACATCAGCGGCGGCGAGATCGCCATCGGCGAGAAGGTGGTCAACCACCTCCCGCCCAAGGACCGCGACATCGCGATGGTCTTCCAGAACTACGCGCTCTACCCCCACATGACGGTCGAGGAGAACCTCGCCTTCGGCCTCAAGCTCCGCAAGATGCCCAAGCCGGAGATCCAGAAGCGGGTCAACGAGGCCGCCAAGATGCTCGGCCTCGAGACGTACCTCAAGCGCAAGCCGGCCGCCCTCTCCGGTGGTCAGCGCCAGCGTGTCGCCATGGGCCGCGCCATCGTGCGTGAGCCGCAGGCCTTCCTCATGGACGAGCCGCTGTCCAACCTGGACGCCAAGCTCCGCGTCTCCATGCGCGCCTCGCTCAACCAGATGCACGAGCGCCTCGGCGTCACCACCGTGTACGTCACCCACGACCAGGTCGAGGCCATGACCCTCGGCGACCGCGTCTGCGTCCTGCGCGACGGCCTGCTCCAGCAGGTCGACACCCCGCAGAACCTGTTCGACAAGCCGGTCAACCTGTTCGTCGCCGGCTTCATGGGCTCGCCCTCGATGAACTTCGCCACCGCCGAGCTCGTCCGCGACGGCGGCGACGCGGCCGTCACCTTCGCCGGCATCAAGCTGCCGATCCCCGACTCGACCTTCACCGACAAGCCGGGCCTCGACCAGTACGTCGGCAAGAAGATCATCCTCGGCATCCGCCCCTCCGACTTCGAGGACGCGGCCTCGGCCGGCAACCACGCCAACGGCTGGGCCACCCTGCCGGTCAAGGCGGAGGTCACCGAGGAGCTGGGCTCCGAGATCAACGTGCTGTTCCTGATCGACGCCCCGCCGGTCGAGCACAAGGACACCGTCGCCGCCGCCGACGCCGGTGACGACGAAGAGGCCGCGCTGCCGCTGTCGGGCGACAAGTCCCTGTGGACCGCCCGCGTCAACGCCCGCAGCCACGCCCGTCCCGGCCAGAACATCGACCTGGTCCTCGACACGCACAACCTGCACTTCTTCGACCCCGAGAGCGGCCTGTCGATCGGCCACGAGGCCAACCGCTAGCCGACTCCTGCATTCCCGGCCGTGAGCCTCGCTCACGACCGCTCGGGCCCCCACCGCGACCCCCTCCCGCGGCGGGGGCCCGTTCCATTGGATCCGGTATCGACCCCGGGCACCGGTACGGGGTCAGCGGCCGATGCTCGACGAGACGCGGGCCTGCAGGCCGCGCGGCACGAGTCTGCCGATCGCGACGATGGCCTTGTAACGCAGGTCCGGCACGCTCACCCGCTTGCCCAGCGCCAGGTCGCGCATGGTCTCCCGCACCACGTCGTCGGCCTTCAGCCACAGGAACCCGGGGATCCCCGAGGTGTCCATCGAGGCCCGCTGGTGGAACTCGGTCCGCACGAAACCGGGGCAGAGCGCCATGATCTTGATGCGCGGGTTGCCCACGTCGCTCGCGGCCGACTCGCTGAAGTTCACCACCCACGCCTTGGACGCGCTGTACGTGCCCCGCGGGAAGAACGCCGCCACCGAGGCCACGTTGACGATCGCGCCCCGGTCGCGCTCCCGCATGCCGGGCAGCGCGGCCAGCGTCAGCCTCAGCACGGCCTCGCAGTGCACCTTGAGCATGCGCACCTCGTCCTCGACCGGCACCTCCAGGAACCGGCCCGGGTGGCCGAACCCGGCGTTGTTGACCAGCAGGTCGACGCCGCCGGCGACCCTGGACTCCACCCTGGCCAGCCCTTCCTCGGTGGCGAGGTCGGCGGACAGCACCTCGACGCCGACGCCGTACCTGAGCTTGAGCTGGTCGGCGCTCTCGGAGAGCCGTCGCTCGTCACGGGACACCAGGACGAGCGAGAAGCCGTCGGCGGCCAGGCGCCGGGCGAAGGCGGCGCCGAGGCCGGAGGTCGCGCCGGTGATCAATGCGGTAGGCATACCTGAACCCTAATGCCGTGCGAGGATGGGCCTCGTGCGACTCGTGGCGGCCTCGACGGCCCTCGTCCTCGTGACCCTCACCGCGTGCGCGCAGGAGCCCGCGCCGGCCCCGCTCGACCCCGTGGAGAGCGCCGCCCCGACGCCGGAGCCCACCGATACGCAGCCTCCGGAGCGCGGGGAGTTACGCTTCAAGCAGATCGCCAAGCTGGAGCAGCCGGTGGCGTTCGCCGTGCGCAAGGGCGACGACCGCCTCTATGTCGCCGAGCAGACCGGCAGGCTGCGCACCTCCGACGGAGACGTCGTGATCGACCTGTCCCGCGAGGTGAGCGGCGGCAACGAGCAGGGCCTGCTCGGCGTCGCGTTCCACCCCTCCGGCCGCTGGGTCTACCTCGACTGGACCGACGCGCGGGGCGACACCCACGTCACCGAATGGGCCTTCGACGGCTCCAGGGCCACGGCCAGGCGCGACGTGCTCACCCAGGACCAGCCCTACCCCAACCACAACGGCGGCCAGCTCGCCTTCGGCCCCGACGGCCACCTTTACATCGCGCTCGGCGACGGCGGCAGCGCCGGCGACCCCCAGGGCAACGGCCAGGACCTGACGACCCTGCTCGGCAAGATCCTGCGCATCGACCCGCGCGGCGGCCGGCCGTACAAGGTCCCGGAGGACAACCCGTTCGCCGACAAGAAAGGCGCAAAGCCCGAAATATGGGCTTACGGGCTTCGCAATCCCTGGCGGTTCGGCTTCGACCGCGGCACGGGAGACCTGTGGATCGGCGACGTCGGGCAGAACGCCTGGGAGGAGGTCGACCACCAGCCGGCCGGGTCACGGGGCGGCGAGAACTACGGCTGGAACACCCGCGAGGGCAAGAGCCGCTTCCGGGGCGCGAAGGGCCGCGACATGGTCGACCCGGTGATCACGTATCCCCTGGGGGAGGGCGGGAACTGCTCCGTCATCGCCGGATACGTCTACCGCGGCGAGAAGATCCCCTGGCTGCGGGGCCGGTTCCTGTACGGAGACTTCTGCGCCGGCTGGATCAAGGCCGCACCGGCCGATGGGCCGACCGATGGGGCCGAGGTCGGGAGGGTCGAGCAGCTCTCGTCGTTCGGCGAGGGGCATGACGGCGAGCTGTACGCGCTCAGCCTGCGTGGTCCGATCTACCGGATCGAGCCTGCCTGACCCGCTCGATCAGCCCCTCGACCTGGTCGTTCAGCTTGCTGCCCCGGGCCCAGCCCGCGTAGAGGGTGAGGAAGACGACCACCTCGCGCAACTCGGTCTCGGTGAGCTCGCACGAGCGCAGCGCGGTGTCGAGATGGACGTCCGTCTGCTCGTGGAGTCCCTGGCCGACGAGCAGCCCGAGAAGGAGCAGGCGGCGCTCCCGCACCGACAGGACCGTCCTCGACCAGACCTCGGCGAACTGTCGTTCCGCTGTCATGCCGAAGGAGTCGACGGTCTCCATTGCGGGTTCTGACATTGTGCGCTCCCGGGGCGGTCGGAAGGGATCCTCATATCTTTCGCTACTTCCCCAGATGAACCAATGGGGGTTGCATGAACGTTGTAGCCACCTGAACCGCCCCCAGGGTGACCCGCCACGGAGCGCTACGGACCGTGCACAAAGCCTTAATTGATCTGTAACAAGTAAAGCCAAGGCACGGCCAAGATTTGGTCAAGATTTTTCCCTCCGCTTCGCGCTCATTGTGTCGGAAAGCGGGCACAACAACTCCGTTGGTCCGTAAAGCGGAGGTAAGCCCTGGTGAAAAAGGCACGGGGTTTGATCGCGGTCACGGTCGCGATCCTGATGCTGTCCGCGTGCGCCGGACAGCCCGAATTCCATTACGTACGCGACTCGGCGGGCACGACCTACTTCAAGGTGCCGTCCTCGTTCACGCAGCTCAACGCCGACCCCATTGAGCTGTACCTGTCCGGAGACCAGCCGAACTCGGTGGCGGCCCTCCTCCGGGCCCAGCGGGTGTGGTCCACCGCGTTCGACCAGTCCGCGGAGCCGTCCGTCAACCACCTGCTGGGCTCGACGGAGCCGTTCGTCTACGCCACCGTGCACCAGCTCACGGAGGAGCAGCGGGACGCCATCTCACTGAACCGGCTGCGCGACTTCGTGCTGCCGGTGACCTCGCAGATGCGCGAGCTCTACGCGCAGCAGGCCATGGCGACAGGCCAGCCGTCGATGTTCAAGAACTTCGCGCTCCTCAACGACGAGGTCATGACGATGGACAACGGCGCGAGGGGAGTCCGGGTCCGCTTCGAATACCAGATCGGCGAGGACGTCCAGACGTTCGACCAGACCGCCATCCTCGACGAGAAGGGCGCCACGGTCTCCGTCATGCTCATCGGCTGCCAATCCGTCTGTTTCCGGAAGCGCGCCGCCGAGTTCGACAAGATCGAGAGTACGTTCAAGCTGCTCCGGCTGCCTGGATGAGGGAGCACCATTGACCACGACCAATCACCATGAAGGGCTGCGTGCCCCCGGCAGCGGGCCCTCCGACCCCGAATCCGTGACCAGAAAGAAGATGCAGTTCTGGGACCGGAGCAAATTCCTCATCGCCCTGGTGGTGGCCTTCCTCATCCTCACGTGGAAGGTGATGGCCGACTGGCAGGGCGTCGTCGCGTTCCCCGAGGCGGCCCAGAAGATCGCGTACGAATACCCATGGATCTTCTGGCTGCTCGGCGTGGAGGTCGTGCGGCAACTCCACTTCCTGGTCAGCGAGCACTGGTCGGCCTACCACCGCTTCTGGAGCCACCGGGTGTTCGGCGGGTTCGAGCGCTGGACGCACCGGCGGTTCGACGACTGGACGAGGTACCGGCTCTCGCGGGCGCTCAAGGTCACCTTCTTCGTGGTGCTGACGGCCCTGGTGCTGGGGGCGGTGCTGGACGTCAGCCCGTTCGTGGCGGTGATGCAGGCGCCGGCGCTGCTCTGGAACGCGATGCCGTTCCTGATCCAGATCGTCTTCCTGTTCTTCGTGGTCATCATCCAGTTCGTGGGCCTGTTCTGGTTCCTGTCCAGGGGCGGCGTGGAGACGTACTTCCCCGACGACATCAAGACCCGCTTCCACGACGTGTGGGGGCAGGACCACGTGGTCGAGCGCGTCCGGGAGAACATCGTCTTCCTCGAGCGCCCCGACGAGATCGAGCGGCGCGGCGGGTACGTCCCCAGCGGCCTGCTGCTGTGGGGGCCGCCGGGCACCGGCAAGACCCTCATGGCCGAGGCCGTCGCGGGTGAGACCGGCAAGCCGTACGTGTTCGTGGATCCGGGCGCGTTCACGAACATGTTCATGGGTGTCGGCATCCTCAAGGTCAAGGGGCTGTTCAGGAAGCTGCGCAAGCTGGCGCTCCGGTACGGCGGCGTGATCGTCTTCTTCGACGAGGCCGACTCGCTCGGCAAGCGCGGCCGCCTCGCCCAGCAGGGCCCGCCCGGGCAGGGCGGCTTCTCCGGCATGTCCGGCGTGAACGGCTGCCACGGGCTCAACTACCTGTCCGAGGAGACCCGCCAGGTGCTGGCCTTCCGGGCCGGGCGCGAGTCGCCCGACGAGCCGGGGCGGCGCAACCGGTTCTTCATGGGCGGCGGCATGAACGGCTCGGGCGACCCGGGCACGCTGCAGGCGCTGCTCACCGAGCTGTCCGGGCTCAAGAAGCCGCGCGGGTTCTTCAACCGGCTCGTCCGCCGGCTGCTCGGCATGCGGCCCAAGCCCCCGCCCAAGTACCGCATCCTCGTCATGATGGCCACGAACCGGCCCGACGCGCTCGACGAGGCGCTGCTGCGGCCGGGCCGCATCGACCGCATCTACAAGGTCGGCTACCCGTCCAAGGCCGGGCGGGTCCGCACGTACCAGGGCTATTTCGACAAGGTGTGGCACGAGCTCACCCCCGAGCAGATCGACAAACTGGCCACGATCACCCCGTACGCCACCGGCGCCACGATCAAGGACCTGGTCAACGAGTCGCTGATCACCGCCATCAGGGACAGCCGCGAGGTCATCACCTGGTCGGACGTGCTGCGGGCCAAGCGGCTCAAGCAGCTCGGCCCGCCCGAGGACGTCGAGTACATCGAGCGCGAGCGGCACGCCGTGGCCGTGCACGAGGCCTGCCACGCCGTCGTGGCGTACGTGACCCGCTTCCACCTCGAGATCGACATCGCCACCATCGAGAAGGGCGCCGACTACCTGGGCATGGTCGCCTCGATCAAGCCCGAGGACCAGTTCACCCGGTGGAAGTCCGAGCACGAGGCCGACATCATGGTCTCCCTGGCCTCGCTGGCCGGCGAGCGGATGTTCTTCGGGGAGGACAACTCCTCCGGGGTCTCCGGAGACCTGTACTCGGCCACGTACCTGACCGCCATGATGGAGTCGTACTGGGGCATGGGCTCCGGCGTCACCTCGCTGCCGGCCCTCCAGGAGCTGGAGATCATGGGCGGCAAGGCCATGCGCAAGGCCCGTCCGGGCGCCGGCGGCGCGATCGGCATCACCGAGCGGGAGCCCGCCAGGAACCAGCCCGACCTGACCCCCGACGTGCTGGGGGAGCGGATCGAGTTCAACCTGGTGCGGCTGCTGGAGAAGACCGAGGAGCTGCTGCAGGAGCACCGCAGGGAGGTCCTCTGTGTGGCGCACGCGCTGGAGACGCACAAGACGCTCAACGGCGACGACGTGGTGGCCATCATCCGCCGGGAGCCCGGGCCGCTCATCGACGGCACGATCTACGCCTCCGACGAGCTCTGCCAGGAACTGGAGGACTACCACCGCGACGCGGCCAGGGCCCACAAGGAGCACAGCCACATCGAGCGGGACCTTCCCGGGCCCGTGGAGGAGCCGGTCGAGCTGCAGCCGGTCGCCTACGGCGGTCCCGGCGTGCCGGCCGTCCAGCCGGCGTCCCCGGCGGCGCAGCCCTCGGTGATCCAGGCTCCGCCCCTCATCACGCACGAGGTGAACGGAGAGGCGGCCGAGCGCCCCGAGTTCGTGCCGTGGGCGGCGGCCTCGTCGCCTCCCACGCCCGTGCCCGTCGTGGTGGGGACACCGACCGCCGCCGCGGTCCCGCCTCCTGCGCCGCGGCGCGCGGGCCGGGTCTGGCTGGTCGTCGCCAGCCTGCTCGGGCTCGTGGCGCTGTCCATCATCGCGGCGCTCGCGGTGACGGGTACGGTGGCGGGCGTCGGCACGAACGCGGCCACCTCGACCGTGGCCTCGCCGGGGTTGCTGCTCCTGCTGTTCGTCGTGGTGGTCGCGGTGATCGTGGGCGCCGGGCTCGCGCTCGTCGCGATCAAGGGGGTACGCGCCGCGCAGGCCAAGGCCGAACGCGAACGCGACCAGGCCCACGCCCGAGCCCAGCTCCTGGCGGCGGCGATGGATCCCGACACGGCGATGCGGCTGCTCGGCTACGACGGGAACGGGACGGAGGGCCGTACCTGACACGACGTCTCTGACCGCATGGCGTGGCGCCCTCGGCGCCACGCCATCTTTTACCTTTGGGTTGCCTGATTAACACGGCGTTCACATTCGGGCAAAAACCGGGAAACGGCCGTCCGTAAGACTCGGCGTGGCTGTGAACACCGTGAAGAAAAGGACCGCCGTGAGCTACAAGGCTGAGTACATCTGGATCGACGGCACCGAGCCCACGGCTCTGCTGCGCTCGAAGACGAGGATCCTCGCCGACGGGGCCGAGCCGCCGGTCTGGGGCTTCGACGGCTCCAGCACCAACCAGGCCGAGGGCCACTCGTCGGACCGCGTGCTCCGCCCGGTGTTCGTCTGCCCCGACCCGATTCGCGGCGGTGACAACGTCCTGGTCCTCTCCGAGGTCGAGGAGATCAACGGCGACGCGCACGTCAGCAACACCCGCGCTCTGCTCCGCCCGATCGCCGAGAAGTACGCCGCTCAGGAGTCCTGGTTCGGCATCGAGCAGGAGTACACCTTCTTCAAGGGCAGCCGCCCGCTCGGCTTCCCCGAGGGCGGCTTCCCCGCCCCGCAGGGCCCGTACTACTGCGGTGTCGGCGCCGACGCCATCTTCGGCCGCGAGATCGTCGAGCTCCACCTCGACCGCTGCCTCGCCGCCGGTCTGGCGATCTCCGGCATCAACGCCGAGGTCATGCCCGGCCAGTGGGAGTTCCAGGTGGGCCCGGCGGGCCCGCTCGAGGTCGCCGACCACCTGTGGGTGGCCCGCTGGCTGCTCTACCGGACCGCCGAGGAGTTCGGCGTCGAGGCCACCCTCGACGCCAAGCCCGCCCGCGGCGACTGGAACGGCGCCGGCGCGCACACCAACTTCTCGACCAAGGCCATGCGCGAGGGCTACGACGCCATCATCACCGCCTGCGAGGCGCTCGGTGAGGGCGACAAGCCGATGGAGCACATCACGCAGTACGGCGCGGGCGTCGAGAGCCGCCTGACCGGCGCCCACGAGACCGCCCCGTGGAACAAGTACAGCTACGGCGTGTCCAACCGCGGCGCGTCCGTGCGCATCCCGTGGCAGGTCGAGGTGGAGAAGAAGGGCTACATCGAGGACCGTCGCCCGAACGCCAACGTCGACCCGTACGTGGTCACCCGCCTGCTGGTGAACACCTGCTGCTCGGCCCTGGCGAAGGCCGGCCAGGTCTGACCCGCCCGCAAGCGACGAAGAACGGGCCCCTCGCCTCCGAGGGGCCCGTTCTCGCGTTTGATCACGGCAGGCGGAAGGCCAGGTCGGGCTCGATCTCGGCGACGTCCATCTGGGCCTTCTGCAGGCGGCCCGAATGGTCCCAGTTCATCGCCTGCCAGCGGGTGAACTGGTCGAGCACCCACATGCCGGACTGGCGGCTGCCGTTGCCGGACTTGCCGTTGCCGCCGAACGGGAGGTGGGCCTCGGCGCCCGAGGTCGAGTTGTTGACGCTGACCATGCCCGCCGAGATGCCCTCGCGGAAGCGGAAGGCGTGCTGCGGGTCGGTGGTGTAGATGGAGCTCGACAGGCCGTAGCCGGGCAGGTTGGCCAGCTCGATGGCCTCGTCGAGGGTGCTGAAGGTGGTGACGCCGACGATCGGGCCGAACGTCTCCTCCAGGAACAGGCGGTCGGTGGGCCGGACGCCGTCGACGACCACCGGGTGATAGTAGAGGCCCCTACCGCCGTCGAAGTCACGGCGCGGGTTGTCCCCCGTAATTTTCCCGATATTTCCGGACACGACCTGGTGGTGGGGCTGGATCCAGGTCAGGTACTCCTCGTACCTATCTGCGAACTTCTGGTCGAGCAGCGGGCCCGCCAGCACGTCCTCCTCGGGGTCGCCGATCCTGGCCTCGCCCACGGCCCGCGCGAACCGCTCCACGAACTCGTCGTGCACGCTCTCGTGCACGATCACCGTGCCCAGGCTGGTGCAGCGCTGACCGGCCGTACCGAAACCGGAGAACAGCGCGCCCTCCACGGCCAGGTCGAGGTCGGCGTCCGGCATGATCACCATCGGGTTCTTGCCGCCCAGCTCCAGGCAGGCCGACTGCAGGTGCCGCCCGGTCAGCTCGCCGATCTTCCGGCCCACCTCGCTGGAGCCGGTGAACCCGACCTTCTGCACGCTCCCCTCGCCGAGCGCCTGCTCCAGGCCCTCGTACGTCGCGGCGCCGTCGGCGAACACGATGTTCAGCACGCCGTCGGGCAGCCCGGCGGCCACGAAGAGCTGGTACATGGCGTGCGCGGAGGCGGCGGCGTACTCGGCGGGCTTCCAGACGACGGCGTTGCCGCAGAGCAGCGCCGGGACCAGGTACCACGAGGGGACGGCGACCGGGAAGTTGCCCGCGGTGACGACCGCCGCCACGCCGATCGGGTTGCGGAACGTGAACAGGTTCTTGGCCGGCATCTCCGACGGGACCGTCTGCCCGTACAGCCTGCGGCCCTCGCCCAGGAAGAAGTCGCACGTGTCGACGATCTCCCGCACCTCGCCGAGGGCCTCGGCGTACGGCTTGCCGATCTCCTGCGTCACCAGGTGGGCCAGCCGTTCGGCGTTGGCCTCGACCAGCCGGCCGATGGAGGCGATCACCCGGCCGCGCACCGGCGCCGGCACCTTGGCCCACTCGCGCTGGGCCTCCTTGGCGGTGCGGCAGGCGGCCGCGAACGTGCCGGCGTCGGCCAGCCCGACGTGGGCCACGACCTCGCCGGGGCGCGCCGGGTTGGTCGACGGGTACGTGGTGGCGCTTCCCGTCTCCTTGCCACCCACGATGGAAACGATCTGACGGCTCACCGGTGTCCTCCTCGTAGTTCCTTCGGTCAGACAATCATCTCGCCGGAAAAAACCCAACCGGAAACCCCAAGATGTCAGCCGCTCTCCTGGGCGAGTTTGCGCAGCTCCGGCCCGAACCTCGGGTGCGCGAGCGCGGCGGCGAACTGGGCCTTGAGGTAGTTGAGCGGCGAGCCCGTGTCCCACCAGGTGCCGTCGATCACCTGCCCGTACACCGGGTGGTCCGCGGCGTGCCGGTGCAGGGCGTCGGTGAGGTAGATCTCGCCCTGCGGGTTCTCCTGCCACCTGCGTGTCTGCTCGTGGAGCTCCTCGATGACGCCCGGGGTGACGACATATCCGCCGATGGCGGCGTACCGGGAGGGGGCCTGCTCGGGGGAGGGCTTCTCCACCAGCCCGGAGATCAGCAGGCGGCCGCCGCCGAGGTCCTCCTTGACGATCGGCACGCCGTACCGCGAGGCGTCCTCGACGGCCATCGGCATCAGGGCCAGCACGGGGGCGTGGGTGGCGTCGTACGCGGCCTTGAGCTGCTTGGCCCTGGGCACCTCGGCCACGAACACGTCGTCGGCCCACAGCACCATGAACGGCTCGTCGCCGATGACGCGGGCGGCGTTGAGCACGGGCGTGCCGTTGCCGTAGGGGCCGTTCTGGTACAGGTACGTGATGTGGGCCAGCGACGACAGCTCCGCCACCGCGTCGGCCAGGTCGTCCTTGCCCGCGGCGCGGAGCTGGAGCTCGAGGTCGGCGTCGGGGGCGAAGTGCCGCTGGATGAGGTCCTTGCGGGACGAGGTGACGATGGTGATCTCGTCGATGCCGGAGTCCACGAGCTCCCGGATGGTGTGCTCGATGACGGGCTTGTCGCCGATCGGCAGCATCTCCTTGGGCAGTGCCCTGGTCAGCGGCAGCAGCCGGGAGCCGAGGCCGGCCACGGGGATGACGGCTTTGTGGACCATGCGTCTCTCCTTGATCGTGCGGCTTGATCGTGCGGGGAGAGAGCCGACGTTACCCCAGCCGTTTTGATGGGCGGCGAGGGGCCCGTCAAAGGCGCCGGATCTTGATCGTGCCGGGCAGCAGCTGCTCGTTCGCGACCCGCTGACCGGTCCTGAGGATCACGTTGAGGTCGGGGTTCCCGGCAAGAGGGCTGAGGTCGATCTCCTCTGCCGCGTCCAGGAGACGCAACGTCCGGAGCCGGGGAAGGCTCGCGAGCGGTGCGAGGTCGGGCAGCCGGTCGCAATGATCCACGCCCAACGTGACAAGGTGCTCATGGCCGCGGAGCGGAGTGAGATCCCCGATGTCGATGTTCCTCAGCCAGAGGCTGTGCAGGCGGAAGCGGTCGAGCTCCGCCAGGTCCAAGCGGGTGGGGCCGGTGAGCTGGAGCCTCGTCAGAGCAGGGGAGGACTGCGCCAGAGCGTCCAGGCAATCGCTGACCCCTGTGACGGAGGCCAACGACACCCAATCCAGGTCCCGCATTCCGGCGAACGCCACCGGCGGGATGGGCAGGCGGTCGCGATGGAGAACCAGCTCACGCAGCTCGGTTTGCCGGGACAGCGGGCCCGCCCAGTCGGATTGGTCGTGCGCCGGAAGTTCCAGTCCGAGCGACTTCAGGCGCGGGATCCGGTCGAGGAAGCTCGGATCGTCGAACTCGACGTTCCAGAGCGTGAGATCGCTCAGTCGCGGAAGTTCGCCGAGAGCCTCCAAGCCCATGGGGCGTGACGTGTCGAGTGAGATAAAGAGGCGTTTCAGGGCAGGCAACGCCTCCACGTCCTTCAGGGAGTCCGTGGCGACGTCGCTCAGTTCCAGAGCCCTCAACTGCGGCACCTCTCGCAAGAAGCCGAGATCGGTGAGCCGTTCGTCCAGGTCGACGATCAAGGTCTCGGCCATCCGCAGGTGCGCCACACCGCGAAGGAGACGGCTGCTCGTGACCGTGACGCGGTCCGATTCAGCGAGCACACGTCGTGCGTAGACCTCGGCGTCGTAGTAATTCCAGCCCTCGTTGAGCTGCCTGCGGACCTCCCATCGCGGATCGGCCGCGTACCCCGCCAGCTTGTCCAGCGCCTCCGGGCCGTTGATCAACCAGGCGGTCCGTACTGTCATGGCCGCTCGCCGGTCGGTCAGGCCGGACAGATCGTCGGGCAGCCGCCGCAGGATCTCCTCGCCCACCGCCGCCAGCACGCCCGCCTCCACCTCCGAGCGCGGCGGGATCACCTCGGCCAGGCACGCCTCGATGCGGTCGCGCAGCTCCACCGGGAGCTCCTGGATCGTCTCCAGGCACCCCGCCACCAGCAGCCGCAGCCGCCGCGCGTGCGGCCCGCCCTGGTCGGCGCGGTCCAGCAGGCCCGCCAGCAGCTCCCTGCGCACGCGGCCGGTCGCGTGCCCGGCGGCCATCACCACGACCTCGCGCCACTGGTCGAGATGCGCGCGTTCGACCGCCGCCTCCACGTCCTCGTCCTCCACGAGCTGACCAGCCGCGAGGTACTCCTGCACCGTGCGGTGCGCGAAGTCGATGCGGCCCGGCACCGGCTCGCGCAGCACGCCGGACCGGCGGAGCAGGTGTTCGAGCACGTCGGCGGCCGGATACGGCATGCGGGTCATCAGGGCCAGCTTGCGTTCGACGCTCTTCAGCGCCGTGGCCTTCGACAGCTCCGACCGGCCCATGGACACCAGCCGCCAGGCGAGGTCGCGCAGGATCCAGACCTTCTGGTCGGGGTCCAGGGAGACCTCGTCGGTGATCCGGCGTTCGGCGTCCCGCCGTTCCAGCAGCAGGCTGAGCACCGCGTCGTAGAAGCCCATCCGGTTGCGCGGCAGCTGGGTGCGGCGGTCGAGGTTGAGCGCGCACAACATCGCGGCCAGCAGCGGCGTCGACGCCACGACCCCCAGGTGCGGGTTGGACTCCATGCGGGCCAGCAGCGCGACCTCGTAGCCCTCCAGCTCCTCGGGCGCGCACGGCAGGCTGGGGCAGTCGCGCATCGCCACGTGCCACTGCCGGATGAGCTCCCGCAGGTCGCCGGGCGTCATCGGCTCCAGCGTCGCCGCCGCGAACCCCTCGTCGGCCAGCCACCGCGCGTCCGCCGCGGTCGGCCGCGAGGTCACCACCACGCGCATCCCCGGGTACGCGGCCAGCAGTCGCGACAGCCACTCCCGGACGGCCGGGCGGTGCCGTACCAGCAGCTCGTCCACGCCGTCCACCAGCAGCAGCCCGCGGCCGGACTCCAGCATCCGCTCCACCCACCCGCGCGGCATGCGCCCGGAGACCTCCTGGGCGACGTCGTCCAGGAACGCGGACGGCGCGGGGAACCTGCCTCCGGCGTGGCTGCGGAGCTTGATCATCAGGGGGACGCAGCCGTTCCAGCCGGACAGGGCGCCGGAGAAGTCGCCGCGGGCCGCGGTGACGGCCAGCCAGCGCAGCAGCGTGCTCTTCCCCGAGCCCGCGTCGCCGCGGAGCAGCATGAGGCGTTCGCGGCCCAGCGCCGACTCGATGCGCTCGGTGCCGAGCTCTCCTGCGGGGCGGCCGGTGAGCGAGGCGACCGAGAGGCGTTCGGGGGCGCGGCGCCCGCGCTCGCCCGCCGAGACGTTGAGGCTGATGTAGGCGACGCTCAGCGACGTACGGGGCCGGTAGTTCTCCACCCGCACCCCGAACAGCTCCACCTCGTCCAGGGTGCGGCTGACGAAGCCGAGGTAGTGGCGCTGGAACGCGTCGTCGTCCTGGCGGCCCTCGGGGGCCTCCAGCGTTCGCAGGGGCATGCGGGCGAGCAGGCGTTCCATGCCCTCGGCCAGGCCGCTCAGCCGGGCCAGGCTCTCCGTGGCCGCCCGCGGCACGTACTGGGGGAGCTGGCGCATCATGCCCGTCAGGCACTCGACGCACTCGGCGAGCAGCACCCCGTACAGCTGGTCCTCCGCCTCCCCGAGCCGGGGCTCCGGCAGTCGCGAGATGACGCGCCCGGCGAGCTTGGCGGCGTCGGCGTCGGCCTCGAAGAGGGCGGCGTCGGACAGGTCCGCCTGCCGCAGGGCGTGGACCACCTCCAGCAGTACGGCGGCCCGCGCCTGCTCGTCCAGCCCGCGGAACTCCTGTTCCAGCAGCCGGGACAGCCGCCCCTCCACGGCCAGCGCGATGCCCTCGAGCTGGTTGTCGAACTTCCTGGGCGCCAGCCGGTCGCGGAAGCCGCCCTGGATGAGGTCCTTCAGCTCCGACCCCTGCTCCTTGCGCGCGGCCCGGGTGGCGAGCCACTCCCGCATGGCACGTTCGGCGATCGACTTGCCCGCGGCCGTCAGCGCCGCCTCAATGCCTGGCATGCCTCCCTATATACAGGCTTTGCTAAGCGGTGAAGTCGGCGAAATCGAAGCCTGGGGACACGACGCAGCTCACCAGTACCGCCTCGTCGGAGGCCGGGCGGGCCGACTGCCACACGCCGCCGGGCACGATCGCCTGGGGCACCTGACCCTTCTCCACGTCGGCCCCAAGCGTGACCACGGAGTCGCCGATCGTCAGGCTCAGCGGGCCGCCGCGGTGCCACAGCCAGACCTCGTCCGACCTGACCACGTGCGGCACCGACTCCTCGCCCGGCTGCAGCAGGAAGTAGATGCCCGTGGCGCTGGCCCGTGGCCCGGGGTAGCCGTCCGGGTGGAAGGTCACGGACGATCTCCACGTCTCCCTGAACCAGCCGCCTTCGGGGTGGGGGAGCAGGTCGAGGGCCGCGGCGACAGGCGGGCGCTCGACGAACGCCACGGGGGCGCCCGTCACGTCCCTGCGCAGGAAGAGGTTCCCGTCCAGGACGAGCTGCCCGTCGAGCGGGCTGGCCAGGGCCGCCGCCTCGTCGGGCACCTGGATGGACGGGCCGTTGGGGTAGGTTCGCAGCTCCACCTAGGAGAGTTTATGCCGATAAATCGGGACAAGATGGGTGGTTCATTTCCGGTCGATGGGCATCTCGCGGACGGGGCGCGAAATGTCGGTGGAGGTGGCTAGTCTGCGGCAGGTGATCGAACGGTGGAGCCGTGATCAGGTGCTCGCCCTGGCCCCGGACGCGGCGTCGCGGTCGGCTGCGCAGAAGGTGGCGGCGCCCGGGAAATGGTCGGCGTGCGGCACGACGGGCACGGTCGTGTACGGCGAGTGCGAGGGCAGCGGCGCCAGGCCCTACCTCGCCTGCGTCGATCTGACCGAGCCCGCCTACCGGTGCAGTTGCCCGAGCCGGAAGTTCCCGTGCAAGCACGCGCTCGGGCTGCTGCTCATGTGGGCGGCCGACGGGGTGCCCGTCGAGCAGGGCGCGCCGCAGTGGGTGACCGAGTGGGTGGAGGCGCGGGCCGAGCGCGCCGCCAAGGAAGCGGCCAAGATCGAGGAGGCGCGGGCGAGGAAGGCCGCCGAGGTGTCCTCGGGGGAGGCCGACGGTGGGGCTCCCGGCGGTGGGGCTCCCGGCGGTGGGGCTCCCGACGGTGGGGCTCCCGGCGATGGGGCTCACGGCGCCGGGCGGTCCGGTGGATCGTCGCGGTCGGGCGCGGAGTCCGTCCGCCACGGGCGCGTCGCCGCCGGACTGAGCGAGCTGGAGCGGTGGCTCGACGACCAGGTGCGGCAGGGGCTGGCGGGGGCCGCCGAGCACGAATGGGAAGGGCTGGCCAAGCGGCTCATCGACGCCCAGGCGCCCGGCGTGGCGGGGGTCGTCTCCAGGCTGGTCCGGGTCCGGGCGGACGACGACTGGCCGGGGCGGCTGCTGGAGGAATACGCGCTGATCCACCTGCTCGCCGTCGCCTATCGCCGCCGGGCGGAGCTGCCCGGGGCGCTGGCCGAGACCGTGCTGAGCCGGGTCGGTTTTCCGGTCCCCAAGGAGGAGGTGCTGGCCGGGGCCGCGGTGCGCGATCAGTGGGACGTGCTGGGCCGGCGGGACGAGGAGCAGGACCGGCTGACCTCCCGGCGCGTCTGGCTGCGGGGGCGGCGCAGCGGGCGGGCGGCTCTGGTGCTCTCGTTCGCGCCGCAGGGGCAGCCGCTGGACGCCTCCCTGGTCACGGGGACGACGATCGAGGCCGATCTCACGTACTACCCGGGCGCCGCCCCTTTGCGCGCGCTGGTCGCCACCCGGCACGGCCCCGGCGCGACCGACGCCATGCGGTCCGGCCCCGGCGCGGGCGGCGCCGAGTGGCCCGCCTCCGGGGCGGACGACGCTGCCCGGTGCGGCTCCGGCGCGGGTGGCGCGGTCGCGGGGACGCCGCCTGGGGTGTCGCCGGAGCAGGCGCTCGACGAGGTGGCCGGGGTGCTGGGCGAGGATCCCTGGACCGAGTCGTGGCCGCTCGTGCTGGCCGGGGTGGTCCCGGGGCGGGACTCGATCGGCGGCCTGCCGCTGCATCGCGCGGCCCGCGACCCGTGGCGGCTGATCGCCGTCTCCGGAGGGCATCCGGTCACCGTGGCCGTCGAATGGACGCCGCGCGGGCTGCGGCCCCTCACCACCTGGGACGACGAAGGAACGGCGGTGATCCTGTGACCAGCTGGGAGGAGCTGGCCTCGACGGCGCTCGTGGGGACCGATCGCAGGCCGTACGAGGGCGATCTGCTCGATGCCGCCGCTGTGGAAGTGGCGCGGCGAAGGGCCGGCCGCAAGACCGGCGCGGCCGGGCCGCAGGAACAGGCACCCAGCGCGGCCGAGCGACGGGAGCAGACGGCTGGCGCGGCTGAGCAGCGGGAGCCGCCGTCTGGCGCGGCCGGGCCGCAGGACGGGTCTTCCGCGGCGTCCCTCGAAGCCCAGGCTGCCCCTGCCGAGGAGCGGGTGGCTGTGGGGAGGCGGGCGGCGGAGCGGCTGGTGCGGATCATGGGCGGCGAGCACGAGCGGCTGCTGCCCGAATGGCTGGCCGCGGCCGCCGCCACCGGCCGGAGGGTGCCGCCGTACGTGCTGCCCGAGCTCCTGGAGAAAGGACGGCGGGATCGCTCGATCCGGGTGCACCTGGGGGTCCTGGCCGGGCAGCGGGGCCGATGGCTGGCCGGGCTCAATCCCGCCTGGGACTACCTCCTCGAGGAGCCGACCGGGGAGACGTGGGAGCTGGGCGGCGCCGCGGACCGGCGGGCGCACCTGCGTACGCTCAGGACGGCCGATCCCGAGCAGGCCAGGCGGCTGCTGGAGAGCACGTGGGAGCGCGAGACGCCCGACGACCGGGCCGAGTTCGTGGAGGTGCTGGCCGACGGGCTCAGCATGGAGGACGAGCCGTTCCTGGAGAGCGCGCTCGACGACCGCCGCCGGGAGGTGCGTCAGGCCGCCGCCAACCTCCTCACCCGCCTTCCCGGGTCGCGCATGTCCCAGCGCATGGCCGGAAGGGCGCGGGCCTGCGTGACCATCTCCCGGAAGGTCATCGCCGTCGACGCCCCCCACGACTGCGACAAGGCCATGGAACGCGACGGCATCCGTCCCAAACCGCCCAGGGGCATCGGCGAGCGGGCCTGGTGGCTGCAGCAGATCCTCGCCCGAGCCCCGTTGTCGATCTGGGGTCACCCGCCCGCGGCGCTGCTCACGATGAAGATCCCCGACTGGGATGCCGAGGTGAAGGCGGCCTGGGTGCGCGCCGCCGTGCTGCAGAAGGACCCGGAGTGGGCGCGGGCGATGTTCGGCTGGGACCCGATCGCCGACCTCCTGGAGTCCCTGCCGCCCGACGAGCAGCAGGAACTTGCCGCCGATTTCGTGAAAAAGCATGATCTGGACAGTCAGTTGATCATGGTGTTGGGCGGAGTGTCGTCCCACTGGCGCGAGGGCCTGGCCACGGCCGTCCTCCGCAAGATCGTGAAGGTGGCCACCACGCAGCCGTGGAACCTCGGCGAGCTGGTCAAGCTGGCCGGCGAGCGCATCGACCCGGCCCTGTTCCCGCTGGCGCTGAGCTACTCGCCCGTGGAGTCCGTCCAGCAGGTGGCCGCCCTGCTGCGTTTCCGTGCCGACATGTACAAGGAGCTTCACCCATGACCGTTCTGCGTCCGCACGCGGAAGACCAGTACGCCGAGGAGCTGGCCTTCCTGGCCAAGGACGACGACCGGCCCAGGCCGCCCGGCTGGAAGCTCTCCCCGTGGGCCGTGACCACGTACATCCTGGGCGACGGAGACCGCATCACCCCCAAATACGTGGGCGCGCGCCGCATCGTCGAGGTGGCCGTCGCCACGCTGGCCACCGACCGCGCGCTGCTGCTGCTCGGCGTGCCCGGCACGGCGAAGACCTGGCTGTCCGAACACCTGGCCGCCGCCATCAGCGGCGACTCCACGCTGCTCGTGCAGGGCACCGCGGGCACCGCCGAGGAGGCCATCCGCTACGGCTGGAACTACGCCAGGCTGCTGGCCGAGGGCCCCTCGATCGAGGCGCTGACCCCGTCGCCCGTGATGCGCGCGATGGCCGAGGGCCGGGTCGCCCGCGTCGAGGAGCTCACCCGCATGCCGTCCGACGTGCAGGACGCCCTGATCACCGTGCTGTCGGAGAAGACGCTGCCGATCCCCGAGCTCAACCGCGAGGTCCAGGCCGAGCGCGGCTTCAACGTGATCGCCACGGCCAACGACCGCGACCGGGGCGTCAACGAGCTGTCCAGCGCCCTGCGCCGCCGGTTCAACACGGTCGTGCTGCCGGTCCCGGCCACCGCCGAGGAGGAGGTCGACATCGTCGCGCGCCGCGTCACCCAGCTCGGCCGCGCCCTGGAGCTGCCGGAGACGACGACCGGGCTGGCCGAGATCCGGCGGGTGGTGACGGTGTTCCGCGAGCTGCGCACGGGCGTCACCGAGGACGGGCGCACCAAGGTCAAGTCGCCCAGCGGCACCCTGTCCACGGCCGAGGCCATCTCGGTGCTCACCAGCGGCATCGCCCTGGCGGCCCACTTCGGCGACGGCGTGCTGCGGCCCTCCGACGTGGCGGCCGGGATCGTGGGAGCCGTGGTCCAGGAGCCGGTCTCCGACCGGGTGGTGTGGCGCGAATACCTCGAGACGGTGGTGCGCGAGCGTTCCGACTGGCGCGACTTCTACCGCGCCTGCCGCGAGGTGTCATGAGCGAGCGCAGCGAGCGACCCATTGGACACAGTCGCGAAGTGCGCATGAGCGCCCTCCCGGTCCCCGGCGGCGCGGGCGGGCCGATCGTCTCGGTGCTCGGCGTGCGGCACCACGGGCCGGGCTCCGCGCGGGCCGTGCGGCAGGAGCTCGAACGCCTGCGCCCCGACGCCATCCTCATCGAGGGCCCGCCCGAGGCCGACCCGCTCGTCACGCTCGCGCCCGAGCTTGAGCCGCCCGTCGCGCTGCTGGCCCACGTGCCGGGGGCGCCGGCGCGGGCCGCGTTCTGGCCGTTCGCCGCGTTCTCGCCCGAATGGCAGGCCATCCTGTACGGCACCGCGGCCGGCGTCCCGGTGCGCTTCTGCGACCTCCCTGCGGCCCATTCGCTGGCCGAGGACGAAGATCGGGGCCAGACCGAGGATGAGGACCGGGGCGAGACCGGGGACGACGACCGGGGCGAAACGTCCGGCCTGCGGGCCGATCCCATCGGCTCGCTCGCCGCGGCCGCCGGATACGACGACCCCGAACGCTGGTGGGAGGACGTCGTCGAGCACCGCGGCGACACGCCCTTCGAGGTGATCGCCGAGGCCATGGCCGCCGTACGCGAGGGCTACGAGCCGGACGAGCGGGAGGCCAGGCGCGAGGCGTACATGCGTAAGACCCTCCGCGCGGCCCTCAAGGAGGGCTACGGGCGGATCGCGGTGATCTGCGGGGCCTGGCACGTCCCGGCGCTGACCGGCCCGCTCCCGCCCGCCGCCAGGGACAACGCCGTCCTGCGCGGGCTGCCCAAGGTCAAGGCCGAGCTGACGTGGGTGCCGTGGACGTACGGGCGGCTGGCCTCGTGGAGCGGCTACGGCGCGGGGATCACCTCGCCCGGCTGGTACCACCACCTGTTCGGCGCGCCCGACCGGCCCGTGGAGCGGTGGCTGGCCGAGGCCGCCGCGGTGCTGCGCGACGAGGGGCTGGCCGTGTCGTCCGCGCACGTCATCGAGTCCGTACGCCTCGCGCACACCCTGGCCACGCTGCGCGGCAGGCCCCTGGCCGGGCTCGGCGAGGTCACCGAGGCGGCCAGGGCCGTGCTGTGCGAGGGCGACGACCTGGCCGTCGAGCTGATCCAGCGGCGCATGGTCGTCGGCGACCGGCTCGGCCAGGTCACCGACGGCACCCCGATGGTGCCGCTCCAGCGGGACCTGCGCGATCAGCAGCGGCGGCTGCGGCTCAGGCCGGAGGCGCTCGACCGCGAGATCGACCTCGACCTGCGCAAGCCGCTCGACCTCGACCGCAGCCACCTGCTCCACCGGCTCGGGCTGCTCGGCGTCGACTGGGGCGCGCTGGGCGAGTCGCGCGGGAAGGGCACGTTCAGGGAGACGTGGACGCTGCGGTGGCGGCCCGAGCACGACCTGGCGCTCATCGAGCAGGCCGCGCTGGGCACCACCGTGGCCGGGGCGGCGGCGCAGCGGGCCAGGGACCTGGCCGCGACGGACCGGACGGCCCTGGCGGACCTGACCTCGCTGGTCGAGCAGTGCCTGCTGGCCGACCTGCCGCAGGCGCTGCCCGAAGTGCTGGCGGCGCTGTCGGCCAGGGCGGCGCTGGACACCGACGTGACGCACCTGATGGCGGCGCTGCCCGCGATGGTGCGCGCCCGCCGCTACGGCGACGTGCGCGGCACCTCGGCCGAGGGGCTGGCGGTGATCGTCCGTTCGATGCTGGAGCGGATCTGCGTCGGGCTGCCGGTCGCGGTGACGGGGCTGGACGAGGACGCGGCGGCCGGCCTGCTCAAACACGTGGACGCCGTACACGCGGCCGTCGCGCTCCTCGAGACGGAGGGCACCGGGGATGAGGTGTCGCCGCGGAGCCGGTGGCTGGTCACCCTGCGGGGCGTCAGCGACCGGCAGGACCTGCACGGGCTCATCGAGGGGCGGCTCACCAGGATCCTGCTGGACGCGGGGGAGCTCGACGACGCGGGCGACCGCATGGCCAGGGCGATGTCCAGGGGGCAGGTCCCGGTCAGGGCGGCGGCGTGGGTCGAGGGGTTCCTGGCGGGCGGCGGGCTGCTGCTGGTGCACGATCCGCGGCTGCTGAGCCTGGTGGACGGGTGGCTCACGGGGCTGTCCGGCGATCAGTTCACCGACGTGCTGCCGCTGCTGCGCCGTACGTTCGGCGGGTTCGCCGCGCCCGAGCGCAGGGCGATCGGGGAGCGCGTCCGCTCGGCCGGGAGCGGCGCGCGGGAAGGGCAGCGGCAGGACGTGGACGAGCGGCGCGCGGCGGCGGCCGTGGCGACCGTGCTCGCGATCCTCGGAAAGGACGACGGATGACCGACGACGAGCGCCTGCGCAGGTGGCGGCTGGTGCTGGGCGGCGGCGACGCCGACGGCACCGGGCTCGGGCTGGAGGGCCTGGACGCGCGGATGGACGCCGCGCTGTCGGCCGTCTACGACCAGGGCGGCAGGGAGGGCGGGCTCGGCGCGTCCGCGCCCCGGGTGGCCCGCTGGCTCGGCGACATCCGCTCGTACTTCCCCTCCACGGTCGTCCAGGTCATGCAGAAGGACGCCATCGAGACGCTCAACCTCACCAGGCTCCTCCTGGAGCCCGAGATGCTGGAGGCGGTCGAGCCGGACGTGCACCTCGTCGGCACGCTGCTCGCGCTCAACCGCGTCATGCCCGACCAGGCCCGCGAGTCGGCCAGGGCCGTGGTGCGCAAGGTGGTGGACGAGCTCGAACGCAGGCTGGCCCAGAAGACCAGGGCCGCCGTGACCGGCGCGCTCGACCGTTCGGCCAGGACGCACCGCCCCAAGCGGGTGGCCGACATCGACTGGGACCGGACGATCAGGGCCAATCTCAAGAACTACCTGCCGGAGAAGAACACCGTCGTCCCCTCGCGGCTCGTCGGCTACGCCCGCAGGCAGCGGTCGGTGCAGCGCGAGGTGGTGCTCTGCATCGACCAGAGCGGGTCGATGGCGGCCTCGGTGGTCTATTCGAGCGTGTTCGGGGCGGTGCTGGCCTCGACGCGGTCGCTCAAGACGTCCCTGGTGGTGTTCGACACGGCGGTGGTGGACCTCACCGACCAGCTGCACGACCCGGTGGAGCTGCTGTTCGGCACCCAGCTCGGGGGCGGCACCGACATCAACCGGGCCATCGCCTACTGCCAGGGTCTCATCACACGGCCCACCGATTCGATCTTCATCCTGATCAGCGATCTCTACGAGGGCGGCGTCAGGGAGGAGATGCTGCGCCGGGTGGCCGCGATGACGCAGGCCGGCGTCCAGGTGATCGTGCTGCTGGCGCTCTCCGACGAGGGCGCGCCGTTCTACGACCACGAGAACGCCGCCGCGCTGGCCGCGATGGGCGTGCCCGCCTTCGCGTGCACGCCCGACGCCTTCCCCGACCTGATGGCGGCCGCGATCGAGCGGCGCGACATCGCGCAGTGGGCCGAGCGTCACCTCGCGGTGTGAGCCGTCAAGCGGCCGGTTCACCGTGCGCCCCGCCACGGGCGTCAGTGGCCGGACTCGCCCGGCCTGGCCTTGCGGGGCAGTAGGTAGGACAGGGCGAACGTCAGGACCAGCAGCCCGACCTCGACCCACACGGTGACCTGCATCGACGAGCCGAAGCTCCACTGGCGCGCCAGCAGGTTGAAGAACAGCGTCCCCAGCACGGCGGTGCCGAGCGCGCCGCCGAGCTGCTGGATCGCGGTCAGGGTGCCGGAGGCCGACCCCGACTCGTGCGGCTCGACGCCGGCGAGCACGATGTCGAAGAACGGCGCCATGGTCAGGCCCATCCCGATGCCGACGAAGGCGAGGCTGGGAGCCAGCTGCCAGCCGCTGACGTCGACCCCGGCCAGGTGGATGGTCAGGGCGAGCGCGGCCGCGCCCGCGGCCATGACGGCGGTGCCGATCTGCAGCAGGCCGCGGCCCAGCTTCTCCTGCAGGCCGGACATCGCCAGCCCGAAGCCGACGACGCCGCCGAGCGCCTGCGGCAGCCCGGTGAGACCGGCCTCGAGCGGTGTGAAGCCGAGGCCGAGCTGGGTGTAGAGGTTGAAGACGAGGCCGAGGCCCATCATGCCGGAGAAGAAGGCCAGGCCGGCGACCAGACCGCCGGTGAAGGCGCGCTTGCGGAAGAGCCCGGGCGTGACCAGCGGGTCCTTGCCGGACCTGGCGCGGCGGGACTCGTACCGGGCGAAGATCGCGAACATCACGATCGAGGCCGCCATGGACACGAACGTCCACATGGGCCAGCCCAGCTCGCGGCCCTGGATGAGCGGGTAGATCAGCAGGAACGAGGCCAGGGAGACGAGGAAGACGCCGACGAGGTCGAGCCTGGTGGCGTTCGAGAGACGGTACTCGGGCAGGAAACGCATGCCGGCCAGCGCGGCGGCCAGGCCGAGCGGCAGGTTGATCAGGAAGATCATGCGCCAGCCCGTGCCGAAGAAGTCGGCGTCGACCAGCCAGCCGGCCAGCACGGGACCGCCCACGGACGAGATCGTCATGACCGGGCCGAACATGCCGAAAGCCTTGCCCAGGTCCTGCGGCGGGAACATCTCCTTGATCAGCCCCAGGCCCTGCGGGAGCATGACGGCCCCGAACAGGCCCTGCAGCACCCGGCTCCCGATCAGCATCTCCGGGCTCATCGCGACCCCGCACAGCAGCGAGGCGGCGGTGAAGCCCAGCGCGCCGATCACGAACATGCGCTTCCTGCCGAACAGGTCGCCGAGGCGCCCGCCGGTGATCAGGCCGACGGCCATGGCCAGGGTGTATCCGGCGCCGAGCCACTGCACGATGCTGTCGCTGCCGCCCAGCTCCTTCTGGATCGTGGGGGCGGCGATCGTGGTGACGAGCGCGTCGAGCAGATCCATGACCTCGGCGGCCAGGATCACGAACAGTGCGACCCAGCGCCAGCGGTAGGGCTGGGTCTCGGTCGTCGCCGCTGAGGCGGTGACTGTCATGGGGGGCTCCTTAAAAACGGTGTTCTATTAACGAACGCTGTTCGCTACGAACACCGTTTTAGTGGCGAACAGCGTTCGTGTCAAGTACAGTGTTCGTATGGCAACCGAGGACGTCCCGCTCCCCCCGTGGCGTAAGTCGCGCAAGCCGGCTCAGCTCAGGCGGCAGCTCAGCCAGGATCTGATCGTCGAGGCCGGGCTGCGGATCCTCGACGCCGAAGGGCTCGACGCGCTGAGCATGAGACGCGTGGCCCAGGAGTTCGACACCGGGCCCGCCTCCCTCTACGCGCACGTGGCGAACAAGGACGAACTGCTGGAGCTGGTCTACGACCGGGTGCTCAGCGAGATCCGGCTGCCCGAGCGCGATCCGGGCCGCTGGAAGGAGCAGCTGCGGGAGTACATGGTGGAGGTGCACCGGGTGCTGGAGAAACACGCCGACCTGGCCCGGGTGGCGCTGGCCAACATCCCCACGGGGGAGAACTCGATCCGCATGGGCGAGTTCGTCTTCGGCCTGCTGATCGAGGCCGGCATGTCGCCGAGGGACGCGTCCCTGTCGATGGACCGGATCTCCCTGTACGTCGTCAGCGACGCGTACGAGGGCTCCGTCCACTTCGCCAGGATGCGCGCGGCCGGTATGACCGACCCGCAGGAGTACTTCGAGTCCTTCATCGGGCAGATCGCCGGCTACTACCGGGCGCTGCCGGCGGCGCGGTTCCCGCACATGACCAAGTTCGTGGACGACCTGGTCGCCGACGACGGCGAGCAGCGCTTCCGGTACGGTCTCGAGCTGCTCCTCGACGGCATCGAGGCCCGCATGCCCCGCACGCCCTAGGCCCAATTGCCGAGGGCGGCCTAGGACCCCCGCCGGAGGTGCTGACGTGGGGGTCAGCCATACCTTGCCCGGTATGACGATGACGGTTGAGAGATCCGCGGCGGGCGTGGTGTCGCCGCAGTACCGGGCGATCAGCATCGGGCTGGTCGCGCTGGTCATGCTGGTGGCCTTCGAGGCGATGGCGGTGGCCACGGCGATGCCCGTGGTGGCCCGCGAGCTGGGCGGGATGCACCTGTACAACCTGGCCTTCAGCGCCACCCTGGCGGCCAGCGTGATCGCGACGGTCCTGGGCGGGAGGTGGAGCGACGTGCGCGGCCCGCTGCAGCCGATCGCGGCCGGCGTGGCGGGCTTCGTGGCCGGGCTGCTGCTGGCCGGGTTCGCGCCGAACATGGAGGTGTTCGTCGCGGGCCGGTTCGTGCAGGGCCTCGGGGCGGGATTGATCCAGGTATCGCTGTACGTGCTGGTCGCCCGGGTCTATCCGGGAGCCATGCATCCCAAGGTGTTCGCCCTGTTCTCGGCGGCCTGGGTGGTGCCGTCCATGGTCGGCCCGGCCATCGCCGGGTTCGTGGCCCAGAACATCGACTGGCGGTGGATCTTCATCGGCGTCTCGTTGATCGTCATCCCGTCGGCGCTGCTGCTCTGGCGCGGCACCGCGGGGCGTGAGGTGAGCGACGGCATCGCCGCGCCCGCCCCCGGCCTCGGCCGCAAGCTCGTCTGGGCCACGCTGACCGCCGTGGCCGCCGCCCTGATCCAGTACGGCAGCGCGCTCGGGCTCGCCGGCCTGCCCCTGCTCCTCGCGGGGATCGTCCTGCTGGCCGTGGCCCTGCCCAGGCTGCTGCTGCCCGGCTCGCTCAGGGCCGCCCCCGGCCTGCCGACCGCGCCCGTGCTGCGCGGCCTGGCCTTCGGCTCGCTGACGGCCGCCGAGGTGCTGATCCCGCTCATGCTGATCAACGAGCGCGGCCTGACCCCCACCGGCGCGGGCCTCGTGCTCACCGTCGGCGCCCTGGGCTGGTCCACCGGCTCCTGGATCAAGGGCCGCGGCACGATCGGCCACCTGGCCGCCATCCGCGGCGGCGCCGCCATGATCACCGTCGGCATCGCGCTGATGACGCTCGTGCTCATCGACTCCCTGCCGCTCGCGCTCGCGTTCGTGGCGATGACGATCGCCGGGCTCGGCATCGGCGCGCTGCACCCGACGGTGTCCGTACTGGTGCTGGAGATGTCCAAGGAGGGCGAGGAGGGCCAGAACAGCGCGGCGGTCGGCGTGGGCGAGTCGGTCTTCACCGTGGTGGCCGTCGCGATCAGCGGCGCCCTGTTCACCGCCACCGCCGAGAACTACGCGATCGGCCTGTCCTTCACCGCCGTGCTCGCGGCCGTGGCCTTTCTGCTGGCCCCCCGTTTTGCCCAGTCCCGTACAGCAGGCACTATGGAGGGAGCCGCGTCATAAAAGGGGGATACATGCCGCGAGTGCGGGAGCTTGAGGTCTTCCGGCTTGTCCTGCCGTTCGGCAGGAAGTCGGAGACCCTGCTCGTGAAACTCACCGACCACGGCGGCATGACCGGCTGGGGCGAGTCGATCGCCCCACAGCCGAAGACGTGGTCCAGGCTGGAGGAGACGCTGGCCGCCCTGCTGATCGGCGTCGACTGGGAGCACCCCGACACGGTGCCGAGCGGCGACCCGGCGGTCGACATGGCCTGCTGGGACCTGTGGACCAGGATGCGCGGGGTGCCGCTCGCCGAGGCGATCGGCGGCACCCGCACCTCGCTCATGGCCACCGTCCGGCTGGCCCCCGACCCGTCCGTGGAGAGCCTCGTGGCCCGGGTCAACCAGCAGATCTGCGCCGGGTACGGCCACGTCACGCTGGACATCAGGCCCGGCTGGGACGTCGAGCCCGTACGGGCGGTGCGCCAGACGTACCCCGCGCTGACCCTGGCCGTCGACTGCGGCAACGCCTACACCGACCTCGGCCAGCTCGTCGCCCTAGACTCCTACGGGCTGGAGGTCATCGAGCGGCCCTTCGCCGTCGGCGACGTCTACGCGCACGCCTCGCTCCAGGACCAGATCTCCGCCTCGGTCGCGGTCGAGGTCGCCTCCACCGCCCAGCTGGACGACTACCTGACCGTGCGGGCCGCCAGGGTGCTGCTGCTGCGGCCGAACGCGTTCCCCTCGCTGACGGAGGCGCGCCGGGCGCACGACCGGGCCGCGGCGGCGGGCCTGGACATCCAGTGCGCGGGCGGCCAGGGCGCGGGGCTGGCCAGGGCGGCGACGGTGGCGGTCGCGAGCCTGCCGGGCTGCACGCTGCCGTGCGACGTGACGCAGCCGCCGCGCCAGAACCAGATCGTCACGCCGATCGTGGGCGCCAACGCCGGCGTCATCGCGGTCCCGCTCACCCAGTCGGGGCTGGGGCACGACATCGACGAGACGCGGGTGCGAAGGCTGGCGAAGGACACTTTCCACGCGTAAGGGTCCTACCCGATCATTAGGCCGTGCGACTGACGCGGTGGCAGCTGTTATGGATCCTGCTGACAAAGAATTTCCTGTCATGCCCAGAGGGATGGGCTGCTGACCCGCGTCCGGCCCGCGCCCGCTCTTCCCGGCATGGCCGAGGTGATCGACTGGGACACCGCTCAGCCGATCGGCGACGGGGTGGCGCTCATGCCGGTGCCTTCGGGCGTGATGGCGACGGTGCCCCCCAAGCCGGCCACCAGGCTCGGGAAGGTCGTCTCGCACAAGCTGATCGGCCGGGGCGGGTTCGCGCTGGGCATGAGGCCATTCCGCATGGCGGACCTCCCCGTGGAGGCCTGGGCGCGGGTCGGCGCGCACCAGCGTGAGGTCGTGCTCGAGGCGGCGGCCAAGCTGCTCGGCCGGGAGGCCACCAACCTGGACGTCGTCGAGCTCGCGGTCGCCGGGCGCGCAAATGAGCTTGAATGGTGGCATAAGGAGCAGCCCTGCCCGCATCCCACACCGGGCGTCTGCGTGCTGCTCCCGCTGTTCGACGTGGCGCTGCGGCGCAAGGGATATGTGCACGAGCACACCTTCGCCCAGCGCGAGCTGGTCGGCCCCCTCGGGGACCGGGTCGGCCTGGTGGAGCTGGCCGCCAAGGCGGAGCGTGGCGAGCCGTACGGGATCTTGCTGGGAGGACTGATGACGGGACGGGACGCGGACGCCGACGCCAGCAGGCTGGCCGCCGAGTCGCTCGCGCACGGCGACCCGACCGGCTGGTTCGAGCGGCTCTACGCCGAGTCGGCCAGTGGCGACGCGATCGTGCCGTGGGACTCGCGGTCCCCGCACTTCCTGCTGACGGAGTGGGCCCACCCCGGCCACGGGCGGACGCTGGTCGTGGGCGCGGGGCTGGGTGACGACGCCGAGCATCTGGCGGGCCTCGGCTACGAGACGGTGGCGTTCGACGTGAGCGAGTCGGCCGTCCGGCTCGCCCAGGAGCGCTTCCCCGGGAGCGAGGTGCGCTACCAGGTCGCCGACCTGCTGGCGCCGCCCCCGGAGTGGCGGCACGCGTTCGACCTCGTGGTCGAGATCATGACCGTGCAGGCCCTGCCGGAGCCTCTGCACGGCAGGGCCATCGCCGCGATCGCGGAGTTCGTCCGGCCCGGCGGCACGCTGCTGGTGATCGCGTCGGGCCGGGAGGAGGGCGGGCCGGTGTTCGCGCCGCCGTGGCCGCTGACCCCGTCCGAGATCGGGGCCTTCGCGACCGGCGGGCTGGAGAGCGGGAAGGTCGAGGACCTGCGTGACGGCGAGCGTCACCGCTGGCGGGCGGCCTTCCACCGGCCCGCGTGATCAGACGTCCAGGTTGAGGCTGCCCAGGGAGTCGCTCAGGATGGCGTCCAGCGTCGAGACGTAACCGTTCGCCAGGGCGAGGGAGTTGACGATGCGCTGGCTGATCGGGTGGAACTCGCCGCCCGGGATGAGGCTCCCGGAGCTTAGGGCGACGGCCGAGCCGAGAGCGGTGAACAGGGCGGCGGTGGCGAGCAGGTGAGCGCGTCGGCGCATGCGGACCTCCTGAGTGATGGTTCGAACACCGCTCAGGAGATCACGGCAGGTCGGGGGAGGGCCGCGCCGCCACAGGGGCAAGAGCGGATCTTTACGGTTCGGGCCGCGGCGGAAGACCGATGGGCTCGACCCGCTTCAGGATCACCGCGTACGTGAAGGCGCCCAGCAGGGCCACGCACGAGATCACCGTCAGGGGGACGGCGAAGGACGACGTCCTGTCCGCCAGGAAGCCGACCATGATGGGGCTGATGATGCCGGCGAAGTTCGAGGCGAAGTTCTGGATGCCGCCGATCGAGGCCACGTACCGGTCGGCCGGGGCCACGTCGGCGGGCAGCGCCCAGATGTTGGAGGCGGCGAACGTCGAGCCGGCGTAGGCGACCGAGAGCAGGGCCAGCGCCATCCACGCCTCCGGCACCCAGACCGCGACGCCGATCACCGTCGAGACCAGGAACCCGCCCGCGATGAACGTCTTCCTGACCCGCGTGAGCGAGTCGCCCCTGGCGATGCGGCGGTCGGACAGCCAGCCGCCCAGCCACTCGGCGCCGATCGCCACCAGGCCGGGCAGCGCGCCGAACAGGCCGAGCTTCAGCAGGCTGAAGCCGCGCTCCTCCACCAGATAGGTCGGGAAGAACGTGAGGAAGAAGTAGACGACCATGTTGAGGCAGAAGAAGCCCAGCATCATCGCCCAGATCGTGCGGTAGCGGAACAGGTCGCGCCAGCGCATCCTGGCCGCGTCCCCGTCGTCGTCGCCTTCGAAGCGGGCCCCGCCCTCGCGCAGGTACGCCAGCTCCTCCTCCGTGATCTTCGGGTGGTCCTGCGGATCCCGGTACGTCCGCCACCATCCGACGGCCCACGCCAGCCCGATCACCCCGATGATCGCGAACGTCCACCGCCACCCCAGCCACGCGATCAGCCCCGTGACCACCGGCAGAGCGATGACGCCTCCGACGCGCGAGCCGGAGTCCCAGATCCCGGTGGCCAGCGCGCGTTCGCGCCGGGGGAACCATCGGGCCACGACCTTGGCGCTGGTCGTGGCGGCCGGGCTCTCGCCGATGCCGAGCAGCAGCCGTACGCCGAACAGCGCCGCGAAGCTGCTGGCCAGCGCCGTCAGCGAGGTGAACAGCGACCACCACACGGAGGCGAATGTGAACGTCCTGCGCGGGCCGTACCGGTCCACGAACCAGCCGGCGGCGAGCTGGAAGAAGTCGTACGACCAGAAGAAGGCAGCCAGGATCATGCCCTCCTCGGTCTTGGAGAGCTTGAACGTCTCGCCCATGAACGGCAGGGCCACACCCAGGCTCGCGCGGTCCAGGTAGTTGATGACGAGCCCGGCGAAGACGTAGCTGATCATGTACCAGCGCAACCGGCCGCGGACAGTGGTTCGGAGGGTTGTGGCCATCGCGATCCTCAGTAATATTTCCTATTGGATATTTCCGCTATGTTGCATACATCGCACGATGCCCGTCAAGTCCCGAGTACCGGAGCGTGAAGGTTGGCCAGTGAGCTCGAAAAGCGCCTGATGGGCCGTGTGCCGGCGGCCCGGCGGAGCGTTCTCACCGAGGACGTCCACGAGCGCGTCAAGGGCCTGATCATGAACGGCGACCTGGAGCCCGGCGTCCGCGTCAACATCTACGCCCTCGCCAGGCTGCTCGAGGTCTCCCAGACGCCGGTGCGCGAGGTGCTGTCCGCGCTGGAGTCCGAGGGCCTGCTGACCAAGGAGGCGCTGCGCGGCTACTCCGTGGCGCCCCTGCTCACGCCCGGCCAGATCGCCGACCTCTACCAGCTCAGGCTGCTCCTGGAGCCGTGGGCGGCCGGGCGCGCGGCCGAGCTGGTGACGGCCGAGGCGGGGGAGCGCGTGCGGGCCGAGCTGGCCAGCGTCCCGAAGGCGCCCCAGGGCACCAGGTACGAGGACTACCACGGCCTGGCCGACCACGACGCCCGCTTCCACGACCTGATCGCCGAGCTCTCGGGCAGCGGCGCGTTGCGGGAGTCCCTCCGGCGTACCCACGGCCACCTGCACCTGTTCCGCATCGAGTACGCGGGCCGGCGCGACGGCGACCCCACGCTGGCCGAGCACGCCCGCATCGCCGAGGCCGTCGTGGCGGGCAGGGCGGAGGCCGCCTCCGAGGCCATGCGGGCCCACCTCGCCGCCGCCCGCGACCGGTTCCTCCAGCTGGGACCCTGACCTGACCTGGTGCGCGTGGCGGCCTCGGTGGTGGCTTCAGCCGCCGTTCGCGCGCATGCTCTTCGCCGCGCGGGCGGCGGCGCGGCGGATGCCCGCGTACCCCGTGCAGCGGCACAGGTTGGAGGCCAGCACCGCGTCGAGCCGCCGCTCGTCCCGGTCCAGCTCCGGCTCCTCGGCCAGCGCGCCGGCGAGCAGCATGAGGAAGCCCGGGGTGCAGAAGCCGCACTGCAGCGCGTGCTCGGCCGCGAACGCCTCCTGCAGCGGGTGCAGCTCGTCGCCGTCGGCCAGCCCCTCGACGGTGCGGATGTCGGCGCCCTCCGCCTGTACGGCCAGGGTCAGGCAGGAGCGGATGGCCGTGCCGTCCACCAGCACGGTGCACGAGCCGCACACCCCGTGCTCGCACCCCAGCGTGGTCCCGGTGAGGCCCAGCCGGTCGCGCAGCGCGTCGGCCAGGCTGGTCCGCGGCTCCACGTCGATCTGGTGGGTCCGGCCGTTGACCGTGAGCCGGACGTTCATGGGGTCCCCGCGTGGTGGACGGCTCGGGCGAGGCAGCGCCGTACGAGCGTGGACAGCGCGTGCCTGAGGTAGGCGGCCGGCGCGTGCGGCGCTCCGGGCGGGTCCGCCTCGGCGGCGGCCAGCGCTCCGGCCTCCGCGAACAGCTCCTGCTCCGGCCGCTCGCCCGTCATCAGCCGCTCGGCCCCGACGGCGCGGAGGGGGACGTCCGCCGCGTTCGCGAGCCCGATGCGGACCCACGCGACGCGGCCCTCGGCCAGCCGCAGCATCACCAGGGCGGCGGCCAGCGCGAAGCCGCTGTGGGTGCGGCGGTGCTCGGCGAAGGCCGCGACGGCCCCGGCCGGCGGGCGCGGCAGCAGGACGCCGGTGACCAGCTCCTCCGGCAGGCAGGCGGTCACGAACGCGCCGCGGAACCATGAGCCGGCGGGCACCGTACGCGGTCCCGCAGGGCCGTTCACCTCGATCCCGGCGTCCAGGGCCATGGCCAGCGCGCACCACTCCGACGCCGGATGCGCCCAGGCCAGGCTGCCCGCGAAGGTGCCGCGGGCGCGGATGGGCGGGTGGCCGACGTACGGCGCCACCTGGCGGAACAGCTCGGCCAGCGGGTCGTCGAACCGGGCGCGCTCCAGCTGGGCGTGCCGGACCAGCGCGCCGACGTGCACGGAGCCGTTCTCGACCGTGACCTGCGAGAGCCCGGGGATGCGGTTGACGTCCACCACCAGGGCCGGGCGCGTGGTCCGGTAGCGCAGCTCGATGAGCAGGCTCTGGCCGCCGGCCAGCACGCGGCTCTCCGGCCCGTGCTCGGCCAGCACGGCCACCGCCTCCGGTACGGAGGCAGGCGCGACGTAGTCGAATTGTGCCGGTTTCATGTCCCCCATCCCGGGCATCCGATATCGACGTTGGTACCGAAAGCGGGGGTGTCCAAACATTGCGGTACATCGGGATGCCGCTCGCGCGGCGCGAGGATCGCGACCTGGTCACCGGACGGGCGCGCCGGGTCGCTGATCTGGATATCCCGGGCACGCTGGAGCTCGCGTTCGCCCGCAGCCCGGTGCCGCACGCGGTGATCCGCGGGGTCGACGTCGCCGCCGCGCTCAAGGAGGAGGGGGTGGCGGGCGCGTGGTCGGCCGCCGACCTGCCGTACCTCGCCGCCCGGTCGGTGCCCGGCGAGGAGGGCATGCCGCCGTGGCCGCTGCTCGCCACGGGCCGCGTCCGCTATCCCGGGGAGGGGCTCGCGGTGGTCGCGGCCGGCACGCGCGCCCAGGCCGAGGACGGCGCCGAAGCCGTCCGGCTGAACCTCGAGCTCCTGCCCTTCACCCGCACCGACACCTCTCGCACATCCGACGCCCCCGGGGGCTCTTTGGCGGCGGGGACGCCCCGGCTGTTCGGCGATCCTTTGGCGGCGGAGGCGCCCCGGCTGTTCGACGACCGCGACAACCTGGCCGCCGAACGCACCTTCGGCCGCCCGGCCGACGACGTGTTCGCCGCCGCCCCGGTCGTCGTCGAGGCCGCCTACCGCGAGCAGCTCATCCTCCCCACGTCCCTGGAGCCACGGGCGATCCTGGTGGACCCGGGACACGCGCACCGCCTCACCGTGTGGGTCTCCCACCAGGCCCAGCACCGGCTGCGCGACGCGCTCGCCGCGGCGCTCGGGTACGACCGGGAGCGGATCCGGGTGATCGTCCCGGCCACCGGCGGGGCGTTCGGCGCCAAGAGCCAGACCTACCCGGAGTATCTGGTCGCCGCCCTGCTCGCCGTCCACCTCGGCCGCCCGGTCCGCTGGTGCGAGGACCGCGCCGAGGCCATGCTGGCGGGCCCGCGCGGCCGTGGCCAGCATCAGCGGGTACGGCTGGCGGCCGACGAGGACGGCACCTTCCTCGCGTACGAACTGCTCATCGACGCCGACATCGGCGCGTACTCGCACATCGGCGCCTTCGTCCCCATGATGACCGGAGCGATGAGCACCGGCGCCTATCGCACGCCCAGGGTGCACACGCGCGTCAGGTGCGTGCTCACCAACACCGCCCCGACGACCTCCTACCGCGGCGCCGGCCGCCCCGAGGCCGCCTACGCCCTCGAACGCACCGTGGACCGGCTCGCCCGCCGGCTCGGCCTGGACCCGGCCGAGCTGCGCCGCCGCAACTTCATCCGCCCCGACCAGTACCCCTACCTGACGCCGACCGGCCGCACGTACGACTCGGGCGACTACACCGCCGCCCTCGATCGGGCCCTGGCCGCCGTCGGTTACGACGAGGTCCGCGCCGAGCAGGCCCGCCGCCGCGAGGACGGCGGACGGCCGCTCGGGGTGGGGATCGCCACGTACATCGAACGCTCGGGAGGACCGCCGGACAGCGACGAGTTCGGGAGCGTGGAGGCGTGCCCGGACGGGACGTTCATCGCCCGCGTCGGATCGACGTCCACCGGTCAGGGCCATTTCACCGCGTTCGCCCAGGTGGTGGCCTCGGTCCTGGACGTGGAGGTGGGCCGGGTCCGCGTCGTCGAGGGCGACACCGGCGAGGTCCCCTACGGCTTCGCCACCTTCGGCAGCCGGTCCATGCAGGTGGGCGGCGCGGCCCTGTGGCGCGCCGCCGAAGCCCTCGTGGCCGCCGCCCGCCGCCGCTGCGCGGAACTCCTGGGGGTGGGGGAGGAGGACGTCTCGTACGCCGCGGGCCGCCTGATGGTGGGCGGCGACCCCCACACCGGCCTCCAGAGCGACACCGAGGAGAGCCCAGCGCCCCTCGCCGAGCCCGGCCCTCTCCCGCGCCTACCCACCGGCGAGACGGCGGGGCTGCCCAACGTCGAGGTCGGCCCCCTCCCCGGGCTGCCCATCGGCGAACTGGTCGCCCGCACCGGCCCCCTGCGCGCCGACGAGATCGTCGCCCCACCCCAGGCCTTCCCGTACGGCGCCCACGTCGCCGTGGTCGAGGTGGACCCTGACCTGGGCACCGTCCACGTACGCCAGTTGGTGGCCGTGGACGACTACGGAGTGGTCGTCAACCCCATGATCGTCACCGGCCAGGGCCACGGCTCCATCGCCCAGGGCCTCGGCCAGGCCCTCTACGAGCAGGCGGTCATCGGCGAGGACGGCCTGCCCCACGCCTCGACCCTCCTGGACTACCTCCTCCCCACCGCCGCCGACATGCCCCCGGTCACCCTCCTGGAGACCGTCACCCCCAACCCCAACACCCCCCTGGGCGCCAAGGGCGCGGGGGAGGCCGGCTGCATCGGCATCCCCCCGGCCATCGTCAACGCCGTCTGCGACGCCCTCGACATCGACCACGTCGACATGCCCCTGACCCCCGCCGCGGTATGGGCGGCCACCACCGAAACCCGGTAGGCGAGCCGGAACCACCCGCGTGGTTCGCCGACGCGTCTAGGTCGTGGCGAGTGCCGCTTCGATGCCGGGGACGCGCTCGTGCAGCCAGTCCCCGCCGCACTCGTACTCCCACATGAGGGCCAGCAGCATGTAGAGCAGCCGGTGGTTCGCCAGGTGCGACGGCGCGTCGTCCGGAATGCCCGCGGGGAAGTACGCGTCGAGCATCGCGCGCTGCAAGCCGGGCTCGCGGAAGTCCATCCTGGCCAGGTCCAGCCATGGGCCGGCCGCACCGCAGTCCGCCCAGTCGATGATCCCCTCGATCCGGGACCCGGCCGACAGGACATGCCGCGGGTGGAAATCACCGTGCACGTACACGCAGGGCTGATCCCACCGAGGTCCGTCCAGGAGGAGATCCCGGCATCGAGCATGGAGCGTCGGGGGCAGGATTCCGGCATCGGCGACAGGGCCGAGCCGATCCGCCAGCCCCGCGACCTGATCAGCCCATGTTGCCGCACCGGCGCATGGTGGCGAGCCGGACGCCTCCTTGAAAAAGCCCGCCCCCTCCACGGGAAGAGAGTGCACGGCACGCAGCAGCCGTCCCACCTCGGACGCCGCCTCGCGCGTCGCGACCCCCGGCTCACCGGAGACGAGCCGCGTCACCAGGTACGGGATCTCCGCGTCCGGCGCCCCGGCGATGACCTCGGGGACCGGAACGCCCCTCTCCGACATGGACCGCAGGGCCCATAGCTCCACCTCGACCTCGCGCGCGGCGGCGGCCTTGAAGACGGCGCGTGCACCGGACCCCAGAGTCACCGCGGCGACCGTGTTGGCCGCGAACCCGGACAGCGGCTCATACCCCGTCACGTGTTGGGACAGCAGGCACTCGATCACCTCTGCGTCGATGCGCTCGGCATCGCTCACCGCTGCCGGCCTCCTCTCATCGCAGGCTCGTCACGCGACGGACCGCAAGAAGTCCAGTGTGCGGGAAAGCAGCAGCGCGGCGGCGTCCGGGTCGTAGGAGGGCAGCGTGCGGTCGGCGAAGCAGTGCTGGTCGCCGGGATAGAGGAACAGCCGACCCTGCCCGGCCGACTCGACCACCTCCCGAGCGAAACCGATGTCGCCCTCGCCGACGAAGACGGGATCGGCATCCATGCCGTGCACCTGGACCGGCACGCCGTCCGGCCAGGCGTCGCCGAACTCCGAGAGCGGTGCGCAGGCATAGTACAGCAGCGCGCCCCGCGCGCCCGATCGTGTCTGCGCCAGCTTCTGCGCACAGAGCACACCGACCGAGAAGCCGGCATAGACCAGGTCGGAGGGCAGGTTCTCGACCGCTTGGACAGTCAGCGACACCACTTCACCATGATGAGGCAAGGGTTGCCCGGCCACAGGTCGTCCGTCTCCTCCAGCGGCAGGAAGCCGACCGCCCGATAGAACGCCCTGGTCCTGGCGTAGCCGGGGTCCGGGTGCTTTGCCCCCAGGGTCTTGACCTGCAGCAGCCGGCAGCCGTCCGCCCGGACATCCGAGGTGACGGCGTCGACCAGTGCCCTGCCGACACCGCGCCGATGCCAGCCCGGGGAGACCGCCATCAAGTGGATTTCGGCCGCCTCCGCGAAATGCCGCCGGTACAGCAGGACGCCGATGACCTCTGCGCCGGCGTGAGCCAGGAGGCCGGGGAGGCGGGTCGCCGACTCCACGTATTCCGCGTTGGCTTCCGGGATCCCGAACCACGTCGGCAACCGGTCCAGGAGCCTTGCGGTGACTTCCGCCAGCTCGGCGGAGCCGGTGATGCGAGATATCTGGAATGCTGCGGGCTCATGCACGCCTGGAGGATCGCATCCGAACATCTACCGATGCACTTCGATTTTCGGGATGCGCCACACCGACCTTTGTTGAACCGCGGCAGCGCTCATAGTCAACTTTGGTGAACAGCCATCGATGACTTTCGCGGGCAGACCCCGGCCACCGGCGACTCCTAACGTTCTGCCCATGCACAACACACTCATGGCGCTTGCCGTCCTCACGACGCCGGTCAGCGTCGCGACGCCGCAGCCGTCCCTGCCGTGGAGCTCCTGCCCGGTCGCGAACGCGCCCGAGCTCCAGTGCGCGGACCTGCCCGTCGCACTGTCGCCCAAGAGCGACCGCACGATCACCCTGAAGGTGGCCCGCCTCCCCGCCACCGGCGCGAAGAAGGGGTCCGTGCTGGTCAACTTCGGCGGCCCCCAGGGGTACCAGATCGCCTCGCTGGGCTCGCGTACGCAGATCTTCGACAAGATCCGTACGTCGATGGACGTCGTGACCTGGGACCCGCGCGGCTATCCCGGGCTGAGCGGCGCGGTGCTCCAGTGCGACTGGGGCTTCGTGCGCACCCCGGCGTTCCCCGCCGACCAGGCCGGGTTCGACCAGCTCGCCGCGGCGAACAAGGCCAGGGCCGACAAGTGCCGTACCACCGACCCCGAGCTCTTCGACCACCTGGACGCGGCCTCCGACGCCCGCGACGCCGACGCCATCCGCAAGGCGCTCGGCGAGGACAGGATGAACTTCCTCGGGCTGTCGTACGGCAGCACGATCGCGCAGTCCTACGCCCGGCTGTTCCCGCAGCGCGTACGCACGATGTACCTCGACGGCGCCGGCAACCACAGCCCGCGCGACTGGGACCGCGAACTCGACTCCATCGCCCGCGACAACGAGCGCTTCATGGACCGGTTCTTCGCCTGGGCGCCCGCCGGAACGGAGAAGCGCTGGCGGGCGCTGATCGCCAAGGCGGACCGCGAGCCGATCCCCGCCCCGAAAGCCGACGCCCGCTACGACGGCACGCAGTTGCGCTCGCTCGCGTTCCTCAAGCTCCGGCCCGGCCCCACGCGATGGGGTGACGTCGTGGCGTCCATCACGGCGGCCGAGGCCGGCGACGCGTCGGGCTTCGCGCTGTCGAGCCGCCAGCCCTACCCGGGCCTGCCCGGCGGCGGAGTCAAGGAGTGCCTGGACTTCCCGCGCCCGGCCACCCAGCGGGACGTCGCGCGCACGGTCAAGCGGCTGCGCGCCATCGCGCCCAATACCGGCGCCGCTTTCCCCTTGGCCTGGCACCTGCCGCTCACCTGCGCCGGCTGGCCGACCCGGGTGACCAACCCGCCCACGCCGATGCCCCGTACGCTGCCGCCGCTCCTGGGCGCGGGCACCTGGCAGGACTACGGGTCCACCCGCCGAGTGGTCGAGCAGATCCCCGGCAGCCGCACCATCGAACACGACGGCCCCGGCCACAACCTCTTCGGCGCGATGGCCAACCCCTGCGTCATCGACCTCGTCAGCAAGTACGTCACCGAACGCCGGCTGCCGTCCCGGGGGACCACGTGCCCGTGAAGCGACGCAAAGGGAGACGCTGGTGGATCGCGGGCGCCGCCGTCGCGGTCCTCCTCACCGCCGCCGTGGTGGTGACGGCGATCGCCTTCCCGTCCGTCGCGGCCACCACCTGCCCCGGCTGTTACGGCCTGGAACGGCTCCAGCCCGGCGTGTACGCCGAACCCGGCCTGCCGCCGGACCGGCGCCGGCAGGTGAGCGAGGTCGTCGAGCAGGCGAACCAGCGGGTGCGTGACTACTTCGGCGGACGGAAGAGCGCTCCGGACCTCCTCGTGTGCCTGTCCGACGACTGCTACCGCAGGATCGGCGGCGGCCGCGAACGCGGCATCGCCGTGCTCAACCGGTCGGTGATGCTGTCCCCGCGCGGCGTCGATCCCGTGATCGCCTCGCACGAGATGACCCACGTGGAGCTGCACGCCCGTCTCAACGGCGCCGACGTTCCGCAGTGGTTCGACGAGGGTCTCGCCGTCGTGGTCAGCGACGACCCCCGCTACCTCGCGCCGACCGGCGACCGGTGCCTGGCCGACTCCCGTCAGCCCCTCCCGGTCACGCTGGACGAGTGGCTGCGGGCGGCATCGGCGGATCCCCAGATGTACGCCAAGGCCGCCTGCCAGGTGAGTCGATGGGCGGGAACGAACGGCGGGAAGGAGGCCGTACGAACTCTCGTCGAACGGCTGTCAGCCGGACAGGCCTTCCCCGACCTCCAGATGCCGGCCTGACGAGCGCCTGGCCCTGCACCGTCGAAGATCAGAAAGGCGAGCGAGCAGCTCGCGCCCGGAATCCCATCGGCCCAGCCCGCTCGCGGAGTTGATGTGGCCCGCCGAGCCGGCGCTGACATGGTGGAGTCGCCAGCCGGCGGCCAGCCGCGACGCGACCTCTGGGGAGCAGTAGGGGTCGTCGTCGCTGGAGACGACCAGGCCGGGCACGTGAAGAGGGGTCGCGTCCACTGCGGTGAAGGTGGGGGCCTCGGCAGGAAAGTTCGGGCCGGTGTTGTCCGGCGGGGCCACGAGGAACACTCCGCGGATGTCCGGCTGACGCCGGGCGACCCAGCGGGCGGCGGCAAGGCAACCCAGGCTGTGCGCGACGAGCACCACGTCGGCCGATGGGCGCTCGTCCACGGCCCGATCGATGGCGTGACACCAGTCGTCCAGATCCGGTTCGTCCCAGGAGGAGGGGGGAGATCCGTGCAGCGGCGGCTCCCCACTCCGCCTGCCAGACGGTCTGCCAGTGGTCCGCGTCGGAGCCGTTGATCCCAGGGACGATCACGTAGCGCATGGCTTGTCATTCCTTCGTCGTTCGCGGCGTTCGTCCGCGTCCAGGGCGTCAGTATGTGCGAACGGTCGAGTAGAGTCGCCTACCGCTGATGGATGGAAGGTCGATGACGGGCGAGACGACGGTTTCATTGGATTCGGTCGACCATGCGATCCTGGACATCCTGCAGTCCGAGGGGCGGCTCGGTGTCACCGAGATCGGCCGGCGGATCAACCTCTCGCAGCCGGCCGTGTCGGCGCGCATCAAACGCCTGGAACAGTCGGGTGTCATCACCGGCTATCGCGCCGTGGTCGACCCCGCCCGCCTCGGCCTGAGCATCCACGCGGTGATCCGGCTGCGCACCACCCATGCCCGCATCTCCGCGTGCCTCGACCACTTCGCGCGGTTGCCCGAGGTCACGAACGTCCATCGGCTCACCGGTGAGGATTGCTTCCTGATCGACGTGCACGCCTCCGGCGCCGGGCGCCTTGAGACGATCGTCGACGGCATCGCCCGCTTCGGGCCCGTCACGACGTCGCTGGTGCTGCGGACCTACGAAACGAAGGCGATCACGCCGCCCCGCCCGGCCTGAGCGGCCGACGCGACGGCGATCCGGGCCGGGGTCGGCCTGGGGAGTACGGGGGCTGCGACCGCGGTCGCAGGCGGAGATCATCACGAGTGCGGACGAGGACGGCTGCCCGCGTCGCCAGGATGGAGATCGTTTCCACGACCCCCACCGAAGGAGAAGCATGCCGCCAGTGAACGGCACCCGCATGGCGGTCGCCGCGCTCGCCGTCGCCGGCCTGCTGTCACCCGTCCCGGCCGCCGCCCAGGCCCAGCAGCAAGAGCCCGCCGGATCACGGCAGGCACAGCAGCAGGAGCCCGCCGATCCGCGGCTGGCCCAGCGCGAAGAGCCCGCCGGGCTGCGGGAGGCGCTCGACGCGACCGTGGCCGCCGGCGCCCCCGGCGTGCTGGCCCGCATCGACGACGACCGCGGCACCTGGATCGGCACCGGCGGCACCGCCGACCTGGACACCCGCGAGCCGATGCCGAGAGAGGCGCGGTTCCGGGTCGCCAGCGTGACCAAGAGCATGGTCGCCGCGGTCGTCCTGCAACTGGTCCAGGAGGGCAGGCTGAGCCTGGACGAGCCGATCGGCAAGCGGCTGCCCGGCCAGATCGACGGCGGCGACCGGATCACCGTGCGGGAGCTGCTGAACCACACCGGCGGCCTGGCCACCTACGACCACGCCGCCGAGTTCGCCGACCCCGAGCAGTACGGCAAGCGGACCTACACCCCGCGGCAGCTCATCGACGAGGCCGAGCGGCTGCCCCGGCCCGAGCGGGGCCGCTTCTCCTACTCCAACACCGGTTACATCCTGCTCGGTCTGCTCGTGGAGCAGGTGACGGGCCACAAGCTGAGCGCCGAGCTGGACCGGAGGATCTTCCGCCCGGCCGGCATGACGCGCTCCTACCTGCCCACGACCTGGGACGGCATCCGCGGCCCGCACGCCACCGGCTACCACCTGCCCACGGGCGCCGACCCCGACGTCCCGGGCTCGCTGCGGCCCATCACGCGGCTGAACCCGTCGTTCGCCTGGGCCGCGTACGGGGTGGTGTCCGACGCCCGCGACCTGAACCGCTTCTACCAGGTGCTCTTCGGCGGCCGCCTCGTCGGCCCGAAGCTGCTGACGCAGATGCGCACCGGCGTCACCACGCCACAGGCCCCGGTCTTCCCCCGGTACGGGCTCGGGCTGGAGTCGGTGGGACTCACCTGCGGCGAGACGTGGGGCGCGACCGGCTCGATCCCCGGCTACCAGACCTTCAGCTTCGCCGACGCCACGGGCGAACGCCGGATGACGCTGTCGGTCAACGTGCAACGCAACGACCGGGCGGTCGCGCGGATGCTGCTGGCCGCCGTGGACGCGCTCAACCGCTACTTCTGCGGCGAGCCGTACAAGCTGCCGGGCTCCCGTCACGCAGATCGTCGATGACCTCCTGGTCCGGGCCCAGGTTGAGCCCGATCTCCGCGCAGTCGAGCTGGGCCTCGGTACGGCGCTCCGCGAGGTCGGTCACCCGGGCCTGCCGCACCTCCTCGTCGAACGCGAGCAGATCGACCTCGTCGGCGGCGGTCTGCAGGAGGTAGCCGGAGCCCCTGGTGAGGATGCGCGCCGGGCGGCAGCACTCTGCGCAGCCGGGCGACGTACGTCTGGAGGCCGGCCACCGCGGACGGGGGAGGGTTCTCCTTCAGGCCAGGGCGGCCTCCAGCAGGAGGGTGCCGGCCCCCAGCAGGGCCGCGTCCCGGCCGCCCCGGGCCGGGGCTATCTCCAGGTCGCGCGTCGCCAGCGGCAGGCAGCGTTCCCACACCGCCGCCCTGATCGAGGTGATCAAGGGTTCCGCCGCCGACAGGCTGCCGCCCACCGCCACCACGTCCGGGTTGAAGAAGTTCACCAGCACCGTCAGGACCTCGCCGATGCGGCGGCCCGCGGTGCGGGCCAGGCTCGTGGCCTCCGGGATGGCGTCGTTGACCAGGGTGACGATGTCCGCCGTGCGGGTCACCTCGATGCCGGACTCGCGCAGGGCCGCCATCAGGGCGGCACCGCTCGCGTACGCCTCCAGGCAGTCCGGATGCCCGCAGGCGCACACGACGGAGGAGTCCGAGCGCACCCGCACGTGGCTGATGTCGCCGGCCGCGCCCCTGCCCCGGTGCAGGTGGCCGTTGACGATGACGCCGCAGCCGATGCCGGTGCCGGCCTTGACGATCATGAGGTTCTGGCTGCCGGGCCACCAGCGCGCCTCGCCCGCGGCCATCAGGTTGGCGTCGTTCTCGACGAGGATCGGCAGGTCGTAGCGGGCGGCCAGGTGGTCGGCCACCGGGAACTCGTTCCAGCCGGGCATGCGCGAGGGCGTCACCACGCGCAGGCTCGACGGGTCCACCGGGCCCGGGATGCCGGTGCCCACCCCCCGCAGGGGGACCGACGGGGGCACGTGGGCGGCCAGCAGCTCGTCGAACGCGTCCGCGATGCGGTCCAGGGTGACCTGCGGGCCGTCGGCGATCTCGCAGCCGCGTTCCTCGATCACGAGCGGCGTGCCGCTGAGGTCCAGGAGGCCGAGGCGTACGTGGTGGGCGCCCAGGTCGGCGACGGCCAGCACGCCGGCGCCGGGGGAGAGCCGCAGCCGGCGCGGACGGCGGCCGCCGCGCGAGGTGCCCGAGCCCTCCTCGGCCAGCAGGCCCGCGTCGATGAGCTCCTCCACGCGCAGCGACACGCTGGACGCCGCCAGGCCCGATAAGCGCGCGAGGTCGGCGCGTGACTCGGCCCTGCCGGTGGCGACGAGTCTCAGCAGGTCGCCCTGTGCCCCCTGCACGGGCAGCCGCTGCTTCATGTGAGATACCTACCATGTTCAGACTTAGGCCGACAACGTATTGACTTGCTACGAAATCTCCCACTACGGTCCGGCCTATCTTCGAAATCGAAGGAAGTGACCGTTCATGAAGAGGTTTGTCGCCCTCGTCGCCGTCTCGCTGTTAGGGCTGGCGGCCTGTGGTGAGTCGAGTAGTCCCGCCGTGCCCGGAGCGCCGTCCGAGAAGGGCAGCGACGTCCTGGCCAAGGCGCCCGTCGCGGCGGCGGCCGACATCCTGCCCGGCTCCACCATGGAGAAGATCAAACAGCGCGGCGAGCTCCTCGTGGGCGGCTCGCTGGACGCGCCCCTGCTCTCCCAGCAGAACCCCGCCACCGGCGAGGTCGAGGGGTTCGACGCGGACATGGGCAAGGCGCTGGCCAAGTACATCCTGGGCGAGCCCAAGGTGAAGATCGTCAACTCGGCGTCGGAGACCCGGGAGGCGCTGCTGGCCAACGGGACCGTGGACGTCGTCTTCCAGACGTACACGATCACCGAGGAGCGGGCGAAGCAGGTGGCGTTCGCGGGCCCGTACTACACCTCGGGGCTGACGATCGCGGTGAAGAAGGGCGCGACGGGCATCGCCAAGCCGGAGGACCTGAACGGCAAGAAGGTCCTGGCGGGCGCGAACACCCCGGCCATCCCCGCGATCAAGAAGCTGGCGCCGCAGGCGGAGATCATCACCTTCGGCAGCGACCCGGAGTGCGTCCAGGCGCTCAAGCAGGACCGGGGCGTGGCCTACGTGCAGGATGAGACGATCCTCATCGCGGACGCCAAGAAGGACCCGTCGATCGAGATCGTGACCAAGCCGTTCACCGTGGACCCGTACGGGATCGGGCTCAAGCACGGTGACGACCAGTTCAAGAAGTTCGTCAACGACTGGTTGAAGAAGACCCAGGACACCGGGGTCTGGCAGGACATCTGGAAGAAGTCCATCGGCACCGTGGTGACCGGCGACGCTCCCCAGCCGCCGCAGATCGGCTCCGTGCCGGGGTCCTGATGTCCGTTCTCCTCGATCACCTGCCCGAGCTGTGGCATGGGCTGATCGTGACGTTCCAGCTCACCGCCGCGTCCTTCGCGGGCGCGGCGGTGCTGGGGGCACTGGTGTGCGCGCTGCGCGTCAGCCCGGTGCGGGTGCTGCGCGCCATCGGCACCGCGTACGTGGAGTCCTTCCAGAACCTGCCGCTCCTCGTCCTGCTCGTCCTGGCCTTCTTCGGCCTGCCGGAGATCGGCGTCAAGGCCGAGCCGCTGGTCACCGCCATCGTGGTCATCGCCGTGTACGAGGCCGCGTACGTCGGCGAGGCCCTGCGCTCCGGCGTGAACTCGGTGGGCAGGGGGCAGGGCGAGGCGGCGCGGGCGATCGGGCTGACGTTCGGCCAGTCGCTCAGGCACGTGGTCCTGCCGCAGGCGCTGCGCACGGTCGTCCAGCCGCTCGGCAACATCTTCATCGCCACCACGATGAACACCGCCCTGGCCGCAGCCGTCGGCGTCGTGGACCTGACGGCCGCCGCCAACCGGGTGAACCTCGTCGAGGCGCAGCCCATCCCGATCTTCGTCGGCGCGGGCCTGGCGTACGCGCTGATCGCCGCGGCGGTGGGATTCGCCACCGGCCGGCTCGAACGCAAGCTGGTGATCCTGCGGTGAGCGTCCTCTTCGACGAGCCCGGCCCCAAGGCGCGCGGGCGCATCCGCGTCGCGACCGTGCTCGGCGTCCTGGCCGCCGTCGCGCTCGCCGTCCTGGCCGTGCGGCAGTTCGCGGCGAACGGGCAGCTCGACGCCGCCCGCTGGCAGCCGTACGCGACCTGGCCGATGTGGCGCTACCTCCTGACGGGACTGTGGTCCACGTCCCTGGCGGCGATCGTGTCGGCGGCGCTGTCCATGGCGTTCGGCCTGGTCCTGGCCCTGGGACGGCTCTCCCACCGCAGGTGGATCCGCCTCCCGGCCGCCGCCTACGTCGAGGTCGTCAGGGTCGTGCCGGCGCTGCTGCTGGTGTACGTGGTGCTGTTCGCGCTGCCACGCTACGGCCTGGACCTGCCGCTGTTCTGGAAGCTGGTCGTGCCCCTGACGGCCTCGAACGCGGCCGCCTTCGCCGAGATCTTCCGCGCCGGCATCAACTCCGTCGAACGCGGCCAGACCGAGGCGGGCCTGGCAGTCGGCCTCACGCCGCTCCAGACCATGCGCCTCGTCGTGCTGCCCCAGGCGGCCCGCCGCGTGCTGCCGTCGATCGTCAGCCAGTCCGTCGGCCTGCTCAAGGACACCTCGCTGGGCTTCGTCGTCAGCTACGGCGAGTTGCTCTACAGCGGCAAGGTGCTGGCGGCCTATAACGGCCTGCTCATCCAGACGTATCTGGTCGTCGCATTGGTCTATCTTGCGGTCAACGTGTCCCTGTCCAAGCTGGCCCGCACCCTGGAAGCGCGCCAGCCCGTCACTTTCAGGAGGAGAGCCGCTCGTGCCTGACTACGCCGTGCTCGCCGAGGTGATCCGTTCCGGATTCGTGGAGAGCGTCCATTACGGCAGCGCCGTCGGCCTGGATCCGTCCGGGCGTGCCGAGGTGGTCCTCGGGAAGGTGGACGCGCCGGTGCTGCCGCGCTCGTCCGCCAAGCCGTTCCAGGCGCTGGCCTGCCTCACCGCCGGCGCGGCGCTGGCGGGGCCGCGGCTGGCCATCGCGGCGGGCAGCCACACGGGCGAGGACTTCCACGTGGAGCTGGTCCGCGAGATCCTCGACGACTACGGCCTGGACTTCGGCGCGCTGGCGTGCCCGCCGTCGTGGCCGGAGGACGCTCCCACCATGTACGGGCTCATCAGGCAGGGCGCCGACCAGTCCCGCGAGCGCATGAACTGCTCCGGCAAGCACGCCGCCATGCTCGCCGCCGCCGTGGCCAACGACTGGGACGTGCCCGGCTACCTGTCGGCCGGCCATCCCCTGCAGCTTCAGGTCCGTTCGGTCACCGAGGAGCTGGCGGGGGAGAAGTCCGCGCACGTGGCGGTGGACGGCTGCGGCGCGCCGCTGTTCGGCCTGTCGCTGACCGGGCTGGCGCGGGCCGTGCAGGGCCTGGTGCTGGCCGCGCCGGGCAGCGCGCCCCACCAGGTCGCCGACGCCATGCGCGCGCACCCCGAGTACGTGGGCGGGACCGGGCACCAGAACACCGAGCTGATGCGGGCGCTGCCCGGCGCCGTGGCCAAGGGCGGCGCGGAGGGCGTGCTGGTGGTGGCCCTGGAGTCGGGCCACTCGGTGGCGGTCAAGGTCATCGACGGCAGCCCGCGCGCCACCACGGCCGTCGCCCTGGCGGTCCTGCGGCGCATGGGCTGCGACGTCTCGACGGCGGCGGCGTTCGAGCAGGTGGACGTGCTGGGCGGCGGGGCCCCCGTGGGCCGGATCGTCGCCCGCGGGTAAGTCGCGGAAGGTCAGAGCATCGCGGGAGGTCAGAGCGAGCCGTCGCAGCCGTCCGTGATGCCCTTCGCCGGGCTCTGGCCGGCCTTCTTGGCGGCCGCCGTCTTCTTGGGAGAAGGGCCGGCGGAGGCGGTGGCGGCGACGGGCGGCTTGGTCTCGCCCGAGTCCCGCATCGCCTTCGCCGCGATGGTGCGGATCCTCTCCCAGTCGGGATAGCCGGTGTTGATCAGCGGCGGCACGAACTGCACGCTCGTCACCTTGGCGTTCTTGACCTTCAGCGCCAGCGGCACCAGGTTCTTGAGCATCCCCCGCGGGATGTCGGTCCTGATCAGCTCCTTGGTGGCCAGCGCGATCCGGTTGAAGCGGGCCAGCACGGTCGCCGGGTCCGCCTGGGTGAGCAGCGCGCCGAGCACGCAGCGCTGGCGGCGCATGCGGGTGTAGTCGTCGCTGAACGTGCGCGAGCGGGCGTACCACATGGCGTCGGCGCCCTTGAGCTTGCGCGTGCCGGCCTTGACCAGGCCCTCGTTGTACTTGCCGAACACCACGTCCTGCTCGACGGTGATCGTGATGCCGCCGATGGCGTCGATGAGGCGGGCGAAGCCCCACATGTTGACCAGGGCGTACCAGTCGACCTTGACCCCGAGGGTGTAGCCGATCGTGTCCATCAGCACCCTGGGGCCCTGGTGCTGCTTGCCGCCGAAGATCTCCGGGTGCGCGTCGGCGTACTCCCAGACGCTGTTGAGCAGGTCGCTGCGCCCGCCGCCGGGGTCGGGCGGGAGGCGGAAGCCGTTGGGGAAGTGCTGGGCCATCGGCGTGCCGGGGCGGAAGCGCACGTTCTCCAGGTTGCGCGGCAGGCTGAACAGCACGGTGTTGCCGGTCTTCACGTCGACGCTGGCCAGGTTCATGCTGTCGGTGCGGACGCCGATCCGGTTGTCGTCGGCGTCGCCGCCCAGGAGCAGGATGTTGACCCGCTGCCGCCCCGCCCACGGGTCCTCCGGCCGCTCCGCGGCGGCGGCGTCGGACGGCGGGGCGTCGGACGGGGTCTCCTGGAAGATGTCGTTGACCGTGCTCTGCAAGGTCCACACGTACTGCGTGACCACGCCGAACGGGAGCACCACGGCGACGGCGAGGAGCCCCGCCAGCGTCCCGGTGACGATCTGCCCGCCTTGTGGCAGCCGCCCCGGCCGCAGCACGATGAACGAGTGCACGATCACGGCGAACCAGGTCACGCCCAGCACGGCGGCGCTCACGATGATCGTCGTCATCCGCTCGATGAGCGTGCCCACCAGGTTGTCGGTCGTCAGCGCGAACGCGACCAGCGCCAGGAGGCCGACGACGTAGCAGGAGATCAGGGCGAGGCCGGTTTTGCGCCAACCGGTGCGCAGATGGGCCGCCCCGGGCGCCAGCGCCGCCAGCGCCAGCCATCCGAGAACCGCTCCGGCGCTCGAGGGTTCCTTTGCCTGCCGCACGCCTTCCCCGTTTCCCCGAATTACCACAATAGGCCTCTTACAGAGGCGGCAGCCTACGCACCTAATACGAAATATGTCTTTATCGGAGGATGAACATCAGTAGCCGAACAGACTTCACCGAAATCGCGTACGAAGTCGCCGACCAGATCGCCACCGTCACATTGAACCGCCCGGAGCGGCTGAACGCCTTCACCTTTGCGATGCGCGGAGAGTTGATCGAGGCGTTCGACCGCGCGGACGCCGACGACGGGGTGCGCGCAGTGGTGGTCACCGGGGCGGGCCGCGCGTTCTGCGCCGGGGCGGACCTGAGCGGCGGCGGGGACACCTTCGCGCACGGCGCGGACGGCGCGCGCGGCGAGCTGGTGGACGGGGTGCCGCGCGACGGCGGCGGCACGGTCGCGCTCCGGATCGCCCGCTCGCTCAAGCCGGTCATCGCCGCGATCAACGGCCCCGCCGTGGGCGTCGGGCTGACGATGACGCTGCCCATGGACATCCGGCTGGCCTCGGCGCAGGCCCGGTTCGGGTTCGTGTTCGCGCGGCGCGGCATCGTCACCGAGGCCGCGTCGAGCTGGTTCCTGCCCAGGATCGCCGGCATCGCCCAGGCCATGGAATGGGCCGCGACCGGCCGGATCTTCCCCGCCTCCGAGGCGCTCGAAGGGCGGCTGGTCTCGCGGGTGTATCCGCCCGAGGAGCTGCTGCCGGCGGCGTACGCGCTGGCCCGCGAGATCGCCGACAACACCTCGGCCGTCTCCGTGGCCGCCATCCGCAGGCTGATGTGGTCGGGCCTGTCGTCGTCCTCGCCGTGGGAGGCGCACGCGGCCGACTCGCGCGTCATGGCCGAGCTGGGCGGCGCGCCCGACACGGTCGAGGGGGTGACGGCGTTCCTGGAGAAGCGCCCGGCGGACTTCCCGATGCGGGTGAGCGAGGATCTGCCGCCCGGTGTCCCGTCATGGCCGGACAATCCTTATGGTGTCTAGCATGTACGAGATCACCGTGCTGCAGCTGCCGGACGACTTCGAGGGCGAGGTCGTCGCGACGCTGGTCTCCAGGAAGGCGGGATCCCGCAGGGCGGTGCTCTACCTGCACGGGTTCACCGACTACTTCTTCCAGGACCACCTCGCCGACCACTACATCCAGCGCGGCATCGACTTCTACGCTCTCGACCTGCGCAAATACGGGCGTTCGTTGCTGCCGCACCAGACCAGGGGCCTGATCAGGAGCGTCACCGACTACTTCCCCGAGATCGACGAGGCCGTCCGCATCGTCAGGCAGGACCACGACGAGCTGACGATCAACGCCCACTCGACCGGCGGCCTGGTCGCCTCCCTGTGGGCCGACCGGGTCCGCGGGCGGGGGCTGGTGCAGGGGATGGTGCTCAACAGCCCGTTCTTCGACCTGAACGTGCCCGCCCCGCTGCGCATGGCGGCCGACCTGTTCAAGACGCCCCTCTCGTACACGCGGTGGGCGCTCCCGCTGGGGGTCAGCACCGTCTACGGGCAGACGCTGCACCGCAGCGAGGGCGGCGAGTGGGACTACGACCTGGAGCTCAAGCCGCTGGGCGGCTTCTCCGTGCACGCCATGTGGCTGGCCGCCATCCGCCGGGCGCAGCGGCGGCTGCAGGCGGGGCTCGCGGTGGACGTGCCGGTCCTCGTGCTGGCCTCCACCAACGGGCTGCGGGTACGCGACCTCGTCCCGGAGGCCCGCTCGGCGGACATCGTGCTCGATCCCCAGCACATCGCCCGCTGGGCCACCTCGCTCGGCCCGCACGTCACGTGCGTGCGCATCCCGGACGGCCTGCACGACCTGGTGCTGTCGGCGGAGCCGGCGCGCAAGCAGGTCTTCGCCGAGCTGGACCGCTGGATGGACGCTTATGTCTACCAGGGGAAGGAGAACAGCCCGTAGTAGGCCGCCGCCACCAGCAGCAGCCCCGTGCCGCCCAGCACGCCGGCGACCGCCACGTGCTGCCAGCGGCCGGGCCGCATGCCCTCGCGCAGCGCCGACACGAACGCCGCCACGGCCGTCACCTCCTGGATCAGCATGAGCGCCGCGAGCAGCCGCACGATGAGCCAGCCGGCCAGCACGGCCGGCCAGGCGCCCGCCTGGTTGACCGAGAACAGCACCAGCAACGTGATGAACGCGATCACCGAGGCCAGCAGGCCCACGCCCGTCCAGACCATCCGGCTGAGCCGGCGTCTGATCGGGGGCCACAGCCTGGCGTTCGTCTCGGCGGGGACCTGGGGACGGCCGCGCAGGCGTACGACCATGGCCGCGACGGGGCCCGCCACGTAGCCGACGGCGGCCAGGCAGATCGTCAGCCCGAGCATCGTGCCGCCCGCGTACCAGGGGGCGGCCGGCACGTCGCTGGCCTCGAACCGCTGCACCGGCGTGGCGCCCGCCATGTGCAGGGCGGGCCGCGCGGTGCCGGGCAGGCCGGTGATCCAGTTGGCCAGGGTCTCGAGGTAGCCCTTGGTGAAGGGGCCGCCGCTCACCCGCATGGCGTGGTCGCCGTTGGCCATGAAGCGGATCGTGTAGTCGTCGTTGCCCGCCTTGTTCATGCCCTTGACGAGCGCCTGGGTGGACTCGACGAACGGGATCGAGGGGTCGGTGGTGCCGTAGAAGGCCAGGACCGGTTGTCTGATCCCGCTTAATGCCGGCAGCGCGTCATATCTGAGGAAGTTGAAGCCGACCCCGCCCATGGCCCGGGTCAGCAGGTCGCGGGCGCCGATCGGGGCCCGCAGCCGGAGCAGCTGCTCGTTCAGCGCCCAGGCGACCTGGCGCAGCGGGGAGACGTTCGGGGACGACACCAGGATCACGAACCCCACCGCCGTGCTCTTCGCCGCGGCGATCGGCACCACCCAGCCGCCCTCGCTGACCCCCCACAGGCCGATGCGGGCCGGGTCGACCTCGGGACGCGTGCGCAGGAGCTCCACCATGCGCAGGGCGTCGTCGGCGAGCAGCGAGAAGTCCCGCTGGCGGAAGTTGTAGCCGACCGTGCGCTTGTCGAACGCGATCGTCACCACGCCCGCCTTGGCCAGGAACTCCGCCTGCGGCGTGAACTCCGTCCGCGACCCGTTGCCCGAACCCGACACGAACACCATCGCCGGGTGCCGCCCTGGCGTCACCGGCAACCGGAGTGTTCCGTCCAGGCGTTGACCCTCCGCCGAGACGGAGATCTCCTCCCTGCGGACGGGATCGACCGCCACCACCGGCCGCAGCTCGCTCGTGGGCTGCGCCGGGATCGTCTGGAAGGCTGGATCGACCTTGAGCGGCGGCGGATCGAACGCGGGCGGCAGCACGTATCCGACCGTCGCGAGAGCCACCAGCACCAGACCGGCGGCGACGCTCAAGGTGCCACGGCCAGTGCGCATCGGCCTCCCCATGTGCGTTGGTTTGCCCGCCGATCTTCTAGCCTACTCCCGGCCTGCGGGACAGATGAGGCCGCATTTGTCGGTGAGAGCTGTTAGCTTCCTGCGACATGCGGATCCTGCACACCTCAGACTGGCATCTGGGGCGCTCGTTCCATCGCGAGAGCCTGCTTTCGGCGCAGGAGGCGTTCGTCGACCACCTGGTGGAGACGGTCCGGGCGGAGCGGGTCGACGTGGTGGCGGTCGCGGGCGACGTCTACGACCGCGCGCTGCCGCCGGTCGACGCGGTCGCGCTCCTGGACTCGGCGCTCGGGCGGCTGCGCGCGGCGGGGGCGCGGGTGGTGCTGATCAGCGGCAACCACGACTCGGCGCTGCGGCTGCGCTTCGGCTCGGGCCTCTTCGAGGCCGCCGGGGTGCACGTACGCACCTCGCCCGACCTTTCCTGGGAGCCGGTGCTGATCGACGACGTGGCCTTCTACGGCATCCCCTACCTGGAGCCCGAGCTGGTCCGCCACGCCTGGGAGCTGCCCGACCGGAGCCACACGGCCGCCCTCACGTACGCGATGGACCGCGTCAGGGCCGACGCCGCCCGCCACCGCGCCTCGGTGGTGCTGTCGCACTGCTTCGTCGTCGGGGGCCGGGCCAGCGACAGCGAGCGCGACATCAGCGTGGGCGGGGTGGCCCACGTCCCGCTGTCGGCCTTCGACGGGGTGTCCTACGTCGCGCTGGGCCACCTCCACGGGCGGCAGCGCATGTCGGAGACGGTGCGTTACTCGGGGTCGCCGCTGGCGTACTCGTTCTCGGAGGTCGGCCACGTCAAGGGCTCGTGGCTGGTCACGCTCGGCTCGGGGGCCGACTTCGTGCCGGCGCCGGTGCCGCGGCCCGTGGGGCGGCTGCGGGGGGACCTGGAGGAGCTGCTGACCTCTGCCCGGCACACCCCGTACGAGGACCACTGGCTGCACGTCACCCTCACCGACGCCGTCCGCCCCAAATCGGCCATGGACCGGCTCCGCGCCCGCTTCCCCCACACCCTCGCCCTCTCCTTCGACCCGGTCGGCGCCGCGCCCGCCGCCCAGCCCGTACGGTTGAGCGGGCGGCCGGAGGCGGAGGTGGCCCTCGATTTCGTCAGGGAAGTACGCGGCGAGCCTGCCGCACGTGACGAGGAAGACCTGCTAAGACAGGCCATCGAGGCGTCGAGGGTGAAGGAGACGATGGCGTAGATGCGGCCGCACCGGCTCTCGCTGACGGCGTTCGGGTCGTTCCCGGGCACTGAGGCGGTCGACTTCGACGCGCTGGCCGAGGCGGGCCTGTTCCTGATCCAGGGGCCCACGGGGGCGGGCAAGACCACCATCCTCGACGCGCTCTGCTTCGGCCTCTACGGTCAGGTGCCCGACCCGCAGCGCAACGACGCCCGCAGCCTGCGCTGCGACCACGCCCCGCCGTCGGCCGGACCCTCGGTCACGCTGGAGGTCACCATCCGCGGGCGGTTACTCCGCATCCAGCGCTCGCCGTCCTGGCAGCGGCCCAAGCTGCGCGGGACGGGGTTCACCGAGGAGAAGCCCAAGGTCGTCGTCTCGGAGTGGCGCGGGTCGGAGTGGCAGGGCCTGACCACCCGGCTGGACGAGGCGGGCGACCTGATCGGCGGGCTGCTGGGCATGAACGCCGCCCAGTTCTGCCAGGTGGCGATGTTGCCTCAGGGCAATTTCGCCAAGTTCCTGCGGGCCGAGGGGGAGGAGCGCCGCAGGCTGTTGGAGCGGCTGTTCTCGGTCAAGGTCTTCACCCAGGCGGAGTCGTGGCTGGCCGAGCACCGCAAGCTGGCTTTCCGGGAGGCGCAGGAGCTCCGGCAGGAGGTCGACTTCGCCGTCCAGCGGGTCGAGGAGGCGGCGGGCGACGACCTGGACGAGGCCTCCGAGCCCGAGGACGATCTCCTGCGATGGGCGGGGGCGCTGCTCGACGCCGCGCGGGCCGTCGTGGGCCGGGCGGGCGAGGAGCACGAGGCGGCCGGGCAGGCCGCGCGTTCGGCGCGGCTGCGGTTCGAGCAGGCCGCCGCGCTGGCCGACCGGCAGCGCCGGCACGCCGAGGCGCTCACCATGCGCCGCACCCTTGACGAGCGGGCGGACGAACGGGCCGACCTGCAGGCCATCCTCGACGACGCGGCCAGGGCCGATCGGGTGCTGCCTCTGATCACGGCGGTCAGGCAGCGTTCGGAGGCCGCCGCCAAGGCACGCGCCCTCGCCGCCGACGCCCTCGCCCGGGCCCGCCCCCTCCTCGCCCGGCAGACGGCCGACGCCACCGGCCACTCACCGGGCGGCTCGGCTTCGGAGGGCTCAGCTGTCGTCGGGCCCGTGCAGGGAGGGCGGTCGGTGGGTGAGCCGTCGGCGGCCGAGCTGGCCGCGCTGGAGCGGGAGCGGCAGGCCGAGATCGCGCGGCTGTCGGAGCTGCTCACCGAGGAGGCCCGGCTGTCGGTGGTCCGGCGTGACCTGCTGCGCGTGGAGGAGGAGCTGGCCGAGCTGGTCGGCGCCGACGAGGCCGTCAGCGCGCGGCTGGCCGCCCTGCCCGCCCTCATCGAGCGTGCCGAGGGCAAGCTGGCCGGGGCGCGCATGGACGCCGCCAGGATCCCGGCCGCGCAGGCCGTACGCGACGCCGCCGCCCACCTGATCGAGATCGACGACGAGCTGGCCAGGCTGGCGGCCGAGCTCGACGCGCTGGCCCAGCGCGAGGCCGAGGTGTCCGCCGCCGAGGCCGAGCTGCCCGAGCGGATCGCCGACGCCGCCGCGGCCCTGGCCGACGTCCAGGCGGAGGCGGCGGCCATCCCCGCGGCGTCGGCAGGGCTCGACGCCGCCAGGGCCGCGCTGGAGGCAACCCACCGCCGCGAGGCCCTCGCCGCTGAGCTGGAGGCGGCCGCCGCCGCCCACCAGGCGCTCGTGGACCACGCCCAGGCGCTCCGCGAACGCTGGCTCGACCTGCGCCAGGCGCGCATCGACGGCATGGCGGCGGAGCTGGCCCGTGACCTGTCCGACGGCCGGCCCTGCGCGGTCTGCGGCTCCGACCACCACCCCGATCCCGCCTCCCCGGTCCCCAGCGCGCCGTCGGCCGACGACGAGCACGAGGCCGAGAGCGCCCACGAAGCCGCCCTGGCCCAGCGCGAGGCCGCCGAACGCGCCCTGGCCTCCCTGGAGTCCCGGCACGCCGACGCGGTCGAGGCCACCGGGGGTCTGGACGTCGATACGGCCGAGGCGCAGGTGCTGGGGGCGGAGCAGGAGCTGGCCCGCCTCGAGGCGGTGGCCGACCGCGAGCCCGCCCTGGCCGCGGCGCTCGAACGCGTCGAGATCGAGCGCGAACGGGTCAGGGACCAGGCCAGGGAGATCGCCGAGACCCTCGCCGGCCACCGCGCCCACCACACCCACCTGGAGTCCGAACGCACCCGCCTCCTCCAGACGACCCTGCCCACCGCGGACCCGGAATCCGCACGTCCGGACGGGCGGGGTGTGCTGGCGCGGGCCGAGGGGGAGCTGCGCAGGCTGCGCGCGTCGGCGGACGGGGAGCCGGTGCTGGCGCGGGAGGCGGCGGCGCTCGGCCGGGAACGCCTGGAGCTGGAGGAGGAGAGGCGCCGGGTCGAGGCGCGGCTGGCCTCGTACCGCACCCGTCATGAGGAGCTGAGCGGCGACGCCGGACGGCTCGGCGCCCGGCTGGACGCGGCGCGGGGCGACGATCCCACCCTGACCGCGCGCCTGTCGAGGCTGCACGACGAGGCCGGGCTGCTGCGGGAGGCCCTGGAGGCCACGCAGGCGGCGGTGGCGTCCATCGACGAGCTGGGCAGGGCCCGGCGGGCCGCGGAGGAGGCGGCGGCCGAGGCCGGGTTCGCGGATGTGCCGGAGGCGGAGGCGGCGTTCCGGAGTCCCGTGGAGCGGGAGCGGCGGGCGGAGGCGCTGCGGCGGCTGGACGACGAGCACGCCGCCGTCACGAGCGTCCTGGCCGACCCCGAGCTGGTCGCGGCAGCCGCCGCGCCCGCGCCCGACCTGGCCTCGATCGGGAGCGAGCGTGACCGGCTGGAGGAGGCGCACACGAGGCTGTCGAGCGCGCGCGACCGGGCCGTGGCCAGGGCGGAGCGGCTGGCCCAGCTGCACGGCGAGCTGTCCGATCGCATCGAGCGCTGGCGCCCGGCGGCCGAGCGGCACCGGCTGGCCGAGCGTATGGCGGCGCTGGCCAGCGGCACGTCCGGCGACAACCAGTGGAGCATGAGCCTGTCGTCGTACGTGCTGGGGGAGCGGCTGCGGCAGGTGGTGGACGCCGCGAACGAACGGCTCGACCACATGTCGGCAGGCCGCTACCTGCTGCGTCACGACCTGCGCAAGACGGCCGGGTCCCGGGGGCGCTCCGGGGGCGGGCTGGGGCTGCGGGTGGCCGACGGGTGGACCGGCGTCGACCGCGACCCGGCCACGCTGTCCGGCGGTGAAAGCTTCATCACGTCACTGGCGCTGGCGCTGGGGCTCGCGGACGTCGTCACGGCCGAGGCCGGGGGCACCGAGCTGGGCACGCTCTTCGTGGACGAGGGCTTCGGCACCCTCGACGAGGACACCCTCGACGGCGTGCTGGACATCCTCGACGGGCTGCGCGACGGCGGGCGGGCCGTGGGCATCGTCAGCCACGTCGCCGAGCTGCGGTCGAGGATCACGGCGCAGCTCAAGGTCACCAAGACCCGCGCCGGGTCCACCGTGTCGCTGACAGGGGTGGGCTGAGCGGCGACGGCGGAGCGATCTCGCGTAGATTGCTCGCACGAACCCCATGAAGGAGTGGACCCATGCGCGTCGTCGTCACCGGAGCCCATGGCAAGGTCGGCCGGGCGGCCGTCAAGGCGCTGGCCGAGGCCGGTCACGAGGTGACCGGCGTGGATCTCACGCGCCCGGTCTGGGAGCGGCACGAGCCCGGCGAACCCGCCTACAAGCAGGCCGAGCTGACCGACGCCGGGCAGGCGTACGCCGTGGTCCACGGGGCCGACGCGGTCGTGCACGCCGCCGCCATCCCCGACCCCACCGCCAACGCGCCGCACGTGGTCTTCCAGAACAACCTGATGGCCACGTTCAACATGATCGAGGCGGCGATCCGCCTGGGCGTCCCCCGCTTCGTGAACATCTCCAGCGAGACCGTCCCCGGCTACTTCTTCGCCGACCGGCCCTTCCTGCCCGACTACGCGCCGGTGGACGAGGAGCACCCGGCCCGGCCGCAGGACCCGTACGCGCTGTCCAAGCACTTCGGCGAGCAGCTCATGGACGCCGCGGTGCGCCGCTCCGACATCAGGTGCATCTCGCTGCGGCCGAGCTGGGTGCAGCACGAGGGCAACTACGAGCGCAACATCGGACCGCAGGTCCGCGACGCCTCCTTGATCGGCGCGGGGCTGTGGAGCTACACCGACGTGTACGACCTCGCGGACGCGATCGTCCTGGCCGTCGAGTCCGACCTGCCCGGGCACGAGGTGTTCTACATCGCCGCGCCCGACAACGCGGGCGGGCACGACTTCGCCGTCAAGCTGCGGGAGCACTACGGCGACCGGATCGAGCTGCGGCCGATCTCCCGCCCGGACTCCTCGGGCATCTCGTGCGACAAGGCCCACCGCCTGCTGGGCTGGACCCCGAAGCGGTCGTGGCGCGACTACCTGGACGAGAACGGCCGTACCCGCCAGGGGTGACGACTCAGCGTTCGAGGGAGGTGATCAGCTCCGGCAGCGTGGCCGGGTCGTGGAACAGGGTGGCGCCCAGACCGGCGAGGCGGTCGCCGGGGATGAGGCCGCCGGCGAAGGCCAGGCAGCGCATGCCCGCGCGCATCGCCGCGGTCACCCCGAACGGGCTGTCCTCCACCACCACGCACCGCTCCGGCTCGGCCCCCAGCGTGGCCGCCGCGTGCAGGAACAGGTCCGGCTCCGGCTTGCCCCTGGCGACGTCCTCGGCGCTGAACACCCGCCCGTCGAACCGCCCGGCCAGCCCGACGAGCTCGAGGCTGTGGCGGATCACGCTGTGCCGGCCGTTCGAGGCCACGCAGCTCGGCACGGTGAGCCGGTCGAGCGCCTCCTCGATGCCTCGGACCGTGCGCAGCTCGGCCTTGACCGCCGCCGTGTACTCGGCTCTGAGCTGATCGCGCCAGCCCGGCGGCGTCTCGCCCACCTGCTCTTCCCAGTAGTCGTTCGTGCAGCCCACGAACCGCTCGATGTACTCCGTCTCGTCAATCGACCAGCCCAGGCGGCGCAGCGCCGCCGTGCCCACGCGTACGGAGATCGGCTCGCTGTCCACGAGCGTTCCGTCGCAGTCGAAGATGACAAGATCGACAGCCAAAACCCGTTCCCTTCAGAGGTGTCTTTCCGCTGGTGATAGCTTCTTCGTATCGCTTCACAAGACGCTATTCCGCATAGTGAGACAAATGTGACAACGTCCCCCCAAATCGCCGCACCCAGCCGGTCAAGGATCGCGGCCGCCAGCCTCATCGGCACGGCGATCGAATTCTATGATTTCTACATTTATGGCACCGCGGCGGCCCTGGTGCTCAACACCGCCTTCTTCCCCGGCATGGACCCGGTGGCGGGCAACCTGGCGGCGTTCTCGACCTTCGCGGTGGCGTTCCTGTCGCGCCCGCTCGGCTCGGCCCTGTTCGGGCACTGGGGCGACCGGGTCGGCCGCAAGTCCATGCTCGTGGTGTCGCTGCTGGTGATGGGGCTCTCCACGGTCGCCATCGGGCTGCTGCCCGGCTACGCGGCCATCGGCGTGATCGCGCCCGTGCTGCTGGTGCTGCTGAGGTTCACGCAGGGCATCGGGCTCGGGGGCGAATGGGGCGGCGCGGCGCTGCTGGCCACCGAGCACGCGCCGCCCGGCAGGCGCGGGCTGTACGCGATGTTCCCGCAGCTCGGCCCGTCGGCCGGGTTCATCGTCGCGAACGGGCTGTTCCTCGTGCTGGGGGAGACGCTCAGCGATGAGCAGTTCGGGGCGTGGGGGTGGCGGCTGCCGTTCGTGGCGAGCCTGCTGCTGGTGATCGTCGGCCTGTACGTACGGCTCAAGATCTCCGAGACGCCGGTCTTCCAGGCGGCCATGGACCAGCGCCGGATCGCCAAGGTGCCGATCGTGGCCCTCCTGCGGCAGCAGTGGCGGCGCGTGCTCCTCGGCGCCGGCGCCATGACCGTCGCCTACACGCTCTTCTACACCGCCACCACCTACTGCCTGGCGTACGGCACCACCGCGCTCAAGATCCCGAAGACCACCATGCTCGGCCTGACCATGGTCGGGGTCGTGTTCATGGCCGCGGGCACGGTGGTCTCCGCGATGGTCTCCGACCGCCTGGGCCGCCGCCGCACCCTGCTCACCGGGACGGGAGTGGCCGTCGTGTGGGGGCTGGTGATGTTCCCGCTGATGGAGACCAGGTCCGTGTTCCTGGTGGGCGTGGCGCTGGCGGGGGCGCTCGGCCTGATGGGGCTGGTCTTCGGGCCGATGGGCGCGTACCTGCCGGAGCTCTTCAAGACCCAGTACCGCTACAGCGGCGCCTCGGTGGCCTACAGCCTGGGCGGCGTGCTCGGCGGCGCGGTGCCCCCGCTGGTCGCCACGAGCCTGCAGGCCGGCGGGGTGGGCGTGATGGGCGTCGGCGTGTACGTCTCGGCGATGGCCCTGCTGAGCCTGCTCTGCCTCCTCGCCCTCCCCGAGACGGGCGAGGACAGCCTCCAGTAGTGCTTCGTCAGGTCGGCGCGTCGTGGGCAGTGAGCGCTGCGGCAGCCAAGGCGCTATGCCGGCGGCGGTTCCGGGCGGCCGTTGGCGACCCAGGTGGGGTGGAAGCGGCGGAAGATGATGCTCATGTTCTTGTCGCTGCCCGAACTGTTCTGCTCGCCCCACTCGATGGCCGCGCCGACCTGATTGTCGGCGGTCTGCAGCATGCTGGAGTAGCCCCCTTCGACCCCGTTCACGTTCGGCCTGCCGTCCCGTCCCTTCGGCTGGGGCGCGGGAAAGTCGCCGAGCAGGCGGGTGTACGGCCAGCCGACGCCGTCGTCGTAGCTCATCCAGACGCGCATGGGGGTCCGGCTTCGGGAGCCGCTGCCCGGGTGGGGGCCGAGGAACAGGATCCGGTTCGGCGACCCGGCGAAGCGCAGCGTCGAGGCCTGGCAGTCGGGATCGGGCAGGACACGGCCGTCCGGCTCGAGGTGATCGGCGTAGCCGGAGAAGCCGCCGTCGAGGGTGCCGGTGGCGACCAGCCGCTTGAGCAGCGGCGGATCGCCGGCGTTGGCGAACCTGGCACGATCGTTGCGATACAGGTCGCCGCTGAACCGCTGCAGGATCGTGGCCTCGTCGGTCTTGGTGACGTCGGTGTTCGTCAGCTCCTGGTAGTGCCAGTCAGTATCCCCTGGCCGCTTGTAGATGTTGCGCCACTTGGCCGGGATGACCAGCGTTCCGTCGGTCATCTTGATGCCGGCGCCGGGGCCGATCGAGTCGTTGAACCATCTCCTGTTCAACGGATCGCTCGGGTCCTTGTGCGGTTTGAGCGTGTCGGTCTTGTCGGTGAGGGTCCAGCCGCCGGTGGGCAGGCCGTTGGCGTCGGTGGCTGACGAGGCCACCCACACCGCGCGGTCGTCCCAGCTGTCGAAGTCGCCGACGCTCGTCCAACTGGCCGCCATCCGGTTGAAGAACAGGTAGACGGTCTGCCCGTCGAAGACCGCGGTGGGGTTGCCGACGGCGTCCGGCCACCCGGTGGCCACCGCCTTGATCCCGGACCAGGTGCCGGGTTTGCCGGAGTCCCTGGAGGTCTTGTAGATGAGGTCGATGTTGCCGTAGTCGTCGTTGTCGCCGACCCGGCCTTCGGCGAAGGCGATGACCGTGTTCCCCTTGGTACGGATCACGGCCGGCGCGCGGAAGGAGTGGTAGTCGACCCGGTAGGCGCCGTTGACGTAGGCCTCGTTGCCTCCGTCGAAGAGCACTTCCGCGGAGGGCGTGGACGCCGCATCGGCCGGAGTCGCTACGAGGAGGCTCGCGGCGGCCAGCGCGATGGCCGCGAGCGATCGGACACATAAAGGTCTCACCGTGCGAAAAGTACAACTATCTGTTGACCGTGGGAAACCCGGGACAGAAGAGGCCAACAACCAGGTGTGCGGCGCGGCAGTACTCCCGCACGCTCGGAAAGATGGCCGAACTGCCGGGTCGGGGTGTGAGCTCGCCGTTCGTCTTCCTGCGCGTGTGCCCGGCTAGGGGTTGTCGTAGCCGGGGAACAGCAGGGACAACTCCCGCGGGTACGCGGCGATCAGGCGCAGCTCGTCGTCCGTGAGCGGGCGGCCGGTCATGGCGTTGCAGAGCTGCACCAGCCGGAACGCCAGGTCCTCCTCGCGGACCTCCACGCCCAGCCCGTCCATGACGTGCCGGAAACCGGCCTTGCCGCCGTACTCGCCGGTCAGCACCACCCGGCCGTCCCGCGCGTGCCAGTCCTGCGGGAACGGGCCCAGCGTGGCCTCGTCGTACAGCTCGTAGTTGCCGTGGTCCTTGAGCGCGCCGTCGGCGTGGATGCCGCTCTCGTGCGCGAACGCGTTGCGTCCCACCCCGACCTGGTTGTACGGCAGCGGCTGCCCGAACGCGTAACCGGCCCACAGACCGAACCTGCGCGCCCATGACAGGTCGAGGGCGTCGCCGATCTCCGCGTCGAGCCCGAAGCCGTGCCGGAAGGCCAGGACTGTCGAGAGCAGGTCGGCGTTGCCGGAGCGCTCGCCGATGCCGTTCACGCACGTGTTGATCCACGCGTCCTGGCCGGCGTCGAGGTCGCCGAGGGCGCCCGAGACGGAGTTGGCCACGGCCATGCCCAGGTCGTTGTGGCAGTGGGTCTCGACCGGCATCGCGGTGGCGGCGGCCAGCTTGGCGAGGCGCTCGCGGATCCTGTCGGGCGTGTCGCCGCCGATCGTGTCGCAGTAACGCACCCGGTCGGCGCCCGCCTCCTTGGCCGCCAGCGCGAACTCCAGCAGGAACCCGTCGTCCGTCCTCGAACCGTCCTCGGCGTTGACCCCCACGGTCTCGGCGCCCGCAGCCTTGGCCGTGCGCACCGCTGCCGTCATCTCCCTGACGATCGCGCCCCTGTCCAGCCGTCCCCGGAACTTGTTCTGGATCATGTAGTCGGACGTCGAGATGGACAGGTTGTAGTGCCTGAGCCCGAGCGGAGCCGCCTTCTCGACGTCCTGCGGCACACCCCGGCACCAGCCCGACAGCCGCAACCCGCCGAACGCCCCCGCCTCGGCCAGCGCCACCTGCGCCTTGACGTACGGGACCTCGTGGAACAGGAAGGGGAACCCGATCTCGGACTGCGCCACGCCGAGCTTGGCCAGATAGAAGTTGACCACGGTCTTGCCGAACTTCGACAGGCCGGTGCGCGCGGTCTGCACGCCGTCCCGGTTGGTCACATCGAGGAAGTGAACTTTTGGCATGCCTTCACGTTGACATGCTCTTTCAACGTGTATCAATATTGATTTTCATCAACCATCCTGTTGAGGGAGGCTCGTCGGCGTGGAGTGGATCGACGCGGCCACGGCGTCCGAGCGTCTCGGCGTCAAACCGGCCACTTTGTACGCGTACGTGAGCCGGGGGGTGCTGCAGCGGCGGCACAGCGAGGACGGGCGGCGCAGCCTCTTCTCGGCGGAGGAGATCGAGCGCCTCGCCCGCCGCGGCCGTCCCCGGAGCCAGCCGCCGGAGCTCGTCATCGAGTCGGCCATCACGGCCCTGGGCGTGGACCGGCCCCACTACCGGGGCCTCGACGCGCTGGGGCTGGCGCTCACCAGCGACTTCGAAACGGTCGCCGCCTGGCTCTGGACCGCCGACCCCTCCCTCTGGCACCCCTCACACCCGCCCACTCCGCCCACCACACCGGCGGACTCACGGCCGTCTGCCACCCCCGCCCGCCAAAGGCACCCGCACCCCTCCGCCCGCAAAGGGGACCCGCACCCTTCCGCCGCCCAAGGGGACCGGCGTCCGTCCGATCACCAAGGGGACCCGCGTCGCGTGGCGGAACCTGCCGCCTCCGGCCCTCATGCGGCCCCCCACCCCACCACAGGGCCGAGCGCCCAAGGGGTGCGGATCCGATGGCCGGAGCCGTGGTGGTGCGAGGACGATGCGCTGCGGGCGGCCGTGACCGCCCAGCGCGGCCTCCCCGACGACCTCCTGCCCCTCGACCGGCTGCAGGTGATCACCACGGTCCTGGGCGCCTCCGACTCCCTGCGCTACCAGCTCGACCCCGCCTCCGTAGCCGCGACCGGCCGCCGCATGATCGCGGGCCTGGTCGACGCGCTCCCTCAGCTCAGCGAGCCCCAAGGCGACTCGATCGCCGAGCGGCTCTGGTCCCGCCTGTGCCCCCACCCCGCCACCCCCGGCCTCCTGAACGCCGTCCAGGCCGCCCTGGTCCTGCTCGCCGACCACGAGCTCGCCGCCTCCACCCTGGCCGCCAGGGTCGCCGCCTCCGCCAAGGCCGACCCGTACGCCGTCGTGCTGACCGGGCTCGGCGTGCTGGGCGGCCCGCTGCACGGCGGCGCGTCGTACGGCGCCGAACGCCTGCTCGCCGAGGTCGCCGAGCCGCACCAGGCCGCCCGGGCGATTGCCGAGCGGGTACGCCGAGGCGAGCGCATCCCCGGCTTCGGCCACAGCGTCTACAAGAACGGCGACGCGCGCGGCGCCCTCCTGCTCGACCTGGTCAAGGAGGCGGCGCCGGGGTATGACCGGATCGCCGCCGGGACGGCTGTCCTGGAGGAGATGCGCAGGCGCCGCCTCCCGGAGCGCAACGTCGACTTCGCCCTCGCCATCCTCACGGCCGTCAGCGGCATGGTGAGCGGCGCGGGCGAGGCCATCTTCGCGGTGGCCAGGGCGGCGGGGTGGCTGGCACACGCGATGGAGGAGTACGACCGAGGCACCCTCCTCCGCCTGCGCGCCTCCTACACGGGCCCACCCGTCAAATGACCGCCTCGGGCCCGCCCGTCAGGTGGGCCCTCACAGGGCCGCCCGTCAGGTGGGTATCCATCGGGCCCGCCCGTCAGGTGAGCGCCCCAGGGCCGCCCGTCAAGTAGCCACCCTCAGGGCCGCCCGTCAAGTGAGCGCCGCCGTCGTCCTGTCGACGTAGGCGGCCAGGGCGCGCACCCGGTCGGCGTGCTGGTCGTGCCCGACGATCACCGGCGGCTCGTTGTACGGCATCGCGTCCGACGACCGCCGTAGCTTGATGTACTGTCCGCAGGCGTCGATCGCGTACGGCTCCATGTCGTCCTGCAGCGCCCCGATCACCGTGATCCCGTACGTCTCCCCGATCCGCCTGAAGAGCGCGACCGCCTCCCTGCGGTGCTCCTTGCCCAGGTTGCGGCCCAGTTCGTCGAGCACCAGGCACAGGTGACCGCCCCCGGACGAGGCGATGGCCGCCGCGCACACCAGCTTGACGGCCTTCTCGTCCATGAGCGCGGTGTTGGCCCGCCGGTTGTACGGCACGAACCCCTGTCCCTCGCCGCGCCGCCACTTCGGCGTCACCCGCCACTGCCAGCGCTGCTCGGGATCGGCCGGCGCGGGCGGCACCGGGAACTCCAGCGTCGCCCCGTAACCCCCGTACGACGTGTCGAGCTTCTCGAACTCCTCGGCCACCCGCGTGAGCCGCGCCTTGATCGCCGCCGTCAGCGCCGCCCGGTGCACGGCCGTCGACTGCGCCGCCTCCTCGGCTCCCCTGGCCGCCGCCGACAGGTCGCGCTGCCGGGTGACGACCTGCGCCTCGATCTGGCGGCGCTGGTGCCGTTCGTACTCCTCCTGGCCCCGCAGGTAGGAGGCCAGCGCCCCGCACACCGCCGCGAACGTCGCCTGCTCCCGCGCCGTGCTCCCGCCCCGCTCGCTCAGCAGGAACCGCAGCTCCTCGGGAATCTCCGCGTCCTCCTCCGGGAACGTGTCCCGCAAGGCCTGGTCGAAGTGGCGTTCGGCGACCCGCCACCACTCCTCGGCCGCACGTGGCCGCTCCTCCTCGGGCAGCGCGTTCAGCCATTCGCGGGCCGTCTCGACCGTGCCGCCCCAGTCGGCGGCCAGCGCGTCGAGCTTGAGCGCCTCACGTTCGGCGCCGACCTTGGTCTCCTGGTCGCGTGCCTGCGTTCGCTCGGCCTCGTGCCGGTGCCGCCGCCCCTCCAGGCGTTCGATCTCCATGTCCCTGGTCCGGGCCCGGAAGTCCAGCGCACCGGCCTGCCGCTCGGCCTCGGCCACCTTCGGCGCCAGCTCCCCGATCGCCGCGTTCAGCTCGGTCAGCCTGGCCCGCCGCTCGCCCAGCTTCTCCTCCAGCTCGGCCAGGCGCACCCCGGCCCTGGCCCCTTCCAGCCGACGCTGCGCCTCCGCGACGTCCTCTTCTCCGTCACGTACGGCCTGCGCCGCCGTCTCCTGGACGTCCTTGGCCCGGTTGAGCCGCAGCTCGGCGGCCTTGATCCGAGCCTCACGCCCGGTCGCCACCCCGTCGAACGCCCCCACGACGCTCACCCCGGCCGAGCTGACCAGCACGGACCCGGGCAACTCGGCCAGGGCGGCAGCAGCGGCGTCGAGCTGCGCGGCATCCACGATCACCGCATGCTCGTTCGGCCACCCCCGCAAATCCCCCAACGGGACCCCGGCCAACCGTCCACCGGTACCACTCACCGCGCCGTCGCCGGGCGCCTTCCCGTAGCGTGCCTTGAGGGCGGCGCCGAGCGCGTCGCCATCGCCCGACCCAGCAGCAGCCCCGGTCGCCCCAGCAGCAGCCTCGGTCGCCCCAGCGGCGGCCGAGGTTGTTCCGGGGGCGGCCGAGGTCGTTCCGGGGGCGGCCGAGGTCGCTCCGGTCGTCCCGCGTAGTGCCCGGCCTCCGCCGGCGGACTGTGCCGGGGGCGTGTGAGCGGCGTCGCGGGCCTGTTCGGCCACGTCCAGCGCGTCCAGCAGGCCGGTCGCGCCGATGCCCGCCGCCGCCAGCGTGTTGAGCTGGGCCGCCGCCGGACCGCCCTCGGCGTCGTCCAGCGCCGCCTGCGCCGAGGACACCTCCTGGTCGGCCACCCCGAGCGCCTTGAGCGCCTCGTTCAGCCGCAGCCGGACCTCCCGCAGCTCCCGCTCGGCCGTGGGCACGTCACGCCCGTCCGCGAACCTGCGCGTCTCCTCCAACGCCGGGATCAGACCGCGCAGCTCGTCGGCGGAGTTCTCGGCCACCGCGCGGTCGGCGTCCAGCTTGGCCGCCCGCGCCTGCTGCGCCGCCAGCTCCTTGCGGGCCTGCGAGACCTGCCTGTCGAGGGTGTCCTCCCGCAGCGTGCCGATCTCCGCCTTGACCATGGCGATCGCCTCGGCCGCCGCCTCACCGGCCGCGTGGTGCCGTTCCAGGTCGGCGGCCAGCGCCTCGTCCTTGCCCGCCGCATCGGCCAGCTTGCGCGCCTGCCTGCCGCGCCAGCACCGCAGCGCGTCCGCCAGCCGGATCCTCGCCTGATCACGCCGGTCGAACGTGGTCACCAGCGCCTTCGACTCCGTCTCGAACTCCGCCAGCCGTTCGGCCGCCTGCGCGGCGCGCACCCGCTTGGCGTGCTCGTCGCGGCGGGCCTCCCGCTCCTGCTCCAACTCGGCGTCGAGGCCGGTGAGGGCCGCGATGGCCTCGAAGACGCGTTCGGGCGAGATCTCGTTGAGCGGCTGGGAGAGCAGGTTCGTGGCCACCTTGCTGCGTACGGAGGTGGACAGGAACGACACACACCTGACCCGGTCGCCGTAGAGCACCTTGGTGAGGTCGCGCGCCACCACGTCGCGCCGCCCGGCCGACTTCGGCAGCGTCGCCCAGATCTCGTCGGCGCGTGCCACCCGCTCGGCCTCGGACGGGGAAGCCGCCAGATGCACCCCTTCCCGCCACCGGATCTCCAGGTGCGGCGCCTCCTGGTTGACCTTGAGCCACACGGTGATTGCCCCGCCCGAGGTGTCGGGCACCTCGAACAGCTCACCGCTCAGCTCATCCCCGGCCACCTGACTCTCGAGCGCGAACTCGCCACCCCCTGAAACGGCTGCGTCACCCGTGGCCGCTCCGTCGCCTGCCGCACCGGTCGGGGTCGCGCCACCCTGGAGCGTGGTGCCGGCTCGGGCGCGGTCCGACGAGTCACCGTCCTCCGCACCAGCCGGAACGGCGCCCGCCGCCTCCGCCGCGTCGTACGGGGCGAAGCCGTCCATGCCGGGCGGGCCGAAGACGCCCACGATGTAGCCGTGGTCGGCGCTCGACCACTGGCGGGATCCGGCGCCGCTGGCCAGCTCGGCGTTGAAGAGCAGCTCCGACACCGCCTTGGCGCCCGAGGCGAAGCGCCACTGCTCGTCCCCGAGCAACGCCGTGATCGAGGCGATGAACGATGACTTGCCCGCGCCGTTTGAGTCCTTGGGCCCGGCGCCCGCCACGACGATGAGCGTGCCGGGGACGGTGGGCACCGGATGGGTCGAGAGCCGCGAAATGTTGACCGCCTGCACAGCGATCAGCACCCGGTCTCCGACGACGTTCTCCACCTGCGACACCTGTTACCCCCGTAGTCCTTCCATCAGTCATGACGCTGAATCCGTGTGCCGTCGCGGTCACTTCGCCGATCTTCGGGCTCGTACGGCGGCCGCCAGCGGCGTGTTGGGCCCGGCCGCCAGGATCAGCTCCTCCTGCAACCGCCGCCGGGCCGCCGGAGTGAGCCGGTGGAACTGCGGCCCCGGCACGTAACCGCCCGCCTCCTCACCGGCCTTGACCTGCCCTATCAGCCCCGCGTGCCGCAACACCCGCAGCGCCGCCTCCAGCTCGCCGATCGGCAGCTGGGTGTGGCGGCGCAGCTCGTCCACCGGTGTGGGGTGCGGCGACAACCACGAGTCCTCGGGCAACAGCCCTTCGGCCCTCGGGATGGCGACGGAGTGCACCAGGACGAGCGTCAGCACGGCCCGCTCGCTCACCCCCAGCCGCGGGCCCGCCGGGACAGCGGACCGAACGCCGGGAGTCACCGCCCGCGCGGCCACCGGATCGCCACCGCCCGCCCGAACGCCACCCGCGCCCGCCTCCCCGGCCACGGCCGCCTCTCCGGAGATGGCCGCGCCCGCCTCCCCGACGACGGCCGCGCCCGCTTCTCCGGGGATGGCCGTGCCTGCGGGACTCTCCGCCGGAGCCGAGCCGGCACCGGCAGAAGCACCGTGCGCGGCTCCGCCCGGGACCTCGTGCGCGACCTCGCGCCGGGCCCCACGTGGGGTCGCGTGCGTCGCCTCGGGCGGGACCTCCTGCGTGGCTTCGCGCCCGCCGTCGGCCGTGGTCGTGCGTGACGGCTCGTGCGTGTCCTTGTGCGGGGCCTCGGTTGCGGATGTCGTGAGGGTGGCGGCTCGGATGTCGTCGTAGCCGGAGGTCCAGCGGTCGCGGTGCTGGATCAGCGTACGGCCGCGCCTGGCCAGCATCTCGCTCACCGTATGGCGCAGCGCAGGATCGCGCAGGGCGGCGAAGCGGACCTCCTGCACCGGCTCGGCGGCGTGCTCCACCACCATGAACGCCGCCACCAGCTCCGCCCGCCGCCGCTCGTCATAAGCCCCCAGCAGGTCGTCGAACTCCGCGGAGCCGCCCTCGACCCGCCCCCCGAGCCCCGCGTCCGGGTCGGGGACGGGTTCGGCCGGGTGGGCGGCGGCCACGATGTCGGCGTCGCCGACCACGGTGAGCTCGGGGCGTTCGGGCTCGGGCAGGCGGCGGACCAGCTCCTGCAACTGCGCGTGCGACTCGACCGGCCACAGCGCACAGCGCGGGCCGAGGGTGACCACGCCGTCGTCCACGACCACCCACGCCGAGTCGTGCAGGCGCCGCATCGCGCCGATCGCCCAGTTGCGCATCAGGTCGTCGGTGCGGCCGATCAGCGCCCGGTACGTGTCGAGCACCAGCTCCACGGGCGCGGGCTCGCCCGGCCACGGGTCCACGGACAGGTCGGTCCAGCAGCACTTGAGCACCGCCGCCAGCACCCGCCTGGTCTCGCCGGACCGCTCCACCGGAACGGGCGACACCTGGTACTCCTCCAGCAGCGACGGCGTCACCCCGTCGGGCCACACCGGCAGAGCCTGCCCGGTGGAGTCGGGCCGCGTCAGCCGCGCCATGCCCGGCGGCGCGGGCTCCCCGGCCGCCAGCCACAGCGGCCCACCCGAGCGCACCCGCACATGCGCGGTGGGCCCGTCAAGGGCACCCGCCCGAGCCCGCGTCCTCGCGACGCCCTTCGAACGAGCCCCCGCACGGGCGCCGTCATGCCCGCGCGCCGACGTGCCCGCCTTCGTGGTGGGTGGCGCCTCCGGAGTGTGCGGCGTCTCCAGAGCGTGCGGCGCCTCCGAGGGGTGCGGCGTCTCCGGGGTCTGCGGGGCCGGTTGGTCAGCGGGCCGGGGCTCGTCCCGTACGGCCGGGGCGTCGCCCGCCGAGAGCGCAGGAGCGTCCGGCGCGGCCGCATCCGGACGGCCGGCCTCCGGGTGGGTGGGGTTCGGGGTGGGCATCAGGTGCGCTCCAAGTAGCCCTGGGAGAGCCAGGCCGGCTCGCGGTCCGGATCGATCGAGATCCCGTCGGACCACCTCAGCCGGTAAGGCAACTCAGGCCGCAGGTCCACGGTCGTCAGGTCGGCCAGCACGCGTCGCGCCGAGGGCCAGTCGGAGCCCAGCACGTCGGCCAGCGCCACCCGCGGGGCGCCGCCCAGCAGCGACTCCGCGACCTCCCGCAGCCGCTCCATGGCCGCGCTGAGCGAGGTGTCGAGCGAGTCGCCGGGACCGGGGTCGGGGAGGTTGGAACGCGGGGGAGTGGGCTGGGCGGGAGCGGGGCGCGGGGCCTCGTCCACGGCGCGGGCGATGGCGGCCGGATCGTGCCACGGCGCGGGCACGTCGAACACGAACCCGTCGAGCACCGCCGCCAGCTGCTCCCGCGACGCGGTCTGCGAGAAGGTGCGCCACGTCTCGGTGGGCAGCAACGTCAGGTTGCGGGTGGTGCCCGCCGAGTCGGCCAGGCGTCCGGCGGCGCGGCGGGAGGCGTCGCTGTAGGCGTAGATGGCCGCCCGCAGGTCGGTGCAGACCCGGTCGAGCTCCGGCCACCGGGTCAGGATGGTGCCGTGCAGCCCCTGCGCGCGCCGGGCGATCTCCTCGGTGCCCCACAGCTTGGGCGCCTGCTCGCGCAGCTCCTCGATGGTGCCCGTGGTGAGCGTGATCAGCTCCAGCGCCCACAGCCGGAACGCCCGTGCCAGGTTGACCGCGCTCTGCCTGGCCTCCTCCATCGTCGTGCGGGGGTCGGCGACGTTGAGGTCTTCGAGCGCCAGCAGCCGGTGCATCTCCGACTGCCCGCCGTCGGACATCATCCGCCGGATGAACATCAGCCCGACCACGCTCGTGAACGAGGCCCGGTAACGCAGCTGGTTGGGCTTGGGGAACACCTCGCGGATGGCCCCGAGCCCCTTGAGCACCCGCAGCCGGTTGTCGAACTGGTCGCCCGGATAGGCCCGGCACACGAAGCGCATCTGCTCGTGCGTCATCCACTCCTCGCCCGCCTCCGCGAACGCCGAGAACAGCGTCTCGGCGATGTCGACCAGGGCAGGGTCGTCGACGACCGCGCCGCTGTCGCGCGCCAGCGCGGCGAACATCCGGCGGTAGGTCGACAGGACCGCCTCGTCGGTGAGGACGGCGTCGAGGGTCAGGGGCTGTTCGGACACGGGCACTAAGGTACGGCTTCGCGCCGACAGTCTCGGCACACCACAACCACCTCACGAGCCCTACCAGCCGGTACATACGCACAAGCGACCGGTGAGCGCTAGTGTGATGCCCGATAATACGGGGGCAAACGCTCTGTAATCGTACATACGGGGTGAGTTACGCGTGCAGTTGCGCATGCTCCGAGGTGACCGAAGCACGGCCGTGATCGCCGGGGTGGCCGCCGTGGTCCTGGTGGCCGCGGCGGCGTGGTTCGGCGTGGGCGTGTCCAGCGCCAACCCGAAGCTGGCCGATGTCGGCGCCTGGCTCTGGACCCGGGCCAAGGGCAAGATCGTGCACGTCAACGGCCTGTCCGGCGAGGTCGACGGCTACCTCGGCGACAAGGCCGGCCGGCAGCTGCGCGTCGTGCAGGACGGCGGCAACGTGCTGCTCGTCGACGACGCCACCGGCTACGTCAGCCGCGTCGAGCCCAGCCAGCTCACGGTCTCCCAGACCCGCGACCTCGGCGCGGCCGGCCTGCAGATCGCGGTGTCCGGCGACACCGCGTACGCGGTGGACCCGGCCTCCGGCAAGGTCCAGCGGATCGACCCGGCCACGCTCAACTCCGTCGGCGCCCCGATCACCCTCCCCGGACCGCTCGGCGCGGCCCGCATCGACGGCGGCGGCCGCCTGTGGGTCCCCGTGACCGCGAAGGGCCAGGTCGTACCGGTGTCGAACGGCGCCGCGGCGGACCCGCTCAAGGTCGGCGAGCCGGGCGAGGAGCTGGCGATCACGATCGCCGGCGGCCTGCCCGTCGTGGTCAACAGCCGGGCCGCCACCGCCACGGTCATCGGCGCGGACGGCGGGGTCGGCGAGATCACCCTGCCCAAGGGTGTGGCCCAGGCCGCGAAGGGCGGCGCGCTCACCCCGGCCACGACCGAAGGCCCGCTGGTCCCGATCCTCACACCCGGCGACTCGGGGCTGCTCGTCGTGATCGACACCTCGTCCAACTCGGTGCTGAGCACCAAGTTCGAGTCGCAGGACCCCGCCAAGCTCGGGGTGCCGCAGGTGCTCGGCAGCAAGGTGTACGTGCCCGACCAGGGCAAGGGCTCCCTCATCGTCTGGGACAGCGCGGCCGGCGGCCGGCCCACCACGCTCCAGGTGGCCCAGGCGCCCGGCCCGGTGGACGTGTTCGTCAAGGACGGCCTGCTCTGGGCCAACGACGAGAACGGCGACAAGGCGGTCGTGATCGACCCCGAAGGCCGCAAGCACGACGTCGACAAGGACGACTCCGACGTACCGGGACCGACCAGCACGCCCAAGCCCAAGCAGACGCCGCGCCCGGACCCGTCCAAGACGGACGCCCGGCCCGACCCCGTACCCACGAGGACGGAGCCGCGCCCCACGGAGACCCGTGAGGCCGAGCCGACCCGCGAGGCCGAGCCCACGCCGACCCCGAGCCGCGAGCCCACCAGGTCGCCCACGCCGACCTCGTCGCCCAGCGCGCCGTCCGCGCCCGGCGCGGTCAGCGCCAGGTCCGGGCCGGGCAAGGTGACGGTGACCTTCAGCCCGGCCACCGGCGGCAAGGTCGAGCGGTACACCCTGAAGACCTCGTCCGGCGCCGGCCGGTCCGTGCCGCAGTCGGTGGACGCGAACGGGCCGTTCCAGTTCGAGTTCACGGGCGGGGACTGTGCGAACGAGTACACGTTCGTGGTGGTCGCGCACTGGGCGGGCGGCGAGGTCGAGTCGCAGCCCAGCGCCGGGGCCAAGCCCTGCGTGGCGCCCGGCTCGCCGACCGGCTTCGCCGCCAAGGCCAAGAACCGGGGCGCCGAGCTGAGCTGGAGCGCGCCCGAGAACGCCGACGACGGCGTCACCTACGAGCTGACCGGCGCGGCGACCAACAACGGCATCAAGGGCACGTCGTTCACGGTGGACGGGCTGAAGAACAACCAGAAGCACGCGTTCAAGCTCAAGGCCAGGAACGCGGCGGGGGAGAGCCCGGACGTGGCCACGGCCGAGGTGGACCTGGCCTACCCGAGGCAGCAGTACAAGAACAAGAACAACGACCAGACCGACACCCTGATCCGGCCCACTCCCGCCAAGAACGGCACCGACAACGTCGGCAGGATCCCGAAGGGGCAGTACATCACGGTGACCGTGATCTGCCAGGTCAAGGGCCAGTCTGTCACCGAGTCGCAAGACGGCAGCACCAGCGACACTTGGAACAAAGTTGAAACGCAGTACGGGAACGGGTGGCTCAGCGACACTCTGGTGGCGACTCCGGACGGCGGCTTCCCCGAGGGGCCGCTCTTCGAGTGCACCGACTGAGGAGGGGGGCTCAGTTGACCCAGTACAACTATCAGGACCAGTTCGAGCAGACCGTGCAGCCGTACCAGCAGCAGGGGCTGGAGCAGTCCTACCAGCAGCAGCCGCAGCAGAGCGCGCAGCTGGCCGGGCAGTTCGCGCAGCGCTTCCAGCTGCTCGCCGGCAACATCGAGCGCATCATCCGGGGCAAGCACGAGGCGATCGAGCTGGCGCTGATCAGCCTGTTCTCGGAGGGGCACCTGCTCGTCGAGGACGTGCCCGGCACCGGCAAGACCACGCTGGCCAGGTCGCTCGCGGCCAGCGTGGACGCCGAGTGGCGGCGCATCCAGTTCACGCCTGACCTGCTGCCCAGCGACATCACCGGCGTGTCGATCTTCAACCAGGCGCACCAGAAGTTCGAGTTCCACCACGGGCCCGTCTTCGCGAACATCGTGCTCGCCGACGAGATCAACCGCGCCTCGCCGAAGACCCAGGCCGCGTTGCTGGAGGTCATGGAGGAGCGCCGGGTCACGGTGGACGCCGAGCCGCATCCGGTGCCCAGGCCGTTCATGGTGGTGGCCACGCAGAACCCGGTCGACATGGACGGCACGTACCCGCTGCCCGAGGCCCAGCTCGACCGCTTCCTGATGAAGATCTCCGTAGGCTACCCCGACCACGTCTCCGAGGTGGAGGTGCTCAAGGGCATGCCGACGGGGCCGCAGGTCGAGCGGCTGCCGGTGGTGGCGCGGTCGTCGGACGTGGCCGGGATGATCGACTTCGCCTCCCGGATCCACGTGGCCGATGCCGTGTACGACTACATCGTCGCGCTGTGCTCGGCCACCCGTACCAGCCCTCACCTGCGGCTCGGGGCCAGCCCCCGGGGCAGCCTGGCGTTGCTGCGCGCGTCCCGGGTCAAGGCCGCCGCGGCCGGCCGGCACTACGTCGTGCCGGAGGACGTGAAGGCGCTGGCCGCGCCCGTGCTGGCGCACCGGCTGATCCTCACGCCCGAGGCCGAGCTGCGCGAGGTCACCGCCGCGGCCGCGCTCGGCGAGATCCTCGCCGGGATGCCGGTGCCGCAGGCGGCGTAGGTGCCCACCCCGCCACCGGCTCCCTGGCAGCGGCTCACCGCGGTGCTGACCCCGCTGGGCTGGGGGACCCTCGCCGGGTCCCTCGCGCTGTACGCGGCGGGGTTCGCGCTCGGTTACCCCGAGCCCGTCGTGCTCGCCACCGGCGGCCTGCTCGCGCTGGCCGCCGCGCTCGCGTGGACCGCCCCCAGGCCCAGGCTGGAGGTACGGCGCGAGGTCACGCCCCTGAAGGTGCCGCGCGGGGACGCCGCCGTCGCCGTCCTGAACGTGACCAACCTCGGCCGCCGGGGCCTGTCCGGCCTGCGCGCCCAGGACCGGATCGGCGCGGCGGAGCACACCGTCGACCTGCCCAGGCTGCCGAAGGGGGCGGTACGCACGGTGTCGTACCCGCTGCCGACGGACGCCCGCGGCGAGATCCCGGTGGGGCCGCTGCTGCTCGTCCGGGCCGACCCGTTCGGGCTCACACGCCGCGTCAGAGCGTACGGCTCGCCCGTCACCCTCCTGGTACGGCCCCGCACGGTCGCCCTCCCCGTCCCTCCGTCCGGCCGGGCCCACCACCTGGAGGGCCCCACCAGCGACAACGCCCCCAGCGGCACGGTCACCTTCCACACCCTGCGCGAGTACGTCGTCGGCGACGACCTGCGCCACGTCCACTGGCGGTCGAGCGCCCGCACCGGGACGCTCATGGTCCGCCAGCTCATCGACGCCAGCCTCCCCACCACCACCGTCGTCCTGGACACCCGCGACCTCACGGAGCTCGCCGTGGACGCCGCCGCCTCGGTCGCGCTCGCCGCCGCCACGGCGGGCTTCCCGGTACGCCTCGTCACCGGCGACGGGCCCGTGCCGGACGCCAAGGACCCCGAGACGGTGCTCGACCGCCTGGCCCTGGTGTCGACGGGCACGGGCGGCGTCACGGAGCCGACGCGCCTGGCCCGGGGCGGCGGCTCGCTGGTCCTGGTCACCTCGGACCCGGCGGAGGCGGGGCGGGTCGCGGGGGTGCGCCGCCGCTTCGACCGCGTCATCTGCGTCTATGTCGGCCCCGGGGCGGTCGCGGTCCCCGGGGTGGCGGTCCTGCCGATCGGCTCCCTGGACGCGCTCCCGCTCGCGTGGGGATCCCGATGACCACCCAGGCACCCAGGCGCGGCCGCCGGCACGGGCGCGCGCCGGACGCGGCCACGCCTGGCGAGGCGGGTGCAGGTCGGGCGGGCAGTGCGCCGTCCGGGGGTGGGGCGTTGTGGCGGCGGATGGCGGGGGCGGCGCTGGTCGCGGCCGTCGCCGGGGTGGCCGGGTGGGGGTTCCATCGGGTGTTCCCCGGCACCGAGCTGCTGACCGCCGTGATCCCCGCGGCCATCGCCCCCGCCGTCGTCGCCGCGACCCTCGGCCGGCGTCCCCTCTGGCTGGCCCTGCTCCTGGACGTCGTCCTCTGGCTCGCCGGCACCGTCCTCCTCTACCAGGCCCCGAACCCGGGTGTGTTCGCCGACGTGGCGAACTCCTGGCACGCCCTGCTCACCACCCTCCTCCCCGCCCAGCCCGAGCCGCACCTCCTCGTCCTCGTCCACACCCTCGTCTGGGCGGCCACCGTCATCGGCGCCGAGACGCTGGCCCGCACCCGCACCAGGATCGCCGCCGCCGTCCCGGCGCTGGTCGTCTACGGCACGGCGCTCGTGCTGGGCGTGGACGGCGAGGGCTCGAACGTCCCCGTGGCGGGCGCGCTGTTCGTGCTGATCGCCGCGCTGGCCCTGCTGCGCGACGACCGTTCCCCGCTCTGGCTCCTGGCCGGGTTGCCGGCCGCCGCCGCGCTGGCCGCGCTGGCGCTGGTCGTGGGCCCGCTGCTGCCCATCGCCGCGCAGCCGTACAACCCGCGGCAGGACGCCGACCTCCCTCCGCCGCGGCGCGTCGACAGCGTCAGCCCGCTGGACCGGGTCTCGGCTTGGCTGCAGATCCCCGACAGGGAGCTGTTCACCGTCAAGGCCGACAAGCCGCTCAACTGGCGGCTGGCCGTGCTCGACCGGTACGACGGCGTCCGATGGACCTCCGGAGCCCGGTTCCAGCCCACCGGCGGCCGGGTGCCCGAAGCGGACTGGACGGGCAAGGCGGACGTCGTCCATCAGAAGGTGACGTTCGACGGGCTCCCGGGCACCTGGCTGCCCGCGGCCGAACGGCCGGAGCGGGTCGAGGGCGTGCGGGGGCTGGTGGTGGATCCCGAGAGCGGCGCGCTGCTGGCCGATGCCAAGCCCGCCAAGGGGTTCAGCTACGAGGTGACCTCGAAGGTGCCCCGGCCGTCCAAACAGGAGCTGCTCGACGCCACGCCCGCCGACGACCCAGGGCTGACCGCGTTCCCGGCCGGGCCGCAGCAGCGGCTGTTCCGCAAGCTCGCCCAGGAGGCCACCAAGGGCGCGACCGCGCCGATCACGCGGGCGTACCGGCTGCAGAAGTACCTGCGCACCAACGCCAGTTACGACGTCACCGCGCCGCCGGGGCACTCGCTCAAGGGGCTGGAGTTCTTCCTGCAGACCACGCACCGGGGGACGTCGGAGCAGTTCGCGACCACGTTCGCGCTCATGGCCAGGACGCTCGGGCTGCCGTCGCGGGTGGTGGTGGGGTTCAGGCCGGGCCAGACGTCCGGCGGGATTTATCACGTTAAATCTGGCCATGTGATGGTGTGGGCGGAGATCAAGTTCGACCGGCTGGGCTGGCGGCCGTTCTACCCCACGCCGGGCCGCAGCGGCGCCAAGGACGACCATGACGTCGTGTCCTCGGCGATCGAGGAGAGCGAGGAGCTGGAGGGCGAGTTCACCCAGGGCGGGAGCGACCGGCCGAAGACCTCCCGGCCGCAGGCCACGGGGAACGGCGAGGAGCCTTCGAACGGCCCGGCGATCTGGCTGATCGCGTCGGTGGCGGGCGGGGCGCTGCTGGTGGCGTACGCCGGGGTGGTGGTGGCCCTGCCGTGGTGGCGCAGGCGCAAGCGCCGCCGGGCCGAGGGGCCGGAGCAGCGGGTGCTCGGCGCGTGGCGGCAGACCTGCGACGACCTGGGGCTGAGGGGCCGGTACGCTCTGACGGCGGCGGACGTCGTCGCCGGGCAGGCAGGCTCGGGGGATATATCCGCGCACATCCAGCCATTGGCTGAAATTTCGAACTTCGTCAGGTACGCCCCCGACGCCGTCACCGAGGACGCCGCCACCGCGGCCTGGCAGCGCAGCGACGCCATCCGCAGAGCCGTACGCGCCAGAACCCCCCTGACCGCCCGCCTGCGCAAGCGCCTCCTGCTGAGATGACGGTGAACATGAGAAGCGTGGAGTCCCAGCTCCTGCACCGCCCCCCGGGCCTGGCGGCCGGTGAGATCGTCAGACATCTGGCGGCGATGCAGGCCCAGGACGTCCCCTCCGCCCTGCTCGCCTTCCGCGCCCGCTCCGCCACCCTCACCAGGCAGGACGTCGAGGCCGCGGTGACCTCCCGCGAGATCGTCAGAACCTGGGGCCCGCGCGGCACCCTCCACTTCGCGCACGCCGACGACCTGCCCTGGCTGCACGCCCTCACCGCCCGCGCCACCAACACCCTGCGCCGCCTCCACGAGGAAGGCGTCACCGGCGACGACCTGCTCGGGCTCATCGCCGGCGCCCTCGAAGGCCAGGGCCCGCTCACCAAGGCCGACCTGGAGGAGCGCCTGGCGGGCCGGGCCACCGGCCAGGGGGTCGTGCACCTGGTGGGGCTGGCCGCGCACCACGGCCTGGCCGTGCTGGGCCCGCTCCGCGCGGGCAAGCCCACGTACGTGCACGCGGCCGACTGGCTGGGCGCCCCCATCACCCCCGAACCCGACCGGGACCGCGCGCTCAAGGAGCTGGGCACCCGCTACCGCCGAGCTCACCGGCCCGCCGAGCCCGAGGACCTGGCCGCCTGGTCGGGCCTGCCGCTCGGCGAGGCCCGCACGGCCTGGCGCCTGAGCGCCGCCCCTCCGCCGCCCGCCCGCACAGAGGAGGAGCCGGTGGCCCGCCTCGCGCCCGCCTTCGACGAGTACCTGATGGGCTGGCGCAGCCGCGACCCGATCCTGGCCGCCGAGCACGCCAGGAAGGTGTTCCCGGGGGGAGGCATCCTGCGGCCGGTCGTGCTGGTGGGCGGGGTGATCAGGGGCGTGTGGGGGCGCAAGGGCGCGCGGGCGAGCGTCGAGCCGTTCGACGAGCTGCCGGACGGCCTGCTCGACGCCGAGATCGCGGACGTCCGCCGTTTTCTGGAATGAGAGCGTGAAAGCAAACCGGTGCATCGGGTGATAAGAGATGACCACTGATTCACCGGAAGGCAGCGCATGACGGGGGAGACCATCGCGACGCCGGCGGCATGGGCGGCTCGCGCGCACGTCCACGGGGGGACGCGCAGCTCGCCGCCGAACGTTCTCGACGACGCCGACGGTTTCGCCGCGGTGTTCGGCGCCCACTTCGGCGAGATCCACACCTACGTCGCCCAGCGGCTCGGCCCCGACCACGCCGAGGACGTCGTGGCCGAGACGTTCCTCACCGCGTTCCGCAAGCGGGCGCAGTACGACCCGGCCCGCGCGAACGTGCGCGCCTGGCTGTACGGCATCGCCACGAACCTCATCGGCAAGCACCGCCGCCTGGAGGCCCGCACCCTGCGCGCGCTCGGCCGCTGCGCCCCCGACCCCGAGTCCCCCGGGCACGAGGACTCGGTCGCCCGCCGCGTCAGCGCCCAGAGCCTGCGGCCCGAGCTGGCCGCCGCCCTGGCCGAGCTCGACCGCCGCGACCGCGACGTCCTGCTGCTCGTCGCGCTCGCCGGGCTGAGCCACGACGAGATCGCCACCGCGCTCGGCATCCCGTACGGCACCGTCGGGTCCCGCCTGAATCGGGCCAGGAAGAAGCTGCGCGCCCTGCTCGGCGAGATCGAGGTGTTCGTCCGTGGATGAGATGGAGCACATCAAGGACCTGTACGGCCGGCCGCGGTCCGATCCGGACGCCCAGGCCAGGGTGTGGCGGCGGGTGGCGGCGGCACGCAGGCGCAGGCGGCTGTCGTGGCTGGTGCTCCCCGCCGTGGCGATGGCCCTGGCGGCGGCGTTCGTGATCCATCAACCGGCACCCTCCGGACGATCCGTGCTGCTGGCGGCGGCCGGCACCGCCGCCTCGGGCCACGTTCCGGACGGGACGTACTGGCACATCAAGAAGGTCCGGGACGGGTCCCAGGTGGTCGGGCTCTGGGCGGCCAGGGACGGCCGGGCGTGGACCCTGGAACAGGGCCGGATCACGCAGGTCAAGGGACGGTCGGCGTTCAGCATGGCGGGGCGTGACCTGACGTTCCAGCAGATCGAGAGCCTTCCCACGGACCCGGACGCGCTCCGGGAGCGGGTGGCGGGCATGCTGCCGTCCAAGGGCCTGCTCGCCGACGCGCTCAGCGGCCTGCTGTGGACCAAGCCGTCCCCGCCCGCCGTGCGCGCCGCCGCCTACCGCGCGCTCGCCGACCTGCCCGAGGTCCGTTACCTGGGCGAGCGCGACCGCGGTGAGGCGTTCTCGTACACGCTGCCCGACGGCACCCAGCGGACGCTCGTCATCGACCCGGCGACCTCGCAGGTGCTCTCCCGCACCGACAACGGGCCGTCCCCGGGCACAGAGCGCGTGATCGAGGCGGGCTGGACCGACCGGGGTCCCCGCTAGAGCATTCCGACGCCGGCGCGTGGGTTTCGCGCGCCCTGAAACAGGAGTCCCGACGTGTTCTGGCGTGCGATCTCGGGCAAAGCCATCTGCCTGAGCGACCAGTTTCCCTTGATCAAGGTGGAGGAGGTGATGCGCGGGCAGGTCACGTTCGTCGGCCTGCCGCCGGTCGAGCTGGGCACGGAGGTCGACTGGACCGCGAACCCGCACGGCAACCGCTCCTGGGCGCTCAACCTGCACACGCTGCGCTGGATGGGCCGGCTGGTCGCCGAGTACGAGCGCACGGGCGAGCCCGCGTACCTCGACCGCGCGAGCAGCCTGGCCGAGCACTGGATCCGCGAGAACCCGCACGGCGGCCGCGGGGTCAGCCCGTGGGCGTGGGCCGAGCACGCGGTCGCGTTACGCGCCCCCGCGCTCGTGTGCCTCAGCGAGCACGTGCGGAGCCGGGCACTGTGGAACAGCCTCGCCGAGCACGGGGAGGTCCTGGCCGACTCGTCGCTCTACCGCGCGGGCCACAACCACGGCCTGGACCAGGACATCGGGCTGCTCGTCGTCGGCTGCCGGCTCGGCCGGGCGCGCTGGCGCGATCTGGCCATCCGTAGGATGACCGCCTCCGCCGAGCTGGCCATCGACGCTCAGGGGGTGCTCCAGGAGCAGGCCCCCCGCTACGGCCTGTACGTGCACCGGCGGCTCGGCACGGCGCTGCGGGCGATCGGGGAGAGCGGCGCCGCACCGCCCCAGCGGCTCATCGCCCGGCGGGCCGCGCTGGAGGCGTACGTCGCGCACGCCACCCAGCCCGACGGCCGCCTCGCCCCGATCGGCGACAGCCCGGCCGACACCCGCGCCGACGGCTTCCCGCACGAGGGGCCGGTGGTGCGGGTGTTCGACGGCGGGTACGTCTTCGGCAGGACCGCCTGGGACGACCCGCGATCCGCCTTCTACTCGATCAGGTTCGGGCCCGGGCGGCGGCTGCACGGGCACGAGGACCACCTCGGCGTCACCTACAGCGCCCAGGGCCGCCGGATCCTCGTCGAGGCCGGGTTCCACTCCTACGAGCGCACCGGGTACGTGGAGTGGACGCGCTCGCCCGAGGCGCACAACGTGCCCGTCGTGGCCGGGACCTTCCGTCCGGGGACGGCCACGCGGCTCGCCGGATCGTCCGTCGAGCCGTCGCGCCAGTCCTTCGAGCTGGCCGACGACGCCTACGGGGTGACCAGGACCCGGCGCGTCCTCGTCAACCACGGGCCCGACCTGATGGCCGTGCACGACTCCGTCGAGGGCGGGACCCTGCGCAGCCTGTGGCACTTCGACCCGTCGCTGCAGGTGGTCTCCCGGGGCGACGGCCGGGTGGTGCTCGGGGACGGGGACTGGCGGGTGACGCTGCTGCAGTTCCCGGGGGAGGAGCAGGGGGTGCGGCCCGGGCTGGTCTCGACCGGTTACCTGCGGACCGCCGAGGTGGCGACCGTGGTGTCCCCCGCCGCCCCGAGTGTGCTGACCGTGATCGTGCCGGGCGCGGCCGATCCGCGCGTGTCGGTCTCCGGCGACGCGCTGACCGTCCACACCCCGGACGGCCCCGTCACGCTTCACCTGCCGTAGACGCAGACCCCGCTATCTGTGGCGGACCGCTGGACGCGGCCCACCGTACAGCCAGTCGACGTAGTCGTGGCCGGCCGGGTCCCTGGTCCGGAACAGCTCGTTGCGCAGCACCCGGGCCACGCCGTCCACGTGCCAGATGTCGCCCCACAGCCGCGCCGTCGTCTGCACGCGCGCCGTCCTCGGCACGCGGATCTCCTGGTACGCGGCCAGCGCCCGGTCCCAGTCGCCGGCCGCCGACTGCTCGGCCAGTTCGTGGGCGTCCTCGATGGCCTGGCAGGCGCCCTGGGCCAGGTACTGGAGCATGGGGTGGGCGGCGTCCCCCAGGAGGGCGAGCCTGCCCCGCACCCAGGTGCCGGTGGGCGGGCGGTCGAGCATGGGCCAGTGGCGCTCTCGCCACAGGTACGGCAGGCCCTTGCCGATCGCGTCGCAGCAGCCGTCGAAGGCCGCCTCCAGGTCGCCGGGGCCGCGGAAGACGGCCACCTGGTTGAGCAGCTCGCCGCCGCGCAGGGCGTACTGGACGAAGTGGCAGCCGGGGCCCAGGTACGCGACCACGTCGGAGACGTCGAAGTCCTCCGGGAGCGGACGGGTGCCCCTATAAGCGACAAATCCGGAATCGTGGGGTTGGTCGGCGACGAGCTGCGCCCGCAGGACCGACTGCAGGCCGTCCGCCGCGACCACCACGTCACCCTCGTGCACCTCGCCGTCCGCGCAGTGGGCCCTGGCGCGTCCGGCGTCCACCCGCTCGACGTGCCGGCCGTTCAGCAGCTCCACGCCCGCGGCCGCGCAGGCCCGCAGGAGGACGGCGTGCAGGTCACCGCGGTGCGCCACCACGTAGGGGCCGCCGTAGCGGTGCCGGAACCCCTCGCCCAGGTCGAGGTGGGTGAGCTCCTCGCCGGTCAGGGCGTCCCTGAAGACCAGCCGCCGGGGGAGCACGCCCCTCTCGATCACCTGGTCCAGCAGGCCCCAGCGGTGGAGCACGCGGGTGGCGTTGGGGCCGAGCTGCAACCCGGCGCCCACCTCGCCGAACTCGGCCGACCGCTCCAGCACCCGGACCGTGCGCCCGGCCCTCGCCTGCGCGAAGGCGGCCGCCAGCCCGCCGATGCCGCCTCCGACGACGACCACCTCGACCACGAGCACTCCTCTCCACCGACGACGCCCGCGCCCGGCCCGAGCCTTCAGAGCCCGAGCCTTCAGAGCCCGAGCCTTCAGAGCCCGAGCCTTCAGAGCCCGAGCCTTAGAGCCCGCGCCTTCAGAGCCAGCGGCCGATGGCGGGGGCGCCGGGGCCGGGGGCGGGGCCGCGCCCGGTGACCCAGGCGGCCAGCTCGGCGGCCGTCCCCCGCACCTCCGGCAGGCCCTCCCCATCGGACGGCCAGGTGGTGAGGCGGTCGGTGGGGCGCAGGACCATCGCGGGTTCCTCGCCGCGCCGCGCCCACAGCCCCGTCACATCCGTGAGCAGCGCGTCCACCAGCTCGCCCGGCAGATCCTCGAACCGCCCGCCCAGGTCCACGCCGTGCACCCACACCTCGCGGGTCCGCAGCCACACCACCTCGGACGCGGGCACGAGCCGCCCCTGAGCGGTCCGCACCCGGGCCTCCCACTGGGCCCCGGACAACTCGCCCAGGGCGTCGCGCAGCTCCTCGGACGTCTCCCTGGCCAGGCTCTCCAGCGCGGCGGCGTCCAGCCGGGCGGCCAGGTCCTCGATCTCGGCGTCACGGGCCTCGGCCGAGGCGTACATCGGGCGTTCCTCGCCCGTACGCGCCCAGTGCACCAGCCTGCCGAGAGCGCGGGCGTTCGCGGCGACGTGCGCCACCACGTGCCGTCCCGACCACCCGGGCAGCCGGCTCGGCCGTCCGAGGTCGGCACCGCGTACCTGTGCCTCGAAGTACGCGGTGCCGGCGTCCGTCCAGCCCAGGTCAGGCATCTCGGCGTGCCACGTTGACCAGCTCGCCGAGGCCCGCGATCCGGGTCACGACCTTGTTCCCGTCTGCGAGGTAGCGCGGAGGCTTGCGGGCGTGGCCGACGCCTCCGGGCGTGCCGGTGGCGATGACGTCCCCGGGCTGGAGCGTGATGATCCGCGACACGTACGAGATCAGCTCGGCCGGGCCGAACACCAGGTCGGACGTGTCCGTCTCCTGCACCACCTCGCCGTCCACCTCGCACTGCATGGTCATCGTCACGCCCTCCAGCTCGTCCGGGGTGACGAGGTACGGGCCGAACGGAGTGCTCGACTCGAAGGTCTTGCCCTGGAGCCACTGCAGCGTGCGGTACTGGTAGTCGCGGGCGGTCACGTCGTTGATCACGGAGTAGCCGGCGATGGAGGCCGCCGCCTGCTCGGGCGACACGTTCCGGGCCGCCGTGCCGATGATCACCGCCAGCTCGGCCTCCCAGTCGACGGCGTCGGAGACGGCGGGCAGCGCGATGTCGTCGTACGGCCCGACCAGCGCCTCGGCGAACTTGGCGAACAGCGTCGGATGCTCCGGCAGCTCCCGCCCCATCTCCAGGATGTGGTTGCGGTAGTTGAGCCCCACGCAGACGATCTTCCCCGGCCTCGGCACGACGGGGGCGAGGTCGGCCGTGGACAGGGGATGCCGGGGCCCGTCGGCGGCGGCCGCCACCTCCCGCCAGCGCGGATCGGTCAGCAGCGCCCCGATGTCGGGCGCGCCGACCTCCACGGCAAGGTCGCCGTCGATCCTGGCGGCGGTCGTACGGTGCGGCAGCCGCAGCGTCGCGAGCCTCACACGAACTCCTCTCGATATTGACGCAGGCCCTCGAAAACGGGCGTGTCAGCGAAACGGAACAGGTCGAAACGGGTCTCGGCGCGGAACGACCACGCGCACCACGACGGCACCACGACGAGGTCGCCGCGCGACAGCCGCCGCTCCGCGCCGTCGAGGGTCACGAACCCCTCGCCGTCGAACACCTGGTACACCGACGACCCCACTTCTCTCCGCGCGGCCGTCGCGGTCCCCGCCCGCAGCCGGTGGAACTCGGCCCTGATCGTCGGCATGACGTCGCCGCCGGTGGTGGGGTTGGTGTAGCGGACGGCGGCGTGGCCGGGCTCGACGGTCCCGGGGTGGCCCTCGTCCTCCAGCGCCAGCTGCTCGTCCAGCGCCCGGTCGGTGTGCTCCCAGCGGTACGCGGCGATCGGCGAGCTGGGTGTGGCCTGGAGCGCCGAGACGGGACGCAGCCCCGGGTGCGCCCACAGCCGTTCCGAACGCGACACGCTCGGCGTCGTCACGTCGGTGACCTGGTCGGGGCCGAACTCGAAGAACGAGGTGTCGGTGTAGTGCACGAGCGGGATGTCCAGCCCGTCGATCCAGGCCATGGGCGCGTCGGTGGTGTTGTGGTGCCCGTGGAAGTGCCAGCCGGGAGTCAGCAGGAAGTCGCCGCGCCGCATGGCGACCGGGTCGCCGTTCACGACGGTCCAGACGCCCTCGCCCTCGACGACGAAGCGGAAGGCGTTCTGGGTGTGGCGGTGCTCGGGGGCGACCTCGCGCGGCCCCAGGTACTGGATGGCCGCCCAGAGGGTCGGCGTCGCGTACGGCATCCCGCCCAGGCCGGGGTTGGCCAGCGCGATGGCCCGCCGCTCCCCGCCGCGCCCGACGGGCACCAGCTCGCCGGCCCGCTCGGCCAGCGGGTAGAGCGTCTTCCACTCCCACACGTGCGGGCGCGCCTTCGGCTTCGGGTGCTCCGGCATCAGGTCGCCGACCTGCGTCCACAACGGAATCAGGTCCTCCGCCGCGAAGTCGGCGTAGAGCCTCTCCTCTGGGTTCATGGAGCCCACGCTAGGAGGTGATTCTGCATACGGCACTAGCATTCTGCTATGAAGAACAGGCCCGCCTACGCCCTGGGCTCCGTCGACAACGTGCTGCTGCTCCTGCACATGCTGCGCGACCAGGGCCACCTCAAGGTCGCCGACGTCGCCAGGGAGCTGGGCATCGCCCGCTCGACCGCCCACCGCCTGCTGGCCATGCTCGTCTACCGCGACTTCGCCGTGCAGGACGAGCGGCACACGTACCTGCCGGGGCCGTTCCTCACCTCGACGCAGGCCGGCGCGGGCGGGGCGGTCCTGCGCGAGCTGCGCGCCCGGGTCAGGCCGGCGATGGAGGCGCTGTGCGCGCGGGCCGCGGAGACCGTGAACCTCATGCTCCGGGTCGGTACGGAGGTGCGCTTCCTGGACAGCGTGGAGTCGTCGCAGATCCTGCACGTCGGCGACCGCCGCGGCACGATCCTGCCCGCCCGCCGGGCCTCCGGCGGCAAGGTCCTGCTCGCCACCCTGCCCCCCGACCAGCTCCGCGACCTCTATCCCGACCTTTCCGACCACGAGCGCGCGACCCTGACCCGCGAGCTCGACGACGTCAGGGCCCGCGGCTACGCGCTCAACATCGACGGCACGGAACGCGGCGTCTCCGCCATCGGCGCGACCCTCCGCAACGGGAACGGCGTCGCCCTGGCCGCCCTGTCGATCTCGGCCCCCTCGGCCCGCTTCGGCCCGGACCGGGTGGGGTTCTTCGCGGCTCAGCTGAAGGCCGCGGTGGGGGAGGCCGAACAGGCGCTGACCGATTTCCCCGACGCTTGACGTGTGTAACCCCATAGGGGTTATCGTAGGGGTATGCCAAAGATTAACGTCTACCTGCCGGACGAACTCGCGGAAGCGGTCAAGCAGGCCGGGGTGCCGGTGTCGGCGGTGTGCCAGCGCGCGCTGGAGCAGGCGGTCCGCCGGGTGACCGCCATCAGGGAGACCGTCCTGAGCGACCTCGACCTCGAAGAGCCGACCGGGGCGCTGAGGCACCTGACGCCCAGGACGCGCACCGTCCTCAAACTGGCCGCCGACCAGGCCAGGGCGGAAGGAGCCGCAGCCGTCGGCACCGAGCACCTGCTGGGCGCCATGCTGAGCGAGGGGACCAACCTGGCGCTGCACGTCCTGCGGGCCGTGGAGATCGACCCGGAGCAGGTCGGACGCGACCTCGCCCGCCACCAGCCCGCCCCCGGCGCGGCCGGCGGCTCGGAGCCGCGCAACTTCAGCGGGGCGGCGGCCAACGCGCTGGAGTTCGCCGTCACGGAGGCGACCTCACTCGGCCACAACTACGTGGGCTGCGAGCACCTCCTGCTCGGCCTCGTCGCCGAGCCCGACGGGACCGCCGGCCAGGTCCTGCGCGGGCTGGGCGCCGAGCCCAGGCTCACCAGGCGCGCCGTGGTGGCGGCCCTGGCCGGGTACGTCCACCTGCGGGCGCAGACGCAGCAGGACGCCGAGGCCCAGGGCGACCAGGGCCGGCCCGCCGCCGTCCAGGCGATGCTGTCCGCCGCCGTCCGCCAGGAGCTGCAGCCCCTCGTCCAGCGGCTCGAGCGGCTGGAAGCGCACGTGGGACTGGACACCTGAGGATCGCGAGGTGTCCGCCGCCATCCGCGTCACCCTGGTGGCCCTGATCGTGGTCGGGATCGTGATCGGGGCCACGTGGTGACGCTCAGAGCCAGTCGCGGCGTTTGAAGACGAGATAGAGGGTCAGACAGACGGCCGCCATCAGCACGATCGCGAATGGGTACCCGAATGCCCAGTGCGTTTCGGGCATGAAATCGAAATTCATCCCGTAAATGGTTCCGACCAGCGTCGGAGCGAACAGGATGGCGGCCCAGGCGGAGATCTTCTTGACCTCCTCGCCCTGCTGGATGCTCGCCTCCGTCATCCGGGCCATCTCCGCGTTCTGCGCCTGCGTCACCAGCGTCGAGTTGACGACCAGGATGTCCTGCAGCATCTGCCGGAACGCGGAGATCCGCTCCGACACCGTGATCGCGTGGTCGGCCACGTCGCGCAGGTAGCTCTGCAGCTCGTCGTTCATCCCGTGCTTGGAGGCCCCCGCGATGAACGCGTGGAGCATGCCCACCAGCGGCGCCGTCGCCCGCTGGAACTCGATCACCTCGCCGGACAGCTCGTAGACCCGCCGCGACACCGACGGGTCGCCGCCGAAGACCTGGACCTCGATCTCCTCGATGTCCTTCTGCAGCCCGGCCACCACCGGGGCATAGCCGTCGACCACGGCGTCGAGGATGGCGTACAGGACGGCCTGCGGGCCCTGCCGCAGCAGCTCGGGCTCGGACTCCATGCGCTTGCGGACGGCCTGGAGGTCGGGGGCCTCGGCATGGCGTACGGTGATCACGAAGTTGGGGCCGACGAAGACGTGCACCTCGCCGAACGCGACCTCCTCCACGTCGTCCAGGTAGCGCGCGGCCCGCAGCACCACGAACAGCGTGTCGCCGTAGCGGTCGGCCTTGGGCCGCTGGGAGCCGACGATCGCGTCCTCCAGCGCCAGCTCGTGCAGCTCGAACTCCTCGCCGAGCTTGACCAGCTCCCACTCCTTCGGCCGGTAGAGGCCGATCCAGGCCATGCTGCCCGGCATCTCCTTGAGCCGCTCGAAGGCGTCGGCCAGAGAGCCGGGGGTGTCGACGCGCCTGCCGTCGCGGTAGATGGCGTTGTCGATGACGGTCGGCCGGTAGGGCCGCTCCTCCGTGGCACGCGGGTCCATCGAGTGCTCGGGCGCTTCCTCGTGGACGTCGCCGCTGCGCCTGAACCCCTTCACCCTGGCCATGGCCCTCCCTGGACCTAAGAGAGCTCGTCGAGCCGTTGCGTGGCGCGGTCTCTGATGGTCTTGCGCCACATCGGCGTCCAGCCGAACAGCAGCCCGTGCGGCCTGCCCAGCGCCATCTTCGACCAGCGCCTGAAGTCGAATTCGTCGTGGTGGCGGACGATCAGGTCGCCCTCGAACCTGAACAGCGCGTCGATCTCGTTGACGACCTGGCGCCCGGTCCTGGAGAAGGTGTAGCGGGACGTCCAGTGCGCGGTGCCGGTGAAGTCGTCGGCCGTCACGTCGCCGTAGGTGGATCTGAGGCCGTCGCGCACGCCGAGCTGCAGCCGCCACATCGTCATCACGCGGTCACGCCCCTCGACCTCCTGGAAGATCGGATCGCCGAAGCTGACCTCGGGGTGGTAGCAGCGCTCCATGGCCGCGAAGTCCGCGCGCCCCAGAGCGTCGTAGAAAGCGCCGATGAGCGCGACGTGCCGATCGTTCACTCCTCTATCAGATCATGGCCGCTGCGTTGCCCCAGCACACCGCCCGCAACCAGGCATCGCCCAGGTCGAGCCGGGCGAGCGCGTCGAGCTGATGGACGTAAGGATATGGAATCGTCGGGAAGTCACTACCGAGCACCACCTTGCCTGAAATGCCCAGATCAAGCAATGCCGGCCGCAGCCGCGCGGGGAACGGCATGCCCAGCTCGGCGAAGTCGGTGAACGCCATCGTGGTGTCCAGCGCGACCCGCTCGTAGCGGGCGGCCAGCTCGAAGAACGGGTCGTACTCCGGCATCCCCAGATGCGCGATCACCACCCGCAGCCGCGGATGCCTGCGCAGCACCTCGCCGATCGGCCCGGGGCCGATGTGCCCGCCCGGCACGGGCACCGAACTGGCGTGCGTCACCACCGGCACCCCGGCCTCCGCCAGCAGCCCCCAGACCTCGTCCAGCTCGGCGGCCCGCGGGTCGAACCCGCCGACCTGCAGGTGCACCTTGAAGATCCTGGCCCCGTCCTCCAGTGCCCGGCGCACGTATTCCACGACGCCAGGCTCGGGGTAGAAGGTCGCCGAAGGGAGGCATCCAGGTGTACGGCGGGCGAAATCCAGCGTCCAGGCGTTGAGATCGAGCGCCATGTCCGGCTTGTGCGCGTAGGCGAGGGCGGGGAACGTGCGCACGCCCATGGCCCGCAGCAGCGCGACCCGCTCCTCCGCCGGCCACTCGTACTCGATCTTCCAGCCGTTCCCCATCAGCGGGCCGCCGTGCCTGAAGTGGTGCCACACCCGCCGCTCCATCCGCTCCGGCAGGAAGTGGACGTGCAGGTCGATGAGGCCGGGCAACCCGAGCCCGCGCCACCAGTCCGGAATCCGGGCGTCAGAATCTTGTTCTGTGGCCACGCAGGAGACTCTACCTGGATAGGGTTTCTCCTCGATGGAACAGCTCTGGGCCCACCTGATCAAGGTTCAGCCTGACCCCGACCCCTGGGTCGTGGGGGTCTCGGCTCTCGCCGCGTTCGTGCTCGTCGGCTTCCGCATGCCCTGGCAGGTGACCAGAGGCCTGATCACGATCGCCCATGAGGGCGGCCACGCGCTGATGGCGCTGGTCACCCGGCGCAAACTCGAAGGCATCCGCCTCCACTCCGACACCTCCGGCGTGACGCTGACCAGGGGCAGGCCCACCGGGCCCGGCATGGTGCTGACCGCGCTCGCCGGTTATGTGGCGCCTCCGCTGCTGGGGCTGGGCGCCGCCTGGCTGACCGAGATGGGGCACATCACGCTGCTGATCTGGAGCGTGCTGCTGTTCCTGGTCTGCATGCTGCTGCTGATCCGCAACCTGTACGGCGCGCTGATCCTGCTCGCCACCGGCGGCGCGGTGTTCGCCCTGATCATGTACGCGCCCGCCGAGGTCCAGCAGGTCGTCGCCCTGGTCGCGGTCTGGTTCCTGCTGTTCGGCGGGATCAGGCCGATCATCGAGCTGCAGCGCAAGCGGAGCAGGCGGCAGGCGCGAGACTCCGACGCGGACCAGCTGGCCAGGCTGACGTTCCTGCCCGGTGGGTTCTACGTGCTCCTCTTCCTGCTGGTGTCGGTCGCGTCCGCGGCCTTCGGCGCGTACCTCATGAATCCGCTCTAACCCCCAAAATTCGCACTAAACTCGCCTGCAACAGGGGGGAGTGCCGTGCTGCCAGTCGAGGACGCGCCCGGCTACCGGGTACTCGATCAGGCGGGCCAGGGCGGCTTCGCCGTCGTGTACCGCGCCTACCAGGAGCGCCTCGACCGGGTCGTGGCGCTCAAGGTGCTGTCCGTCGACCGGGTCGACCAGCGCACGATGCGCAGGTTCCAGCGCGAGCTGCAGCTCACCGGCCGCCTGACCGGCCACCCCAACGTCGTCACCGTCTTCGACACCGGCGTCACCCGCTCCGGCAAGCCGTACATCGCGATGGACTACTTCGAGAACGGCTCGCTGCGCGACAGGGTCCGCAAGGAGGGGCCGCTGCCGGTGCCCGACGTGCTGCGGGCCGGGGTGAAGCTGGCCGGGGCGCTGGCCGCCGTACACGAGGCCGGGGTCCTGCACGGCGACATCAAGCCGCAGAACATCCTCATCTCCCGGTACGGCGAGCCCGCCATCGCCGACTTCGGCGTGGCCCGGGTCGTGGACTCCTCGGAGATCTCGGCCACGTCGCAGGCGTTCACCCCGCTGCACGCCGCCCCGGAGGTGCTCACCGGCCAGCCGCACTCGGCCTCGACCGACATCTACTCGCTCGGCTCGACCCTCTACCACCTGCTGGCCGGCCAGCCCGCCTTCCACAACCCGACGGACCCCTCGATCGCGCCCCTGATGTACCGGGTGCTCAGTGTCGAGCCGCCCCCGATCAACCGCTCCGACGTGCCGCCGCCGGTCCTCGAGACGGTCATGCGGGCGATGTCCAAGCAGCCCGAGGTGCGGTACGGGTCGGCGCGGGAGCTCGCCCGGCGGCTGCAGGAGGTGCAGGCCGAGCTGGGCCTGCCGGTGACCGACCTGGTGGGCCAGGACCCCGGCCCGGGACCGGCGATGGCCACGGTGCCCCGCCCCCGCCTCGACGACCCGCCCACCGGCGAACCCCAGCCCCCGGGGAGCCCTCAGCACACGGGGAGCCCCCAGCACACGGGGAGCCCCCAGCTCCCGACCACGGGCAACCACCTGCCATCCACGGGTAACCATCTCCCGACCACCGGCAACCACCTGCCCGGCGGCCCCGGCCGGCCGTCGCCGTTCGCCCCCGAGGCGCGGCCGTCGCTCTTCGCGCCGGAGGCGCAGCCGTCACCGTTCGCGCCGGAAGCGCGGGCGGCGGGCACCGGCGGCATGCACGCCACCGGCCGGCACGGGCCGGGAATCGCCGGCATCCCCGGGGGCGGGCATCCGGGCGCGCCCACACCGCCCGCGATCGCCTCGGCCACCACTCCGCCGGGGCAGGACGGGACGACCGCGCCGGGCGGAGGAGGGCGCCTGCCACGGGGCCTCGTGATCGGCGCCGCCGTGGCGGCCGTCGTCGTGGGCGGCACGAGCGCGGCCGTCTACCTGTCGCTCCAGCAGAACGAGCCATCACAGACCACCCAGCCCTCGGCGTCCGAGCCGGGCACCCGGGACACCGAGGCCATCGACAAGCAGTCCGTCGCCGCGCTGACCCCGCGCGGCCTGAAGGTGACCGCCGACCAGGGCGCCCTCGTCGAGCTGAAGTGGACGCTCCCCGCGGCCGCCCGCCGCTACCCGGTGGTCCTCCAGCGCTCCCCGCTCAAGAGGGGCGAGCAGGCCGTCACCGCCCTGGGCCAGGGCGCCACCACGACCCGCGTCGCGGGACTGGACCCGGGCACCGGCTACTGCTTCCTGGTGGGCGTCCTGCTGCGCGTCTCGGAGAGCTCGACGGTCGCCTGGTCGAAGCCCACGTGCATCAGGGGCGCCGTCGCCCGCTCGAACCCGTAGCCCGCGGCGGTCACCCCAGGAGCTTGCGCGCCGCCTGCTCGATCTCCGCCTCCGACAGCAGCACGTGCTCGGCCGCCCCGCCCAGGGGGATGAAGCTGTCGGACGAGGTCACCCGCGCGAGCTTCCCGGTGAACCCGGCGTCGGCCAGCTCCGCCATGATCCCCTCCGACACGCCGCCGGTGTGCCGGGTCTCGTCGGCGATCAGCACGTTGCCGGTCAGCTCGGCCGCCCGCAGCAGGTCGTCCATCGGGAGCGGCGCCAGCCAGCGCAGGTCGAGCACGCGGCAGCCGTACCCCTCCTGGGTCAGCCGCACCGCGGCCCGCAGGCTCATCCGCACGCCGTTGCCGAACGTCACGATCGTCAGGTCGCGCCCGTCGCCGTAGGAGCGCGCCTGCCCGATCGGCACGTGCGTCTCCGGCCAGCGCCCGGGCGCCGCGTACGGCGCCAGCCAGCCCCCGTCGCCCTCCTCGAACAGGTCGCGCGTGTGGTAGAGCGCGATCGGCTCCAGGAACACGCACACCGACCCGGACGTGCGGGCCGCCGCCAGGCACGTGCGCAGCATGGCGGCCGCGTCGTCGGGGCGCGCGGGCGAGGCGATGACCAGGCCGGGGATGTCGCGCAGCGCGCCCACCGCGTTGTCGTTGTGGAAGTGGCCCCCGAACCCCTTCTGGTAGGCGTACCCGGCCACCCGGACCACCATCGGGTTGGTGTAGGAGCCGCGCGAGAAGAACGACAGCGTGGCCGCCTCCCCCCGGATCTGGTCGAGCGCGTTGTGCAGGTAGGCGAGGTACTGGATCTCGGGCACGGGCAGCAGCCCCGACACGCCGGCGCCTAGCGCCAGCCCCAGGATGGCCTGCTCGTCCAGCAACGTGTCGAACACCCGGGCGGCGCCGAACCGCTTCTGCAGCCCCCTGGTCACGCCGTAGACGCCGCCCTTCTTGGCGACGTCCTCGCCGAACACGGTCATCTCGGGGTAGACGGCCAGCGTGTCGGCGAGCGTGCGGTTGATGGCCTGCGAGAGCGTCATCGGCTTGTCGTGCTCGGGCAGCGCTCCGGCGAACGCCTTCTCCCGGTCCGGGGCCGGGGCCGCCATCGGGCTGATCTTGGCGATCAGCTCCGGCTTGCGCGGCGCGATCGGCTCCATGACCTCCTTGGCGGAGCCGAGCCGCGGGCTGCGCGTCGTCTCCAGCGCGATCCGCAGCACGTGCTCGCGCTGGGACTCGTACGTCCTGAGCAGCTCTTCCGGCGTGCTCTGCCCGGCCTCCACGAGCAGCTGCGCCGTGCGCACCAGCGGGTCGCGCTCCAGGTCGGCCCTGATCTCGCGCTGCGTGCGGTACGCCTGCTCGACGTCGGAGCCGGCGTGCCCCATGAGCCGCACGGTGGTCAGGTGGAGGAAGGCGGGGGAGCGGCGCTCGCGGACGTGCCGGGCCGCGCGGACGGCGGCGTCGTACGCCGCGGCGAGGTCGCAGCCGTCGGCGGCGAAGTATTCGATCCCGGGCCGGCGCAGGGCCGACTCCACCCAGCCCTTGGGCGTGCGGACGCTGATGCCGATGCCGTTGTCCTCGCACACGAGCAGCAGCGGCATCGCCTGGCCCTGGTAGGTGGCGTAGGAGGCGGTGTTGAAGCCGCTCAGGGCACTCGCGTGGTTGATCGAGGCGTCGCCGAAGCTGCACACCGCGACCGCGTCGGCGGGCCAGCGGGCCTGCTCGCCGATCGCCGCCGCGGCCCGCTCGATGGCGAACGCCACGCCGACGGACCTGGGCAGGTGGCTGGCGATCGTGGAGGTCTGGGGGATGACGGCCAGGTCGGGATGGCCGAACACCTTGTGCCGGCCGCCCGCGATCGGCTCGTCGGCCGCCGCGGCCAGGCCCATCAGCACGTCGCGGATGCCCTGCTCGGGCAGCCTGCCCGCCTGCTCGGACCTGGTCAGGTAGAACGCGCCGGAGCGGTAGTGGAGCAGGGCGGGGTCGGTGGGCCGCAGGGCGGCGGCGACGGCCGCGTTGCCCTCGTGGCCGGCGGAGCCGATCGTGTAGTAGCCCTCGTCCCGCTCGCGCAGCCAGCGGGCCGCGATGTCCAGCAGGCGGCTGTCGAGCTGACGCTGGAACAGCTTCATGCACTGCTCGCCGGTCAGCGAGCTGCCCTCGCGGACCGGCAGCCCCGGATCTCGCGCGGGGCCCGCCTTCAGCGTCGCAACCGCCTGGGTGAAATGAGTCTCAACTGTGTCGCGCGCCACACCTCGATTATGTCTTTCATCGGCGCCGACGTCTGCCGGACGTGGCTGACATGTTGTGGACCGGTCCGTTTGACCCCGGCATATAACGGTTTGTCAGATTCCTAAACCTTCCGGTCGGCGCGTACGTCTACTTAATTGACACACGTGGCACCCTCAATGCCGCGTTGAACCGTTGGGTCTCTGGAAGGAACCCGCATGTTACAACGCATTCGTGTGGCCGCCCTTGCCATAGCGCTCGGAGCCGGAGCCCTGGTCATGGCTCCCTCCGCTGCGACGGCGGCCGCGGATCCCGTCATCACCCGAGTCGGGATCAGTCCCAATTCTCCGATCGACGTCACCAATGGCGCGGTCACGGCCACGTTCAGCTTCGCCACCAAGGGGGCCGACAAGGCCGAGCTCCAGCTCAAGCCCCCGGGCGACATCAGCGTCGGCAAGCCCGTCGACCTGACGTCCACCAAGGACGGCGACTGGACGAAGTGGTCCGGCACCAGGTCCTTCGACTCCACGAACGTCGGCACGTGGAGCTGGCTCGCCGTCGCCGGCGGCGCCTCCCGTGGCGGCACGTTCGAGGTCTCGGTCAAGAAGGTCCTCGACACCAAGATCGTCGACTTCGACGCCAGCCCCGACTCCGTGGACAAGGGTGACCTGATCAAGGTCTCCGGCCAGCTCCTCGCCGACGGCAAGGGGTACGGCGGCCAGAGCGTCGCCATCACCTTCCGCGAGCGCGGCACCGACGCCTACCGCCAGGTCACCAAGGTGACGACCGGTGGCAACGGCTGGTTCAGCGCCACCGTGCGGGCCGACGAGACGGGCTGGTGGCGGGCCGAGTTCGCGGCCACCTCCGCGGCCAAGGGCTCGGTCAGCGACACCGACCGGGTCGACGTCAGCCGCGGCGTCCTGAGCAGCAGGATCGCCGGCTTCGATGCCCGCCCGGAGCCCGTGGACAAGGGTGACCGGCTCACGTTCAGCGGCGCCCTGCTGGTCGAGGACCGCGGCGGCGTGGCCGGCGAGCGGGTCTCGATCTTCTTCAAGGCCGACGGCTCGTCCAGGTGGGAGTACGTCACCAGTGACGTGACCGGCCGCGACGGCCGCTTCTGGGCCTCCGCTCCCGCGCAGACCTCGGGCTGGTGGCGGGCCGAGTACGGCGGCACCCGCGGCATCCGCGGCTCGGTCAGCGACGCCGACTGGGTCAAGGTCAACGAGCCGGCGCCGCCTCCTACGGCGTCCAAGGCGGACACGCGGCTGATCAAGTTCAACGCGTACCCCGAGCCGGTCAAGCGCGGCAAGTACCTGAAGTTCAAGGGCCGCCTGCAGGTCTTCGACGAGGGCTCCTGGGAGGGCTACTCGGGCAAGGTCGCGCTGTTCTTCAAGCCCGCGGGCTCGAAGAAGTGGCAGTACGTGAAGACGACCTGGTCGAACGACGGCGGCGGGCTCTACACCAAGGTCAAGGGCTGGAACTCGGGCCGCTGGCGGTTCGTGTTCGGCGGTGACGACGACACCTACGGCGCCACCAGCGGCTCGGACTACGTCCGGGTCAAGCGCTGATCTGACGCGGCGCTGATCTGACGCGGCGCTGATCTGACGCGGCGTTGATCTGATGCGAGGCCGAGGCCCGGGGCACGCCGCCCCGGGCCTCGTTCCGTCTACTCCGCCCGCCTGAACTCCGCGATCCCCACCCCCAGCAGCGCCAGCCCCAGGGCCGCCACGAGGCCGAGTTCGAGCATCACCGGCACCTGGAAGTCGAACCACCGGACCCCGGGGTTCAGCACCGCGTCGACCTGCGCCGGCACGTCCAGGTGTGAGAAGACCGCCTGGCGCAGCGGGTCCACCGCGTACGTCATCGGGTTGACCACGGTCAGCACGTGCAGCCACGACGGCAGGTTGGCCAGCGGGAACATCGCCCCCGACAGGAACATCATGGGCATGATCGCCATCTGCATCAGACCGAAGAACGTCTGCATGTTCTTCATCCGGGCGGCCAGCATCACCCCGAAGGCCGTGATCGTGAACGCCGCGAGGAACATCTCCGCCAGCAGCGTCACGAAGAGCGCGGGCGAGTAGGGGACCCCCACCAGCCCCGCCATGGCCAGGATGAGGATGCCCTGCCCGGTGGCCACGATGGCGCCGCCCAGGCACTTGCCGACCACGATCGCCCCGCGCGAGACGGGCGCGACCAGCATCTCCCTGAGGAAGCCGAACTCGCGGTCCCACACGATGGAACCGGCCGAGAACATCCCGGTCATGATCACGGTCATGGAGATCATGCCGGGATACATGAACGTGCGGTAGTCGATCCCGGGGATCGCCCCCCGCACCAGCGACCCGAGCCCCGTGCCCATGACGAACAGCCAGAGCACGGGCTGCACCAGCATGGACGCCATGCGGGTGCGGTCGTTGACGAAGCGCAGCATCTCCCGGTGGAGCACGACCTTGATCGCCCGCAGGTCGTGACCGGCGCTGCGGACCGGCACGCGGACGCTGATGGCCTCTGTCGCCATGACTATCGCCTCGCCATCGCTCTCATGAACGCCATGTTGCCGTCGCCGGCCTCGGCGTCGCGGATCGTGGAGCCGGTGTAGGACATGAACACGTCGTCCAGGGACGGCCGTGACACGCTCACCGATTTGATCGGCATGCCGAGCTCGGCGAACAGCCTCGGCACGAACTCCTCGCCCGAGGCCACCGCGAACGTCACCGCGCCCTCGCGCACGGCCGCCTCCAGCCCGAACCGCTCCCGCAGCGCCTTGATCGCCTCCGTGTCGTCGGGGGTCTGGATCTGCACCCGGTCCTTGCCGACGCTGGCCTTCAGCGCCTCTGGCGAGTCGATGACGACGACCTCGCCGTGGTCGATGATCGCGATCCGGTCGCAGTACTCGGCCTCGTCCATGTAGTGCGTGGTCATGAAGATGGTGATGTCCTCCAGGAGCCGCAGCTGGTTGATGTAGCCCCAGATGGCCGAGCGGGTCTGCGGGTCGAGCCCCACGGTGGGCTCGTCGAGGAAGAGCACGCGCGGGGAGTGCAGCAGGCCGCGGGCGATCTCCAGCCGCCGCTTCATGCCGCCCGAGAACGTCATCACCTTGGCGTCCTTGCGGTCCCACAGCGCGACCATCTCCATGACCTGCCGGATCCGGTCGCCGACCATGCTCTTGGGCACGCCGTACAGCTCGGCGTGGAAGCGCAGGTTCTGCTCGGCGCTCAGGTAGCCGTCGAGGGTGGGGTCCTGGAAGACCAGGCCGATGTTCCTGCGGACCTCGTCACGGTCCCTGACCACGTCGTGGCCCGCCACGGTGGCGCTGCCGCCGGTGGGGTTCACCAGCGTGCAGAGCATGCTGATGGTGGTGGTCTTGCCGGCGCCGTTGGGGCCGAGGAAGCCGAACACCTCGCCCGGGCGCACCTCGAAGTCGACGCCCTTGACGGCCTCGACCTTCCCGTACGTCTTCCGCAGGCCGCGCACGGCGACCGCCGCGTCCGCCGCCATCTCAGCCCTCCGCCAGGATCTGGAACATCGACTTGCGCGTCTTCTTGATCAGCTCCTTGGCCGCCGCGATCTGACGCTCGTCGGCCGTGTGGACCAGGTGGGAGAACGCCTCGTTGAGCTGGGCCCAGAGCAGGCGCAGCTCGTGGTGGTCGGGTGGCACGGCCGTGCGGGCGACCTCGTCCCACGGCGCGTCGTCGGCGTACCTGGCCGCCTGGCCGCGGCCCTTCTCCGTCAGCCGGTACGTACGGCTCCCGCCGGACTCGTCGCCGGACACCAGGCCCTCGTCCTCGAGCTGCTGCAGCGCCGGATAGACGGAGCCGGGGCTGGGCCGCCAGACGCCGTGGCTGCGCTCCTCGATGCCCTGGATCATCTGGTAGCCGTTCTGCGGCCCTTCGAGGAGCAGCGCCAGCAGGGCGGCCCGGACGTCGCCGCGGCGCACCCGCGGAGGCGGCGTCTCCCAGTGGACCACGGTGCCGAAGTGCGGCCCGGGCGGGGGCGGCGCGAACGGCGGGCCGAAGCCACCCGGCCCCGGCGGCGGACCGGGCGGTGGACCGGGCGGTGGGCCCGGCGGTGGGCCGGGTGGGTGCGGGGGGAACGGGTGGTGGGGGTGCGGGGCATCCCAGAAGTCAGGCTCTTCCATGATTACCTCCAACTATCGAGATATCTTGACGATATATCTAGATAGTTGGCACGGGAAGGGCATTTCGGGCAGATCCCTGGAAGTTAGCGAGCGCTAACAGCGGCGGTGACGGCCGCGCGCGCCATGGCGTGCAGCAGCGGCCGCATGTCCCCCGCGCCCAGCTCACCCGCGCTGTGCGGCGTGGAGTTGAGCAGCCCGAACACGGCGTGCGTCGCGGCCCGCAGCCGCGCCGCCGGGCACTCCGGGTGCAGCTCGGCCAGCACGGTGACCCACTCCTCGACGTAGAGCCGCTGCAGCCGCCTGATCTGGCGCCGCTCGGGCTCGGGCACGTTGCCCAGCTCCCGGTCGTGCACGGTGATCAGCGCCGGCTGCTCGAGAGCGAACGTGATCTGCACGTTGAGCAGCGCGTCCAGCGTCTCCTGGGGATCGGGGCACGAGGTGACCACCGCGGCGGCCGACTCGCGCAGCCGCGAGCTGACGTCGAGCAGCATCTCCGACAGCAGCGCGTCCTTGCCGCTGAAGTGCCGGTAGAGCGCGGGGCCCGAGACGCCGACCGCGGCGCCGATGTCCTCGATCGAGACGCCGTGGAAACCGCGCGCGGCGAACAGCCGGGCCGCCGCCTCCAGGATCTCCCCGCGCCTGTTGCGGCGATTCCGGGTAGGGGCGGTAGTGGTCACGTCTCACATGCTAGACGACTACGTTAATGATGACTAACATCTCGTGCTATGAGAGGGGCGTCATGAGCGAGTGGCCGGTGCTGAAGTCGTCCGCCGATCCCGGCGGCGAGGCGTTCAAGCGCAACGTCGAGCTCAACGAGCGGCTCGCCGCCGAGCTGCTGGAGCGGCTGGAGGTCGCCGCCCGGGGCGGCCCCGAGCGCTCGCGCCTGCGCCACGTCGAGCGCGGCAAGCTGCTGCCGCGCGACCGCGTCGACGGCCTGCTCGACCCCGGCTCCCGCTTCCTGGAGCTGTCGCCGCTGGCCGCGAACGGCCTCTACGACGACCAGGCGCCCGCCGCGGGGATCATCACCGGGGTCGGCCGGGTCTCCGGCCGCGAGTGCGTGATCGTCGCCAACGACGCGACCGTGAAGGGCGGCACGTACTACCCGATCACGGTCAAGAAGCACCTGCGCGCGCAGGAGGTGGCCCTGCACAACCACCTGCCGTGCGTCTACCTCGTCGACTCGGGCGGCGCGTTCCTGCCCAAGCAGGACGAGGTGTTCCCCGACCGCGAGCACTTCGGCCGCATCTTCTACAACCAGGCCACCATGTCCGCCCGCGGCATCCCGCAGATCGCCGCCGTGCTCGGCTCGTGCACGGCGGGCGGCGCGTACGTGCCCGCGATGAGCGACGAGGCCGTCATCGTGCGCGGCCAGGGCACGATCTTCCTGGGCGGCCCGCCGCTGGTGAAGGCGGCCACCGGCGAGGAGGTCACGGCCGAGGAACTGGGCGGCGGCGACCTGCACGCGCGGGTCAGCGGCGTCACCGACCACCTGGCCGAGGACGACGCGCACGCGCTGGCCATCGTCCGCGACATCGTCTCCACCCTGGCCCCGCGCCGGAGCTCGGCCGCGCGGCCCTGGGACACGATCGCGCCCGAGCCGCCCCGGCACGACCCGCGCGACCTGTACGGGATCGTGCCCGCCGACACGCGCCAGCCGTACGACGTGCACGAGGTGATCGCCAGGATCGTGGACGGGTCGCGCTTCCTGGAGTTCAAGGCCGAGTACGGCTCGACCCTCGTGACCGGGTTCGCCCACCTCCACGGCCATCCGGTGGGGATCGTGGCCAACAACGGCATCCTGTTCAGCGAGTCCGCCATGAAGGGCGCCCACTTCATCGAGCTGTGCGACCAGCGCCGGATCCCGCTCGTCTTCCTGCAGAACATCAGCGGCTTCATGGTCGGCAAGGCCTACGAGGCGGGCGGCATCGCCAAGCACGGCGCCAAGATGGTCACCGCCGTGTCGTGCGCGCGGGTGCCCAAGTTCACCGTCGTGATCGGCGGGTCCTTCGGGGCGGGGAACTACGCGATGGCCGGGCGGGCGTACTCGCCCAGGTTCCTGTGGATGTGGCCGAACGCCCGCATCTCGGTCATGGGCGGCGAGCAGGCCGCGAACGTGCTCACCACGGTCGGCACGGCCGACGCCGACGCGATCAGGGCCCAGTACGAGCACCAGGGCAACCCGTACTACTCCACGGCCAGGCTGTGGGACGACGGCGTGATCGACCCGCTCGACACCCGCACCGTCCTCGGCCTGGCGCTGTCCGCGGCGGCCAACGCCCCGCTCGAGCCCGCCGGTTACGGCGTCTTCCGGATGTGACGCATGTTGTTCGACCGTGTTCTGATCGCCAACAGGGGCGAGATCGCCGTACGGGTCATCCGCACGCTGCGCCGGCTCGGCATCACGTCGGTGGCCGTGCACACGGCGTCGGACGCCGGAGCCCGGCACGTGCTGGAGGCCGACCTCTCCCACCAAGTGCCGAAATATCTGGATATTGAGGCAATTGTCGGGGCGGCGCTGGCGTCCGGGGCACAGGCCGTCCACCCCGGATACGGGTTCCTCGCCGAGAACGCCGCGTTCGCGCGGCGGTGCGCGCAGGCCGGGCTGGTGTTCGTCGGCCCGCCGCCCGAGGCCATCGACGCCATGGGCGACAAGATCCGCGCCAAGGCCACGGTGTCGGCGGCCGGGGTGCCCGTCGTGCCCGGCGGGGCCGAGCCCGGCGACTCGCTGGAGACCTGGCGCGACTTCCCCGCGCTGATCAAGCCCTCCGCGGGCGGCGGCGGCAAGGGCATGGTGCTCGTACGGTCGGCCGCCGAGCTGCCCGACGCCCTGGAGTCGGCCCGGCGCACGGCGCGGGCGGCATTCGGCGACGCGACCCTGCTCATCGAGCGGTACGTCGAGAGCCCGCGCCACATCGAGCTGCAGGTCCTGGCCGACACCCACGGCAACGTCGTGCACCTGGGCGAGCGCGAGTGCAGCCTGCAGCGCAGGCACCAGAAGATCATCGAGGAGGCGCCCTCGCCCTTCGTCGGCCCCGAGACCCGTGCCCGCATGGGCTCGGCCGCGGTGGAGGCCGCGCGCTCGGTGGGCTATGTGGGGGCGGGCACGGTCGAGTTCATCGTGGACGGGACCACCGGCTCCTACCACTTCATGGAGATGAACACCCGTCTGCAGGTGGAGCACCCCGTCACCGAGCTGGTGACCGGGCTCGACCTGGTCGAGCTGCAGCTGCGGGTCGCGGCGGGGGAGCCGCTGCCGTTCGGGCAGGGCGACGTGCGGATCGACGGGCACGCCGTCGAGGCCCGCGTCTACGCCGAGGACCCGGCCCGCGGCTTCCTGCCGACGGGCGGCCGCGTGCTGGCGTTGCGCGAGCCGGACGGCGGCGTCCCGGGCGGCCCCGCGCCCGTCGTACGGGTGGACTCCGGGCTGGTCGAGGGCGGCGTCGTCGGCAGCGAGTTCGACCCGATGCTCTCCAAGGTCGTCGCCTGGGCGCCGGACCGGGCCTCGGCGCTCAGGACGCTCGACCGAGCCCTGGCCCGCACGGCCGTCCTCGGCGTGGTCACCAACATCCCGTTCCTGCGGGCCCTCGCCGGACATCCGGCCGTCAAGGCGGGCGAGCTGGACACCGGGCTGGTCGAGCGCGTGCTCCCCGAGCTGCTCCCGTCCGCGGACGTGCCCGCCGAGGTGCTCGTGGCGGCGGCGCTCGCCTTCCACGCTCTGCCCGGGGGCGACGACCCGTGGGAGGTCACGGACGGCTGGCGGGTGGGCGAGCGGGCCTGGACGACGTGGCGGCTGGAGTCGAGGGACGGGGTGCACGCGGTCCAGGTCCGCGGCCTGCCCGAAGAATCCGCCGAAGTCCGGATAAACGATGAGATCGTGCCTGCGCGCATCCGGCTCGGCGACGGGGAGCTGACCGTCACGATCGGCGCCCGTACCGAGCACTACCTGCGCGTACGCCATTCCGACACGCTCTGGCTCGGCACGGACGGCGCGGCGTGGGCGCTCACCCGGCACCTCATCGGCGACCCCGGCGACCGGCCCGGCGCGGCGGCCACGGGCGACGGCGTCGTCAGGAGCCCCATGCCCGGCACCGTCCTGGTGGTCAAGGCCCAGGCCGGCGACCGGGTCACCGAAGGCCAGCCGCTGGTGATCGTCGAGGCCATGAAGATGGAGCACACCGTCACCGCCCCGCGCGACGGCGTGGTCTCCGAGCTGGCGGTCCAGGCGGGCCAGCCGGTCGACATGGACGCGGTTCTCGCCGTGGTGAGGGAGGAGGGCTGATGCCGTACCCCATGGAAGGGCTGCCGCAGCAGGTCACGATCTACGAGGTCGGCCCGCGCGACGGCCTGCAGAACGAGTCCTCGATCGTGCCCGTCGAGGTGAAGGCCGAGTTCATCGACCGCCTCGCGGACGCCGGGCACAAGGTGATCGAGGCCACCAGCTTCGTGCACCCGAAGTGGGTGCCGCAGCTCGCCGACGCCGACGAGCTGCTGGCCCGGCTGCGCAGGAAGCCGGGCGTGCGCTACCCGGTCCTCGTCCCCAACCTGCGCGGCCTCGACCGGGCCCTGGAACGCGGCGTGGACGAGATCGCCATCTTCGCCAGCGCCACCGAGACGTTCGCCGCCAAGAACCTCAACCGCAGCCTGGAGAGCCAGTTCGAGATGTTCGAGCCGGTCGTGGCCAGGGCGCTGGACAACGGCGTGCGGGTGCGCGCGTATGTGTCGATGTGCTTCGGCGACCCCTGGGAGGGGCCGACGCCGATCGCCCAGGTCGTCTCGGTCGGGGAGCGGCTGCTCGGGCTCGGCTGCTACGAGCTGTCGCTCGGCGACACCATCGGGGTCGGCACGCCCGGCCACGTGACCGCGCTGATCAAGGCGTTCCGCCGCCCCGAGCGGCTCGCCGTGCACTTCCATGACACCTACGGCCAGGCCCTCGGCAACACCCTGGCCGCGTTGAGAGCGGGCGTGACCACGATCGACGCCTCCACGGGCGGCATCGGCGGCTGCCCCTACGCCGAGTCCGCCACCGGCAACCTCGCGACCGAAGACCTGGTCTGGATGTTGCGGGGGCTCGGCATCGAGACCGGGCTCGACCTGGGCAAGCTCGTGTCCACCAGCACCTGGCTGGCGGAGCTGCTCGGCCGGCCCAGCCCCTCCCGCGTCGTACAGGCGCTGTCGAAAGGCTGACCATGCTCAAGGACGAGTACGAAGAGCTGCGCAAGACCGTCGAGTCGTTCGCCCGCGAGGTGGTCGCGCCGGTGATCGGCGACTACTACGAACGGGAGGAGTTCCCGTACGACATCGTGCGGCAGATGGGCGCCATGGGGCTGTTCGGGCTGCCGTTCCCGGAGGAGTACGGCGGCATGGGCGGCGACTACTTCGCCCTGTGCGTGGCGCTGGAGGAGCTGGCCCGCGTCGACTCCAGCGTGGCGATCACCCTGGAGGCCGCGGTGTCGCTGGGCGCGATGCCGATCTACCGGTTCGGCGACGCCGAGCAGCGCGAGCACTGGCTGCCCAAGCTGACCTCGGGCTCGGCCCTGGGCGCGTTCGGCCTGACGGAGCCGGGCGGCGGGTCCGACGTGCCGGGCGGGATGCGCACCACCGCCGTGCTGGACGGGCCCGAATGGGTGATCAACGGGACGAAGGCCTTCATCACGAACTCCGGCACCGACATCACGGCCGTCGTCGGCGTGGCCGCGATCACCGGCGAGCGGGAGATCTCCACGATCCTCGTGCCGAGCGGCACGCCCGGATTCACGGTGTCGAAGAAGTACTCCAAGGTCGGCTGGAACGCCTCCGACACCCGCGAGCTGTCCTTCAGCGACTGCCGCGTCCCCGCCGCGAACCTGCTGGGCGAGCGCGGCCGCGGCTACGCCCAGTTCCTGCAGACCCTCGACGAGGGCCGCATCGCGATCGCCGCGCTCAGCGTGGGGCTGGCCCAGGGGTGCGTGGACGAAAGCCTCAAGTACGTCAGGGACCGGAAGGCGTTCGGCCACCCGATCGGCCACTACCAGGCCATCCAGTTCAAGATCGCCGACATGGAGGCCCGCGCCCACACCGCCCGCCTGGCCTACTACCACGCGGCCGAGAAGATGCTGGCCGGGGCGCCGTTCAAGAAGGAGGCCGCGATCGCCAAGCTGGTCTCGTCGAACGCGGCCATGGACAACGCGCGGGACGCCACGCAGGTGTTCGGCGGGTACGGGTTCATGAACGAGTTCCCCGTGGGGCGCTTCTACCGCGACGCCAAGGTGCTGGAGATCGGTGAGGGCACGAGCGAGGTCCAGCGCATGCTCATCGCCCGGCAGCTCGGCCTGGGCGACCTCTGACCGTTTCCGGCCGAACGTTTTCGGCGGGGCGAATCGAGGGAGTTTGCGTCCGCGACCTCGGACGATCTAGTGTCGTCAGTCATGACGGCTGACGATCTTCTCATCAGGAGGGCGGAGAAGGCGGACGCGGACGAGGTGTTCGCGCTGGCGCGCGAGTTCGGTCTGACGTTCAGACCGGAGCGCGGGGCCTTCGACGCCGCCCTGCCCGAGCTGCTGGCGAACGAGGACGCCCTGCTGCTCGCGGCCGTCGTGGGCGGGCGCGTGCAGGGCTACCTGCTGGGGTACGTGCATCTGACCCTGTTCGCCAACGGGCCGGTGGCCTGGGTCGAGGAGGCCATGGTCGGCTCCGGGGCGCGCCGGCAGGGGATCGGCCGGGCCCTGCTGGAGGAGTTCGAGCGGTGGGCGCGCACGCGGGAGGCGGGCTACGTGGCGATGGCCACGCGGCGCGCGCCCGAGTTCTACCACGCGCTGGGCTACGAGGCCTCTGCCACGTTCTTCCGCAAGGTCCTGCGCTAGCCCGGCCGGCCGGGAATTCTGTCGTGATCTGATGGCATTCTTAGGGCGTGAGTATCCATGCCGTCAGTCCCCGCTTCGTCGGGCGCGCCCGTGAGCTCGCCGCTCTCGGCGACGCGCTGGTCGGGGCGCGTGCCGGGGCGTCGTCCGCCGTGCTCGTCGGCGGCGAGGCCGGGGTCGGCAAGACCCGGCTGATCAAGGAGTTCACCGATCGGGCCGACGACGCGCTGGTGCTCGTCGGCGGGTGCCTGGAGCTGGGCACCGAGGGCCTGCCGTTCGCGCCGTTCACCGCCGTGCTGCGCGGGCTCGTGCGCGAGCTGGGCCGCGACGGGGTGGCGGCGCTCGTGCCCGGCGGCACCACGCGCGGGCTGGCGCGGCTGCTGCCCGAGTTCGGGGAGCCGGACGGAGACGGGCCCGAGGCCAGGGCGCGGCTGTTCGAGCAGGTGCTGGGGCTGCTGGAGCGGCTGGCCGAAGAGCGTCCCGTGCTGCTGATCGTCGAGGACGCCCACTGGGCCGACCGGTCCACCCGCGACCTGCTGTCGTTCCTGGTCCGCTACCAGCCGACCGCGGCGGGCCTGCTGATCGTGGTCACGTACCGCACCGACGAGCTGCACCGCACCCACCCCCTGCGCCCGCTCCTCGCCGAGCTGGGCCGGGTCGAGCGGGTGCGCAGGGTCGAGCTGCGCAGGCTCACCCGCAAGGAGGCCGTCGCGCAGGCGGCCGGCATCCTGGAGCGGGAGCCGTCCCCCGCCGACATGGACCTGATCTACGCGCGCAGCGAGGGAAACCCGCTGTTCGTGGAGGCGCTGCTCAGCGACGGAGGCGGCGTCGCGCTGCCGGAGTCGCTGCGCGACCTGCTGCTGGCCAGCGTCGAGCGGCTGCCCGCGGAGACGCAGGAGCTGCTGCGCGTGGCCAGCGCCGGCGGGCAGCGCATCGAGCACGACCTGCTCTCCGCCGTCGCCGGGCTCGACGAGAACGCGCTCTCCAGCGCGCTGCGGCCCGCCGTGGCGGGAAACGTGCTGACCGTCGACGGCGAGGGCTACTGCTTCCGGCACGCGCTGATCCGCGAGGCGCTCCACGACGACCTGCTGCCCGGCGAGCACACCCGCCTGCACACCCGCTTCGCCGAGGCGCTGGAGCGCGACCTGTCGATCCTGCCCGCCCCGCGCGGCGCGATCGAGCTGGCCCACCACTGGCACTCCGCCCACGACGCCACCTGGGCGCTGGTCAGCGCCTGGCAGGCGGCGGGCGTCGCCCGCAGGTCCACCGCCTATGACGAGCAGCTCAGGATGCTGTCCAGGGTGCTGGAGCTGTGGGACCAGGTGCCCGACGCGTCCGAGCGCATCGGCTGCGACCGCATCGACGTGCTCAGGAACACGGCCACGGTCGCGCACCTCGCCGGGGAGTACGAACGCTCCATCGCCCTGGCCGGCGCCGCCCTCGCCGAGATCGACCACGAAGCCGACCCGATCAGGGCGGCCAAGCTGCTGCGCCAGCGCGGCCTGACCCGCTACGACCTGGGCCGCTCCGGCTTCGTCGACGACCTGCGCGAGGCGGCCGCGCTGGTCGCCTCCGACCGGCCGACCAAGCTCCACGCCCAGGTCCTGGAGACCCTGTCCCGCATGCTTCACGGGCGGGAGGTCTGGGCGGAGCGGCTCGCCACGAGCCGGCTGGCCATGAAGATCGGCCACGAGCTGGGCGACCGCAAGGTGGAGGCGCACGCGCTGATCGACCTCACCTGGGCGCGATTCGGCTTCTCCGAGATCGAGGCGCAGCTGGAGGCGTTCGCGGAGGCGCGCAGGCTCGCCGGCGGCGACGAGGCGTACAACGCGCTGATGCGCTGCGCGATCTCCGAGTCCGACGCGCTGGAGGGGGCGGGCCGCCACGAGCGGGCCGCGCAGGTGGCCCGCGACGGCATCGAGGAGGCCCGCCAGTACGGGCTGGCCCGCACGTCCGGCGCGTTCCTGTCGATCAACCTGGCCGAGCCGCTGGTGTCACTGGGGCAGTGGGACGAGGCGCTGGAGGTGGTCGAGCACGCGCTCGACCTCGCGCCGCCGGCTCCCTACCAGGCCAGCCTGCAGGGGTTCGCCACGGACATCGCGCTGGCGCGCGGGGAGTTCGACCGGGCCGAGCGGCTGCTGGGGTCGTCGCGGAGCGTGCTGTCGCGCGGGACCTACCGCGACCAGACGGTCCTGCCGCACCTGTGCAGGGAGGTGCGGCTGCTGCACGCGCGCGGGGAGCTCGAGGCCGCGGTGGAGGTGGCCGCGAAGGCCCTGGAGGAGCGCGATCTCGTGGAGACCCCGCGCTACGCCTGGCCGGTGCTGGTGACCATCGCCGACCTGCTCGGCTCCGTGGTGCCGCAGCAAGGGTCCGGGGTGGGCACGCCGGTGGCGCAGCTCGGCGCGGCCCTCCTGACGCGGCTGCGGGCGCTGGGGCGGGAGCTCGAGGCCGACGGCGACCTCCAGCGGGCGCAGCACCTCACCTTCACGGCGCTGACGGGTCCCGAGCCGGACGACGGCGGCGCCGAGCCGCCCGCGTGGCGGTTCGAGGCCTGGGACCGGGCGGCGGGGGCGTGGGCGGCGCTGCGGCAGCCGTACGCCGAGGCGCGGTGCCTGGTGGGCGCGGCGCAGGCGGCGCTGGCGGACGGCGACCGGCAGGAGGCCGCGGAGCGGCTGGGCCGCGCGCGGGAGCTGGCCGCCCGGCTGGGCGCGACGCCGCTGCTGGAGCAGCTCGACGCCTTCGGGCGGCGGGCCAGGATCGGGGGCGCCGAGGAGGCGGCCGACGGGCTTCCGCTGGGGCTGACGGCTCGCGAGCTGGAGGTGCTGCGGGAGGTGGCTAACGGGCGGAGCAACCGGGAGATCGCCGAGGCGCTGTTCATCTCGGCGAAGACCGTGAGCGTGCACGTCTCCAACATCCTGGCCAAGCTGGGCGTCGCCACCCGGGGCGAGGCCGCCGCCACCGCCTACCGGCTGCGGCTGTTCGACGCGCCCCTTTGAACGGCAGGGCGAGTGCTCAGCCCGTCAGCTGGGCTTCCAGACGGTAGCCGTCCACCGTGACGTAGACCTGGTCGCCGGGGCGCGCGTTCAGGCGCATCAGCACCGGCTGGAGGGAGTCGAAGACCGGCTGGTGGCCCTGCCAGACCAGGACGATGGCGTTGTCCCCGGGCCCGGTCACCGACAGCAGGGTGCCGGGGCGCATGCCGAGCTGGGCCGCGTAGCCCTCCGGCACCGGCACGGGGCCGCCCCTGAGGTGCTCCGGGGTCACCTCGATGCGCTGCCAGCGGCGCGGGTCCGAGGACGGGCCCGGCAGCGGCGGAGGCGGCGTCGGGGGAGAGCCTGCCAGCATCGGCGAACGGCCGCCCGACAGCGCCGAGAGCGTCGCCAGGGCCGCGGACGGGTCGATCGAGTTCGCCGGGGTCGGCGGGATGGGCTGGCCGCCCCGGTGGTGGTGGCCGTTGGCGCCCGGAGTGCGGCGGGGCAGGGGCTGGGCGGGCGACGGGGCCTCGGCCACCGGGTCGCCGCTCGTCTCCTGGGGCAGGGCGTCGTACCAGGCCTTGGCGGAGTGGGCGCGGATGCCCAGCTCGCCCATCAGCTCCACGACGTCCGCGTCGGGCGGGCTCGAGGCCAGCAGCTGCCTCGTACGGTCCTGCAGGCGGTGCAGGTCGCCCACGACCAGCCAGCCGTCCTGGAAGCGGCGGTCGGGCATGAGCGTCACCAGCACGCGCCAGAGCGGGGTGCGCAGCGAGGGGACCGTCACGGGGTGGGCCGGGTCGGCGCCGATCAGCTGGTCCTCGGTGGCCGCCGCGCCGAGCCATTCGGTCAGGCGGAACATGTGGCCCGTGACCGGCGCGGACTCCGAGGAGCGCAGCCAGTGCAGGACGCGCTCCTCGGCCGTGCGCTGGGCCTGGGAGAGGGCGTCCCGGTCGACCAGCATCTTGTGGGCGAGCGTCCGCAGGCTGACCGGGTCCTCGGCGAACAGCCGGTGCACGGCCACCGCCAGCTCCAGTTTGTCCAGGCTGCGGAACAGGTTGTCCACGACCCGCACCATCGCGTGGTCGGCGTCGGTCGGCACGGGGCTGCTGGGGGCCGGCGGAGCGGTGGGAACGGGCGCGGCGTAGCTCGGGGTGCCGTTGCTCTTGGAGGCGCCCGGCGCGCCGGGGACGGCGGGCATGGATCCCGTGCTGGGACCGCCGGGGACCGCGGGCATCGAGCCAGTGCTGGGACCGCCCGGGATCGCGGGCATGGACCCGGTGCTGGGACCGCCCGGGACTGCGGGCATCGAGCCAGTGCTGGGACCGCCGGGGGCGGAGCTGTTGTCCTGGCGGGCGCCGGGCTGGGCATCGGCCTGGGGGCTCGCGGGGCGCTGCGGGGCGCGGTCGGCCTGGCCAGGCTGGCCGGGGGCCGGGCGGCCCTCGCCGGCGAACCCCTGCGCCGGGAACGAGCCGCTCTGCGGCTGCGCGGAGAACGAGCCGGTCTGCGCGGGGAACGACCCCGTCTGCCGCGCCGGACCACCGGCGTCCGGCGCCGGCTGAGCCGGGAAGGAGCCGGTCTGGCGGTCCTGGGACGGGCCGGTCTGGCGGTCTTGCGAGGGGGCGACCTGGCGGTCCTGGGAGGGACCGCCCGGGCGGTCGGATATCGAGGGGAAGGAGCCGGTCTGGCGGCCGCTGTCCGGCCCCTGGGCGGCCTGGGGGCCGGTGCCCGAGGGCTGCTGGGCCGGGAACGAGCCCGTCTGGCGCCGGTCCGCGGCGGCGGCCGGGCGCTGCGGCGCGGCGTCGGGGCGCTGCTCGGCGGCGGCGCCGCTCTGGGCGGCGAACATGCCGGTCTGGGGCACCGGATCGGCCTGGACGGGGAAGGAGCCCGTGCCCCGGACGAGCGGCCGGGTGACCTCGGGGTGATCGGCCGCGGGGGCCGCACGCTGGGCCGGGATGCGGCCGAGGATCTCGCGGAAGACGGAGCCGATCACCACTTCGGGCGTGGCCGACGGCGTGCCCAGGTCGCTGGGGGACAGGCGGCGCAGCCGCTGCCAGCCGCCGAGCCCGGTGATCGCCGTACGGGTGTCCTCGGGCCAGCCCGGCAGCGCCGGATCGATGTGGTGGACGGTCAGCGCGGGCAGCAGGTCGGCCAGCGGCAGATGGTCCCAGCGAGAGGAGGCCAGGCGCGCCAGCCGCTCGCAGATCCAGTCGAGCCCCGCCGTGCCGAGCGCCCTCGACAGCGCGAGGGAGTGCCACCATCCCGCCGGCAGCCGCGGATCGGCCAGTGCTTCGGCCACCTGCTGCGGGCGGCTCCAGCGCAGAGCAGGGACTAGGTCGCTCAGGCAGATCGATGACTCGACTTCCATCGGCGGACCTTATCCTCCCCAGTGAGCCGCGTGGTGCTGACCGAAACGCGTGTGGCTAATGGTGTAGCTTACGCGGCAAGCTATCAATCAGTGTGAATAGGGTAAAGACGGTTCAGATCCAAACCGTACCGTGGCCGACCGCCCACCTGGGCCACACATGCGGCACCAGCACGGCAACCCGCCTCCAAAGCCGCCTCCTCGCCGACACCCTGCAGAACCCCGGTGAGGTACCCGGCGGCGAACGCGTCACCCGCTCCCGTCGAGTCCACGACCTCGGTGGACACACCTGCCGCCGCCGCGACGACCTCGCCGTCCACGGCGGCCAGCGCGCCCCGTGCTCCCAGCTTCACGATCGCTGTGCCGTATGTCTCACTCAAGAGTACGGCGGCGCGCTCCGCCGTCGTGGCTCCACTCAGCAAGAGGGCCTCATCAAGATTCGGGAGGATCAGGCCGGCGGGGGCGGATTCGCGGATGAAACGTTCGACCCCGAAGTCGCGCAGCGGGCCGGTGGAGGCCGGGTCGACGCTGATCGCGATCCCGGCGGCGGCGGCCTCGGCCATCGCCAGCCTGGCCAGCCGCAGCCCGCCCTCCGCGAACAGCAGGTAGCCCGACAGGTGGAGCCGGGCGACGCCGTCGAGCAGGGCCGGGTCCCAGTCGGCCTCGGAGATCAGGCCGCCCGCGCCGCGGTTGGTGAGCATCGTACGCTCGCCGCTCCGGTCCACCATCGCGATCACGACGGCGGTGGGGCGGTCGGGATCGACCGAGACGTGCGGCCGGACCCCCGTCTTGGCCAGCTCGGTGGTGTGCCACTCGCTGCTGTCGTAGCCGAGCCTGGCCAGCAGGCGCACGTCCGCGCCGAGGCGGGCGGCCCAGGCGGCGGTGTTCGCGCCGGAGCCGCCGGGGCGCAGGACGATGTCGGCCGCCGTGTCGGTGCCCGACATGACCGGCGAACCATGCAACGCCACCACATCGGTGACCACGTCGCCGATGACGAGCAGGGCCCTGCCCGTCACTCCGTCCGTCACTCCGTCCGTCACCCTGTCCGTCACCCCGTCCGTCACGGGCGCGCCCATGACCGGGCGATCTGCGAGGCCAGGGCGACGTTGCCGCGCACGGCGGCCAGGTTGGCCTCCAGGGAGGCCCCGCCGGTGCCGTCCACCAGGTAGCCGAGCAGGAACGGCGTGATCGCCTGCCCCTTGACGCCGTGCCGCTCGGCGGCGGCCAGCGCCTCGGCCAGCACGCGGTCATGGAGCTCGGGGTCGAGCTGCTGGTCCACGGGGACGGGGTTGGCGACGATCAGCGCCGTCTCCTGGCCGCCGAGCGCGTCCTGGCCCCGCATGATCTCCGCCGCGTCGGCGGGCGACTCGATCCGCCATTCGATCGGCTGGCCGGAGGAGTGCAGGTAGAAGCCGGGGAAGGTGTCCGTACGGTAGCCCGCCACGGTCACGCCGCGCGTCTCCAGGCGCTGCAGCGTCGCCGGCACGTCGAGGATCGACTTGACGCCGGCGCAGACGACGGTGATGCGGGTGCGGGCCAGCGTGTCGAGGTCGGCGGACTCGTCCTGGTCCTCGGTCCAGCCGCGGTGCACGCCGCCGAGTCCGCCGGTGGCGAAGACGCGGATGCCGGCGCGGGCGGCGAGGAACGACGTGGCCGACACGGTGGTGGCGCCGCTGGCCTTCAGTGCCGCCGCCACGGGCAGGTCCCGCTGTCCCAGCTTGCGCAGGCCGGACTCGGTCGCGATCCGCTCCAGCTCCACCTCGTTGAGGCCGATGCGGGGCACGCCGTCCAGCACGGCGATCGTGGCCGGGACGGCGCCGGCCGCCCGTACGATCCCCTCCAGCTCGCGCGCCACCTCCAGGTTGCGCGGCTGCGGCAGCCCGTGGGAGATGATCGTGGACTCCAGGGCGACGACGGGCGCGCCACTCGCCAGGGCCTCGGCGACCTCGTCGGACGGCTGCAGAACGGAGTCGGGGGTGCTGCGCATGGTGAGTTTCGTGCTCCTTGGGTGGGTCCTGGCCTACTAGGGCGAAAAGCGTATTTTACGGGATTTTGCGTGGAGCTCAGCAGCTTGCAGGGCTGATCAGGTGGCGGTCCACCTGAGGATCACACAGGGGGTGCGGCGCCCGCCAGTGACCCCGCGGATCGGGAGAAATGTCCGAGAGTGAGCGTTGACGGATGGTGTGGGTGGGGTCGTATGGTGCGGTGATGGGGTCGTATGACGTGATCGTGGCCGGAGGCGGGCACAACGGGCTGGTGGCGGCCGCCTACCTGGCCGGAGCGGGACGCAGCGTGCTCGTCCTGGAACGCCACGACCACGTGGGCGGCCTGGCGATCTCCACGCGGGCCTTCCCCGGCGTCGACGTACGGCTGTCGCGCTACTCCTACCTCGTCAGCCTCCTGCCCTCCGCGATCGTCCGTGACCTGGGGCTGGACCTGGAGCTGCGCCGCCGCCGCTACGCCTCGTACACGCCCAAGGGCGACACCGGCCTGCTCGTCGACAACGAGGACGCGGCGGCCACGGCGGCGTCGTTCAGGGGCGTCACCGGTGGCGAGGCCGACCACGAGGCGTGGCGGGACTTCTACGCCATGACCGCGCGCGTGGCGCAGGCGCTGGCGCCCACGCTGCTCGAACCCCTCCCGTCCGCCGCCGAGGTCGAACGGCTCGTCGGCCCCGAGGCGTGGCGGGACCTGTTCCGGCGGCCGATCGGGCGGACCGTGGAGGAGCGGTTCGAGGACGACACCGTGCGCGGCGTGGTGCTGACCGACGCGCTCATCGGCACGTTCGCCGACCCCGCCACCGACCTGCTCGCCAACCGGTGCTTCCTCTACCACGTGATCGGCGACGGCACCGGCGAGTGGAACGTCCCCGTCGGCGGCATGGGCGCCGTCTCGGGGGCGCTCGAGGCGGCCGCCAGGCGGGCGGGCGCCGAGATCAGGACCGGGGCCGAGATCGTCGGGATCTCGCCGTCCGGCGAGGTCACGTTCGCGGACGAGGGTGGCGAGCACACGGTGAACGGCGGCCACGTGCTGGTCAACCTCCCGCCGGCCGTCCTCGACCGGGTGCTGGGCAGGCCCGGGGAGGTGCCGGAGGGCGCGCAGCTGAAGGTCAACATGGTGCTGACGAGGCTGCCCCGGCTGAAGGACGCGTCCGTGGATCCGCGGGCGGCCTTCAGCGGCACGTTCCACATCAACGAGAGCCGCGACCAGCTCGCCGCGGCCTACGGGCAGGCGGCGCGCGGGGAGATCCCGGAGCTGCCGCCGGCCGAGGTCTACTGCCATTCGCTGACCGACCCGTCCATCCTCGGGCCGGGGCTGAGGGGCAGGGCCGAGACGATGACGCTGTTCGGCCTCCACATGCCCGCCCGCCTTTTCCGGAAAAATCCGGATAAAGCGAGAAAGGCCGCCCTGGACGCCACCTTCGCCTCCATCAACTCCGTCCTCGCCGAGCCCATCGAGGAATGCCTGCTCAGGGCCCCCGACGGCACCCTGTGTGCCGAGGCCAAGACCCCGGTCGACCTCGAGAACGAGGCCGGGCTGCCCGGCGGCCACATCTTCCACACCGACCTGAGCTGGCCGTACGCGGAAGAAGGCGAGCGGTGGGGCGTGGAGACCGAGCACGAGCGCATCCTGATGTGCGGCGCCGGCGCCCGCAGGGGCGGCGGCGTGAGCGGCATCGCCGGCCACAACGCGGCCATGTCGGTACTGAAGCGCTGACCCCCTGCCGCTTGGGCCGGCCTCCTGGGCTAATCCTCCGAGATCAGCCTCGTGGCCACCTCCATGGCCACGGCCGACCGCTCCGCCTCCGGCACGTCCAGGTCGAAGAGGAACGGCACGCTGCCCAGGATCACCGCGAACACCGCCAGCCGGGCCTCGAACTTCCGCACCGGGCCGGACTCCGGATCCTCCAGCAGGGACACCATCTTGACGATCCCGGTCTGCATCCGCTCACCGGCCGGCAGGCCCTGCATCACACCCTGGTTGACCTGCGCGAACTTGAACAGAGGACGCCACTGCCCCTCCAGCAGCTCGCCGATCCGCCGCAGGATCTCCCGCCTCGATTCGGGGGTCCTGGGCTGCGCGTGCCCCCACTCCACCAGCTCGTCGATCGACTCGGCCAGCCGCTCTCCGACGCTCTCCAGGATCGCCTCTTTGGTGCTGAAGTGGTAGTAGAGCGCCGGCCGGGTGATCTGCAGCCGCTCGGCCACCTCCTGCAGCGTGGTCTGCTCGTACCCCTGCTCGGCGAACAGCTCCAGCGCCACCTGCCGGATCCGGTCCCTGGTGTCCGTCCGCCGCCCTGCCATCCCGCTCCCATCACTTGACGACCGGCCCGCGATTGCTTACTTTCGCGTAAGTAAGCAATGCGATCCGGCTTGTACGGGAGCAGACTATGGCCGAAACCTTCCCTGTCCAGCGCACCTGCCCGTTCGCGCCCCCGCCCGAGTACGAGCGGATGCGCGAGCAGGCCCCCCTCGTACGGGCCTCGCTCCCCGGCGGGGACGTCTGGCTCGTCACCCGGCACGCCGCGGCCAAACAGGTCCTGTCGGGCACGGGCATCAGCACCAACCCGGCGACCCCCGGTCACCCCAACTGGGCGTTCAGACCGGAGCCGCCCACCCCCGAGGAGCGGGCCGCGGCGAAGGAGTTCGCGATCGGACACTTCATCGACCTCGACCCGCCCGAGCACGGCCGGTTCCGGCGGCTGCTCATCCCCGAGTTCACCGTCAGGCGTGTCAAGGAGCTGCGGCCCGGCATCCAGCGCACCGTGGACGAGCTCATCGACGACATGCTGGCCAAGGGCGACGAGGCGGAGCTGGTGGAGGCGTTCGGGCTGGCGCTGCCGTCGCTGGTCATCTGCCAGCTGCTCGGCGTCCCCGTCGACGACCGCGAGTTCTTCCAGTCGCGCACCCGCGAGATGCTCTCCAGCGCCGACGGCCCCGACGCGAGCTTCGCCGCGATCATGGCGCTCAGGGACTACCTCGACACCCTGGTCGCCAAGGCGGAGCGGCAGCCCAAGGACGACCTGCTCGGGCGGCTGATCGAGAGCGGTCAGCTCACCCATGCCGAGCTCGTGGGCGTGACCTTCCTGCTGCTCGTCGCGGGCCACGAGACCACCGCGAACATGATCCCGCTCTCCGCCCTCACCCTCCTGCGCCACCCCGCCCAGCTCGCCGCGCTGCGCGAGAACCCGGACAAGTGGCCCATGGCGGTGGACGAACTGCTGCGCTACCACTCGATCGTGGACTGGGTGGCGTTCGACCGGGTGGCCGTCGAGGACCAGGAGATCGACGGACAGCTCGTCAGGGAGGGCGAGGGCATCTTCGTGCTCGGCGCCTCCGCCAACAGGGACGAGCGGGCGTTCGAGCGGCCGGACGAGTTCGACGTCGAGCGCGGGGCCCGCCACCACGTGGCGTTCGGGTACGGTGTCCACCAGTGCCTCGGCCAGAACCTGGCCAGGGCCGAGATGGAGATCGCGCTGCGCACGCTGTTCGAGCGCATCCCCGGCCTGCGGGTCACCGTGCCGGACGAGGAGCTGCCGATCAAGAGCGACGGACCCATCTTCGGGCTCAAGGCGATGCCTGTGGCGTGGTGATCTCATGGAACGCGCATGATGGCGTTTATCAGGTTTTCATGATGAGCCTCTAGCGTTTGTCGCATGAGTGAGCCCGCACGGTTGCTGGTGGTGGACGACGAGCCCGCGTTGCGCGAGGCGCTGCAGTCGAGCCTGGAGTTCGAGGGCTACAAGGTCGTCACGGCCAACGACGGGCAGGCGGCGCTGGACGCGGTCGCGGCCGACACCTACGACGCCGTGCTGCTCGACGTCATGATGCCCCGGCTCGACGGGCTGACCGCGTGCCGGCGCCTGCGCGCCTCGGGCAACCACATCCCGGTCCTCATGCTCACCGCCCGCGACGCGGTGGGCGACCGGGTCTCGGGGCTCGACGCGGGGGCCGACGACTACCTCGTCAAGCCGTTCGAGCTGGACGAGCTGCTGGCCCGCGTCCGCGCGCTGCTGCGGCGGGGCGCGCTGAGCTCGAGCCCCGCCGAGGGCGCCGACACGCTCACGTACGGCGACCTGCGCATGGACCTGGCGACCAGGGAGGTCACGCGCGCCGACCGCCGGCTGGACCTGACGCGGACCGAGTACCTGCTGATGGAGCTGTTCCTGGCGCACCCGCGTCAGGTGCTCACGAGGGACCAGATCCTCAGCGAGGTGTGGGGGTTCGACTTCGAGCCGACGTCCAACTCGCTCGACGTGTACGTCATGTACCTGCGGCGCAAGACCGAGGCCGGGGGGCAGCCCCGCGTGATCCACACGGTGCGCGGGGTGGGGTACGTCCTACGGGCCACGCCGTGATCTGGCGCAGCCTCCGCACCCGCCTCACACTCCTGGTCGCGGTCGCCGTCGCCCTGGCGGTGGCGGTCAGCGCGGGTGCGTGCTTCATGATCGTCCGGCACCAGCTGTACGAGCAGGTGGACCGGCAGCTCGGCAACCCGCCCGGCAAGAGTCCACGCGGGCAGCTGGAGTGGCTCCAGCGCGAGTGCGGCCCGGTCCCGAACCCCCAGGACCATTACGGCCCGCCGGGCACCACCCAGCTCATCTTCGCCGACGACCGTCCTCCGTGCTACACGAGCGCCGCTCTCGTGGTCACCGAGGAGGACAAAGGGGTGGCCGCCAGCCCGGGGGCGAAGCACTGGCACAACGGGGTTACCGACGACGGCACGGAGATGCGCATCCTCACCGAGAACGTGGGGCCGGGCATGGCTGTGATGGATGCCGTCCCACTCGGTCAGCTGCGCAACACGCTGAAGATGGTGGCGTTGCTTCTTGGCGCGGTGGCCGCGCTGGGCGTGCTGGCCGCGGCGACCGCCGGCTTGCTCATCGCCCGGGCCGCGCTGCGTCCCGTGGGTCGCCTGACCAAAGCGGTCGAGCACATCGCGCAGACCGAGGACCTCGACACTCACATCCCCGTCGAAGGCAACGACGAGATCGCCCGCCTCTCATCCTCCTTCAACGCCATGACCACCGCCCTGGCCGGCTCCCGCGAGCGTCAGAAGCAGCTCGTCGCCGACGCCGGCCACGAGCTGCGCACCCCCCTGACCACCCTGCGCACCAACATCGACCTCCTCCTCCGCAGCGAGCAGACGGGCCGCAGCCTCGACCCCGAGGCCAAGAAACGCCTGCTCACCAACGTCAAGGCCCAGTTCGCCGAGCTGTCCACGCTCGTCGCCGACCTCCTCCAGCTGGCCAGGGGCGACACCGAGCACGAGCCGCACGTCGAGCTGCCCTTCCACGAGGTCGTGACGGCGGCCGTCGAGCGGGCCAGGCTGCGCGGCGCCGAGGTGGTCAGCGACCTCAGGCCCTGGTACGTCGTCGGCAGCGCCACCTCCCTCGAACGCGCCGTGCTCAACCTCATCGACAACGCCGCAAAGTTCAGTCCCGGCGGCCAGGTCGAGGTGTCCTTGTCGCACGGCCGGCTGTCCGTGCGGGACCACGGCCCAGGGCTGCCGGAGGAGGAGCTGCCGCACGTCTTCGAGCGCTTCTGGCGCTCCCCGTCCGCCCGTGGCCTGCCCGGATCCGGGCTGGGCCTGGCGATCGTGGCGCAGGCCGTCGCGGAGGCCGGGGGAGAGGTACGTCTGGCGAACGCGCCCGGTGGTGGAGCGATCGCGACAATGGACCTTCCCGGAACTCTCATGCGTAACTCAGAATCGGATAAGTCCCGTTAAAGACCCGACCCGTGAGCTGGCTGCATGGAGATAACAGCAGTAAGGACGCGCCTGGTCGAGGTGGTCGTCCCGGTCTACAACGAGCAGCGGGCGCTCCGCGAGAGCATCACCCGGCTGCAGACGTACCTCACCGGCAACTTCCCCTACGGCTTCCGCATCACGATCGCCGACAACGCCAGCACCGACAACACCTGGCAGATCGCCACGGAGCTCTCCCAGGAGCTCCCGCACGTGCGGGCCGTGCACCTCGACGAGAAGGGCCGCGGCCGGGCGCTGCGGCTGGTCTGGTCGCAGAGCGAGGCCGACGTCGTCAGCTACATGGACGTGGACCTGTCCACCGACCTCGACGCGTTCCTCCCGCTGGTCGCGCCGCTCCTGTCCGGCCACAGCGACCTGGCCATCGGCACCCGCCTGGCCAGGGCATCGCGGGTCGAGCGGGGGCCGAAGCGCGAGTTCATCTCCCGCTCGTACAACCTGCTGCTGCGCTCGGTGATGGGGGCCGGGTTCTCGGACGCGCAGTGCGGGTTCAAGGCCGTCCGTACGGAGATCGCGCAGGCGCTGCTGCCCGGCGTCGAGGACGAGCAGTGGTTCTTCGACACCGAGCTGCTGCTGCTCGCCGAACGGCACGGGCTGCGCATCCACGAGGTGCCCGTGGACTGGGTGGACGATCCGGACAGCCGGGTCGACATCATCCAGACCGCGCTCGACGACCTGCGCGGCCTGGCCAGGGTCGCGCGTAAGACGCTGTCGGGGGCGGCCCGCATCCCGGTGCCGGCCCGGGTCCAGCGGGCCGAGCTGCCGAAGGGGATGGCCAAGCAGCTGCCCAGGTTCGCGATCGTCGGCGTGGTGAGCACGCTGGCGTACCTGGCGCTGTTCTCGCTGCTGCGGCAGATCGTCTCCCCACTGGCCGCCAACGCGGTCGCGCTGCTGGTCACGGCCGTGGCCAACACCGCCGCGAACCGCCGTTTCACGTTCGGCGTCAAGGGCTCGGTCGGGGCGATGCGGCACCAGTTCGAGGGCCTGATCGCGTTCTTCGTCGGGCTGGCGCTCACCTCGGGCAGCCTCGCGCTGCTGCCCGCCGGCGTCTCGCACGGGGTGGAGCTGGTCGCGGTCATCATCGCCAACGCGGCGGCCACGCTCGTCCGCTTCCTGCTGCTGCGTGTGTGGGTCTTCAACCCCAGGCGGAGGACGGCACGATGACCGCCACCGCCATGCGGCCCGGGCACCGGGCCGCCACGAGCCGCAGCCTGCCCGCACGCGTCCTGCTGGGCGCCGAGGAGGACCCGCGCTGGTCGCGGCCCGCCATGTGGGCGGTGCTCGCCGTCGCTTTCGTCCTGTACGCGTGGGGGCTGAGCGGCAACGCCAACGAGTACTACGCCGCCGCCGTCCTGTCCGGCACGCAGAGCTGGAAGGCGTTTTTTTTCGGCGCGCTCGACGCCGGGTCGTTCATCACCGTGGACAAGCCGCCGCTGGCGCTGTGGGTGATGGGGCTGTCCGCGCGGATCTTCGGCTACGGCACGTGGAGCATGCTGCTCCCGCAGGCCCTGGCCGGGGTGGCCGCCGTCGGCCTCGTCTACTCGGCCGTGCGCCGCGCCTGCTCCGGGAGGACGTACGCCGACGCGGCGGCCCTGGTCGCGGCCGTGGTCATGACGCTCACTCCGATCACCGTGGCGATCAACCGGGACAACAACCCCGACACGATCCTCGTGCTGCTGCTCGTGCTGGCGGCCTGGTTCTGCCTGGAGTCGCTGCGTACCGGGCGCCTGCGGTCGCTGCTGGTGTGCGCGCTCTTCGTGGGGCTGGCCTTCAACGCGAAAATGCTCCAGGCGTATCTGGTGGTGCCGGCCTTCGCGCTGGCGTACCTGCTGTGCGCCCGCGTGCCGTGGCTCAGGCGGGTGGGGCACCTGCTGGCGGCCGGCCTGGTCATGCTGGTGTCGAGCGCCTGGTGGATGGTGATCGTCGACCTCTGGCCCAGCGACTCGCGCCCGTACGTCGGCGGCTCCACGGACAACTCCGTCTGGGACCTGGTGATCGGCTACAACGGGCTCGGCCGGATCTTCGGCCAGGGCGGCGGCCCCGGCGGCGGACCCGGTGGTGGCGGTGGTGGTGGCGGCTTCGGCGGGGAGTCCGGGGCCGGGCGGCTGTTCAACGACATCCTGGCGGGGCAGATCTCCTGGCTGCTGCCGTTCTGCGTGGTGGCGCTGGCGTTCGCCGCGGTCATGCGGGTGCGCCGGATCGAAGGCCCGTCCGGGGCGGCGTGGCTGGTGTGGGGCGGCTGGCTGGTCGTCCACTACGTCGTGTTCAGCTTCTCCAGCGGCACCTTCCACCCGTACTACACGACCGCGATGGCGCCCGCCGTGGCCGCGCTGTGCGGACTGGGCGGGGTGGCCATATGGCAGGAGTATCGCCGCTCGCGGACCTGGGCCTGGGCGCTGCCGCTGGCGGTGGCGCTGACGGGCGGCTGGTCGTTCGTGGTGCTGCGCCGCACGCCCGACTGGGCGCCGTGGCTGGCCTGGGTCGTGCTCGGGGCGACCTTGGCGGCCGTGGTGGTGCTGGTGCTGGCCAGGGTACGGGCGCAGGTGACGATCAGGATCGCCGCCCTCGCGCTGGCGGCCACGGTGGTCGCCGGGCTGGCCGGGCCCGCCGCGTACGCCGTCACGCCGCTGGGGTCGCAGGTGAACGGGACGAACCCGACCGCCGGCCCGAACGCGGGGCAGATGGGCTTCGGCCGGATGGGCGGCGGCGCGGGCGGCCAGTTCCGGGGCGGTCAGTTCCCGGGCGGCCAGTTCCCCGGCCGCGACTTCCCCGGCGGCCAGACACCCAACGGCCAGCTGCCCACCGGGCAGGACGCGGGCGACGGGACGGGGCGGACCGGCCGGGCAGGCTTCATGGGCGGCGGTCCCGGCGGCGGGATGAGCGACTCCATGGTCAAGTACCTCCTGGCGAACCAGGGCAAGGCCACCTGGCTGGTCGCGGTGAACAGCGCCATGCAGGCCTCGCCGACCATCCTATCCACCGGCAGGCCCGTGCTCGCCATGGGCGGCTTCACCGGCAGCGACGCCGCCATGACCGTGGATCGCCTCAAAGAGCTCACCTCCTCCGGGCAACTCCGCTACGTTCTGTCGGGCGGCGACCGCGGCGGTCCGGGCCGGGGCAACACCGAGGTGACCACCTGGGTCCAGCAGAACTGCAAGGCCGTGGACGGCCAGGACGGCCTCTACGACTGCGCCGCGTAACGGGAAAGGGGCGCCTTGACGGTGCCCCTACCCATCAACCAGCACATTCTCGGGCCATCTGCCCATCAAGGCCCAAGTCGCCCAAGGCAGGATGAAATATGGCCAACGATCCCGGCATCCCCGCGCGTCGCATTTCTCTCTCCCGCTCCTCTGCTGCCTAACCTGCGAAAAGTCGAGCACTTAACTAGGGGGAGACCATGACGATCAACATCGTCAAGCGCAGTGCCTGGAACGCCCGCCCGCCGGCAGACCCGGACGCCGTCGTCAAGGTCCCGTGGTCGAAGCGCAGGGAGTTCGTCGTCCACTACACCGAGGGACCGACGACGCAGACGCCGCGGCAGATCCAGGACTTCCACATGGACGAGCGGAGGTGGAACGACATCGGCTACAACTTCCTCGTGCGGGACGACGGCACCGTGTACGAGGGCCGCGGCTGGGACGTGCAGGGGGCCCACGCCACGGATCACAACGTCCGCGGCATCGGATGCGCCTACATCGGCCTGAACAACCCGACCGACGCCGTGAAGATGGCGCTCCGGGCCCTGTACGACGAGGCCTGCGCCAAGGCCGGCCGTACGCTGGACAAGCGCGGCCACGGCGATGTGGGCGACACCGACTGCCCCGGCACGAAGCTGCTGGCCTGGGTGCATTCCGGCATGCAGGTCCCCGCCGCGGCGGGCGTCAATCTGCCGTCGGACGACGACCGGCTCGCCTGACGCGGCGGGGACGGCACCTCAGGCCGTGACGCCGGACCGGCGCCACGGCGCGAACGCGTTCCCCACGCGGTGCAGGGCCGGGCGCAGCTCCGGATGGTGGCGCAGGATCACTGAGGCCATGCTGCTGTTCGCGATCCAGTCCAGCCCTGCCCTCGTGTAGACGCGCTCGGCGTAGTCAGGGGTGAAGAACCTGTCGCTGTTGAGCCTCCGCGAGGCCATGAGAATGAAGACCCGGAAGGCCGTGTCGCTGAAGGCGAACCCTTCCGGGCGCTTCTCGGCGAACATGCCCACGACCAGGTCGACGTCCTCCAGCCGGTCCGCGTACACCTCGCGCAGCTCCTCCGCCAGCGCCGGGTCGTCCGTGAGCGTGTCGAACCCGCTCGCCGGCGGCAGGTTGAGCAGCCTGCGGAACTCGTTGTAGCGGGGCACGCCCAGCTCCCGGCAGCGGATCAGGTCCGTGGCCGCCAGGTCCACCAGCTTGCCGTCGGGACGTTCGAACTCCTGCAGCAGGCGCGGGAAGTTGTGCAGGACGATCGCGCCCGGGTGCTCGGTCCCGAAGGAGTACAGCAGGTCGGCGGCGGAGATGGCCGAGGCGACCCGCAGCGCCGCGGGGCCGGACAACTCGCGCAGCGTGGTGTCGCGGATCCGGGAGTCGTCGCGCAGGTGGCGCAGGCTGTAGTCGTCGGGGATCAGCGGGTGCATCCGGTAGACGGCGGCGAACTCCTCGGTGATGCTGAACGGCACCCCGAAGTGGTCCGTGCGCGAACCCGGGATGCCGCTGATCGTCTCGCTCCGGCTGATCCTGCCCAGCGCTTTGTTGATCGGCTCGGAGGCCAGGCCCCACCAGTTGGCCCGCAGGCCGGTCACCGCCGTGGGGTGGCTGATGACCGCGGGAGTCCACTCCACGGTGTGGATCTTGGCGACGAGCGCGGCGTTGATCAGCCTGGCGCGCTCGAACAGCTCGTCGTCGCCCCAGGCCGGATACTCGGCGTGCAGCCGTTCGCAGATGGCGTTGTGCTCGTGCTCGAACAGCCCCTGCATCATCACCAGGCCGAGCCAGAAGCCCGGTTCGCGGGTCGGGTCGGCCTTTCCGCCCGCCATCGCCCGGGTCCCGGACGGGCGATGGCGGATCCTCCCCCGGGTTCCGGTGCGAAGGGCGCGCTGCTCCTCGTCGCTCAGGCCGTAGACCAGCGACAGGTCCCACCAGTGGGTGAGCGTGTTCAGCGAGGTCGCGGGGCCCTCGTAGCCGGGCGGGCGGGTCGGGTCGGGAGGGACCCGCGGGATCGTCAGCAGGGGTTCGGGCCAGTCGTCGCCCGGCTCCAGCGGGATGGTCCACGGGTCCTCCGACGGGCTGATCCCGTGGCTGAACCAGTCCCTGATCATGAACTGCAGCCAGGTCGCGGCCAGGACGTTGAGGGAGCGCGCGGGCTGGAACTCGGTCCGCGTCATGAGCCGCCGGCTGATCGTGCGCGGGTTCGGCGTCATGACCCGCTCGGGAGGCTCGGCGTACGCGTGGTCCAACGGGACGTTCCGCCCGAACCGGGTCCCGGCCATGCCCATGGCCGGATGGTCCACGTCGTTGTACGAGCCGTTGGCGGTCCGCCGTACGTCGTGACCCTTCGGATCCGGGACGGGGGGCGGCGGGCCGACGGAGGGCAGGCGGCCGGTGTCGTACAGGTTCTGTTTGCGCAGCCGGTTGCGGATGCCCACCAGGACCGCCAGGCCGAGCGGAGTGGGCAGCCGGTCCCAGCCGAAGCGGTGGTCGAGCGCCCGGGCCAGCGCGTCGTAGGCGGTCCAGAACCATGAGCGGCGATAGCCCGCCCCGGCGACCGGCGGTTCCCGCCCGGCGGGCGGCCGGACGCGTTCGGGCGCTTCGGCGCGCTCGGGCGCGGGCGCGGTGGCGTGGGCGGAGGCGGCGGTGAGGCGCGCGGCGATACGGAGTCGGTGCTTCATCGGATCTCCCCGTGGGCGGTCGGCTGCGGGTTTTCTGTGAGCGGTCGGCTACGGCATCGGCGCCGCATACTCGCGCGGCCGGGGCAGGCCCAGGAGGCGGTCCGTCGCCGCGCGGTCGGGAGGCGGCAGCCGGTCCTGCCCGAGCCCCAGTCCGACCACGGACTCCAGGCCCTCCCGGGGCGGCGGGGGCGGCGTGGCCGAGGTGCGGAACCAGCTCTCCACGTGGTCGTGGAGCACCCCGCGCACGGAGGGGATGAAGGCGGTCAGGAACGGCCGGTCGCGGATGTCGAGCCGCTTCAGCCAGTCCGCCCGCTCGTGGTCGCCGAGCAGGAGCCGGCTCTCCGGGCCGCCGCCCCACGACAGGCCCATCCGGCCGCAGAGCGTGACGGACGACTTCCAGAGCATCCCGCGGAAGGAGGCGTAGCCGATGCCGGTGAACCGCATCGGCAGCCACGCCCGCGGCGGGCGCGGCACGTCCACGCGCATGACCAGTCGCCCGTCGAGGTCGTACTGGCTGCTGACCGTGGACCCGTCGGTGACGAAGTCGAGCGAGGCGCGCCGCTTGGGCATGCCCCAGATGCCGCGGCCGCCCTTGACGGAGATCTCGGTGCTCACCGGCATGTCACCGATGTGGACGCCGGTGCCGAAGGCCGAGCGGAACAGCAGCGGGAGCAGCGGCGGGGCGGGCCGGTCGCCCGGCGTGCACAGGATCCCGGTGCAGAACTCCACGTACGTGCCGATCGGGGTGTCCTGGTAGTCCACGACCGCGATCAGCAGCACTCCCTCGCCGCGGATCCGGTACGGGCTCAGCTCCTCCGGCAGCGCCTCACGCGCGCCGCGCGGGTCGATCGGGTAGGCGGCGATGAACGCCGGGCTGCTCCGCGTCCCCACCGGCATCCGGAACGGGATGCCGTCCACGTTGGCGAATCGGCCGACGACTCTGCCGGCTGGGCGCCGGCGTCGTGCGGTGAAGGTCATCGGTCCCCCCTGTGCCGGGCCGGCGTGCCGGCCAGCTCCTCGATGATCAGCGGAAAGACGTCGCGGTGGGCGCGCTCGCCGAAGAACACGTCCAGATGGCTGTATCCGCAGAGAAGGTGCAAGGAGTGGTGGGGGGCGAAGCGGGAGAAGAAGTCGTAGGACCGGCGCTGGCTCTCCGGGAGGAAGCAGCGGTTCAGCTCGCCCGCCAGGAAGACGATCCGGGCGTCCGTACGCGGTTCCTGCGCCGTGTAGTCGTCCGGCAGGCCGTCGATGTGCTCGTAGCTGACCAGGTGGCCGCTGCGTACGCATTTGTCCATCTGCCGGAAGAAGGTCAGCGGCACCGGGCCGAACTCGTGCGGGATCCAGAGGTCGTGCGTGGCCGCGCCGAGGTTCTCGTGCCGCCACAACGCGGGGCAGCCGCTGCCGTACGTGAAGCTGACCAGCTTGCACACCGTGCTCCCGCACTCGGCGTGGGCGGCCTTGACCAGCTGGGTGATCAGCGCGGCCGCGCCCGGTGGCGGGTGGTCGCCCCAGGACGGGTCGAGGTAGGGCAGGAACCTGCGCGTGACCGGCACCGCGTACCGGAGCTTGGCCCGCGACCAGCGCGGCACGACCGGGTGCAGGGACACCGCGTTCGTGATGATCGTGTCGACCTGGGGCACCAGGCCCGCGCACGCGGACATCATGAACGAGGTCGAGCCCTGGCAGTGGATGATCGCCTTGATCCGGTCGGCCCCGGTCTCCTCGACGACCTTGCGCACCGCGGCGGGGTGGTCGTATCCCGCCGCCTGGTCGAGGGTCCACGGGTTGGGCGGCAGGTCGATGCTGGCCCGCCAGTCCTCCAGCCAGACGTCGTAGCCCTGCGAGACGAGCATGTCGACGACGCTGGCAGGCACCGGCGCACGGAACACCTTGGACCGGACCCCCGCGCCGTGCACGAGGAGGACCGGGGGCTTGGCCGGCGGGGCGTGCCCGCGCACGTTGACGAGGCGCAGGTTCTTGCCGTCTCCGGCGGTGAAGGGTACGACGCGTTCGTGTGTAGCGGGTCGTCCATGCATACCGATCGCCACGATCTCGGGCCGCTGCCGGCCCCGGGCCGGCAGACCTGGTCTGGACTCCTGGACTTCCTGGTTCCGGTGCTCAGCTCACCGATCGGTTACTCTTGCATTCTACATCTCCCCGACTTTTCGGACCTGTCCGGACGAGGGAGAGACAATGCGCCATAACGGTTCTGACCAGGCAAGACGTCCTGCCCGCGAGCACGCCGACGTCGTCGTGGTGGGCTCGGGGTTCGGCGGCGCCGTGGCGGCCTATCGGTTCGCGGAAGCGGGGCTGCGGGTGGTCGTGCTGGAGCGCGGCCGGTCGTACCCGCCGGGGTCGTTCCCGCGCGCGCCCGCCGCGATGGCGCGCAACCTGTGGGATCCGAGCGAGGGCCTGTACGGCCTGTTCGACCTGTGGAGCTTCCGCGGGCTCGGCGCGGCCGTCTCCAGCGGGCTCGGCGGCGGCTCCCTCATCTACGCCAATGTGCTGCTGCGCAAGCCGGAGCGGTGGTTCGTGAAGGAGAGCCCGCTACCCGGCGGCGGCTACGAGCACTGGCCCGTCACGCGGGCCGACCTCGACCCGCACTACGACGCCGTGGAGCGGATGCTCCAGCCCCAGCGCTACCCCCTCGGCCAGCCGCCGTACGACACCACGGCCAAGACCCTCGCCATGCGCGAGGCGGCCGGGCGGCTGGGACTGGAGTGGGAGCTGCCGCCGCTGGCCGTCGCCTTCGCCCCGGAGCCCGGCGGCCATCCCGCTCCCGGGCTGCCCATCCCGGACCCGGAGTACGGCAACCTGCACGGCCTGCCGCGTACGACGTGCCGGCTGCGCGGCGAGTGCGACCTCGGCTGCAACGACGGCGCCAAGAACTCCCTCGACCACACGTACCTGTCGGCGGCCCGGCACGCCGGCGCCGACCTGCGCACCCTGCACGAGGTACGGTGGCTCGCCCCCGCTCCCGGCGGCGGCTACGCCGTGAGCTACGTGGTGCACGAACCGCGCGAGGACCGGCGGCGGGTCAACACCCGGCGGCTGCCCCAGCGCACGATCACCTGTGACCGGCTCGTCCTGGCCGCGGGCACGCTCGGGACGACGTACCTGCTGCTGACCTGCGCTTCGGAGTTCCCCGGCCTGAGCCCCATGCTCGGGGCCCGCTTCAGCGGCAACGGCGACCTCCTCACGCTGGTCACGGACGCCCGCGACGGCGCGGGCCGCCACCGCTCGCTGGAGGGCAGCCGCGGACCCGTGATCACCAGCGCCATCCGGGTGCCGGACGCGGCCGACTCGGGGCACGGGGACCGCCGTGGCTTCCTGGTCGAGGACGCGGGCTACCCGCCCTTCGCCGAGTGGCTGGGGGAGTTCGCCGGGGTGCGCGGCCAGGCCAGGAGGGCCGGCAGGTTCGTGCTGCGCAGGATCGGGGCCCTGCTGAGCCACTCGCCGAGCAGCCGGATCAACGCCGAACTGGCCGCGCTGCTCGGCGACGGGCACCTGTCCGACGGGTCGCTGGGCCTGCTCGGCATGGGCCGCGACGTCCCCGACGGCGTCATGCGCCTGCGCCGCGGCTACCTCGACGTCGACTGGACGACCGCCACGTCCATGCCGTACTTCACCACGATGCGCGCGGTCATGCGGGACATGGCCCGGGTCCTGCGGGCCGGCTACCGCGACAACCCCCTGTGGCTGGCCCGCAAGGTAATCACGGTGCACCCGCTCGGCGGCGCCCCGATGGGCCGCCACCCCACGGAGGGCGTCGTGGACGAGTACGGCGAGGTGTTCGGGCATCCGGGCCTGTACGTCCTGGACGGGGCCTGCGTGCCCGGCCCGGTCGGCGTCAACCCCTCCCTGACCATCGCCGCGATCTCGGACCGGGCCTGCGAGCACGTCCTGGAGACCGCGCCCCGGACGGCGGCGCGGCGCGCCGGGGTATCGTCCGGCCTGAGCTTCACCGAGGAGATGCGCGGCCACGTCATGCCCGGCTCCGCCGACCCGGAGGAGGGCGAGCGGCTGGGACGCGCGAACGGGCACCCGCTGGCGGTTCACCTGACCATCACCGCCGGCGACGTCGAGCGGTTCGTGGCCGACGCCGGGCACGAGGCGTCCGCCGCCGGGTGGGTGACCTGTCCCGTGCTCGGCGGCGGACGCCTGCGGGTGGAGGGCGGGTCGTTCAACCTGTTCGTGGCGGGAGAGGACCCGGCCCGGCGGCGGATGCTCTACCGCCTGCACTTCACCGGCGACGGGGACGCTCCGCTGACGCTCACCGGGGTCAAGGACGTGCACGACGACCCCGGGGCCGATCTGTGGTCCGACACCTCCACCCTGTACGTCCGGATCCTGCGCGGGCACACCCGCCCGGCGGACGACGCGGAGGCCGAGGTGGTCGCCGCGGGGATCATCCGCATCCACCTGCCGGACTTCCTGCACCAGCTGACGACGTTCCGCACGTGGGGGCCCGACGGGGCCGCGGGGCTGGTGCGGTTCGGCCGGCTGTTCCTGGGCGAGTTGTGGGAGGCCTACCACGACCTCGCGGCGGGATCGCGGGTGCCCTGACGGCCGCGCGGCCTTGACAACGATGTCAATCGGCTTCTTGATGTTCTTATGGCCGTACCACTGATCGCCGCCCGCGGGATCATGAAGAGCTACGGCCACGTCGAGGCGCTGCGCGGCGCGGACTTCACCCTGCGGCCCGGCGAGGTGGTCGCCCTGATCGGCGACAACGGCGCGGGGAAGTCCACGCTCGCGAAGATCCTCTCGGGCGTCGAACGGCCGGACGCCGGGACGGTCGAGGTGGACGGCGAGCCGGTGGCGTTCGGCTCAGCCGAGGAGGCCAGGGGCGCCGGGATCGAGACCGTCTACCAGGATCTCGCGCTCTGCGCCGACCTCAGCCCCGCGGCCAACTTCTTCCTCGGCAGGGAACTGCTCAGGCCCGGCCTCCTCGGCCTGCTCGGCGTACTGGACAACGCCGCCATGCGCCGGGCCACGCGCGAGGCGTGCGAACGGCTCGGCGTGCGGCTCGCGTCCCAGACCGCGCCGGTCTCCGGCCTGTCCGGCGGGCAGCGGCAGGGCGTCGCGGTGGCCAGGGCGGTGACGTGGGCGCGGCGGGTGGTGTTCATGGACGAGCCCACGGCCGCGCTCGGGGTCGTGCAGACCCAGCGCGTGCTCGACCTCATCCGGGGCGTGCGCGACTCGGGCGTGTCCGTGGTGCTGATCAGCCACAACATGCAGGACGTGATGGCGGTGTCCGACCGGGTGGAGGTGCTGCGGCTCGGACGCCGGGTGGCCCGCTTCGAGACCGCGCGCGTCTCGATGGAGGAGCTGGTCGGGGCCATGACCGGCGCGATCGAAGCGCGGGAGGAAGCGCTGGACGAAGCGCTGGACGGGGACGGCGAGCCGGACGGCCCTGGTCCCGACGGGCGGGAGGGCGGCCGATGAAGGGGGTGCGGCTGGGGGAGCTGCAGGTCGTGTGGATCGGCCTGGTGCTGGTCGCGCTGCTGGCGGCGTTCTCGATCCTGGCGCCCACCACGTTCCCCACCTCGTTCAACCTGCTCAACCTCGTCAGCGACGCGGCCATCCTGCTGCTGCTCGCCACCGGCATGACGTACGTGATCATCACGGCGGGGATCGACCTGTCGGTGGGCGGGGTGCTGGTGTTCTCGGCGGTGGCGGCCGCCGAGGTCATGGACGCCACCGGCTCGCTCGCGCTCGGCACCCTGGCCGCCCTCGTGACGGGGCTGGCGTGGGGCGTGCTGAACGGCGTGCTGATCGCCCTGGGCCGCATCCCCGCGCTCATCGTGACGCTCGGGACGCTGGGCATGTCGCTCGGCGGGGCCCTGCTGCTCACCGGCGGGGTCGATCTGCGCGCCCCCACGGACCTGAACCTCGGTCTCGGTCTGGCGCGCTGGCTGGGCGTACCGCTGATCGTGTGGATCTGCGCCGCCATCACGGCCGCGCTCGCGCTCATGCTCGCCTGGACCCGCTTCGGGCGGCACACGTACGCGATCGGGTCCAACGCCGAGGCCGCCCGGCGCGGCGGCGTGGCCGTGCGCCGGCACCTGATCAAGGTGTACGGCCTGGCGGGCCTGCTGGCCGGGCTGGCCGGGCACCTGTCGCTCGCCAAGTACGGCATCACCGGCGTGTCCGCCCACTCCACCGACAACCTGCAGGCCATCGCCGCCGTGGTGATCGGCGGCACCTCGTTGTTCGGCGGCGTGGGGACGGTGGCCGGGACGGTCATCGGGGTGTTCATCCCGGTCGTGCTGCAGAACGGCTTCCAGATCCTGGGCGTGCGGCCGTTCTGGCAGCAGGTGGTGGTGGGCGCCGTGCTCGTCGCCGCCGTCTACGTCGACCAGTGGAGGCGCAGGGCCCGGGACCAGTAGGAGGAGGCACCACGATGCGCAAGGCTGTGGCAGCTCTGGGAACGCTGCTGTTGACGATCGCCGCCTGCGGCGGGCAGGGCGGGCAGAGCGGAGGCGGCGGCCAGGTCAGGGTGACGCTCGTGCAGGGGCTGGCGGGCGAGGAGTTCTACGAGACCATGGCCTGCGGGGCGAAGGCCAAGGCCAAGGAACTGGGCGTGGCGCTGGACGTCCAGGGGCCGCAGAAGTTCGACCCGACGTTGCAGACGCCGATCGTCAACTCGGTGGTGGCGAGCAAGCCGGACGCCATGCTCATCGCGCCGACCGACGTCAAGGCCATGATCGCGCCGCTGACCCAGGCCAGGCAGCAGGGCATCAAGATCATCCTGGTGGACACGGTGGTCGAGGACCCGGGCATCGGCCTGTCCAGGATCAGCACCGACAACGTCAAGGGCGGGGCGGCGGCGGCCAAGGCGCTGGCGGAGCAGATCGGCGACAAGGGCAAGGCGCTGGTCATCTCCACGGACCCGGGCGTGAGCACCGTGGACGCCCGCATCAAGGGGTTCGAGGAGGAGATCAAGGCTTCGCATCCCGGGATCACGTTCCTGGGTGTGCAGTACTCGCACAACGACGTCGGTGAGGCCTCCAAGATCGTCAACGCCGCTCTGGCCAAGGACCCCGACCTGGCGGGGATCTTCGCCGCGAACCTCAACTCCGCCACCGGCGCCGGATCCGCCCTCCAGCAGGCGGGCAAGCTGGGTCAGGTCAAGATGGTGGGCTTCGACGCGGGGCCCGCGCAGGTGAAGCAGCTCAAGGACGGCGTCGTACAGGCGCTCATCGCGCAGCTGCCCGGGGACATCGGGGCCAAGGGGGTGGAGCAGGCGGTCGCGGCGGTCAAGGGGCAGCAGGTCACGCCGTCGATCCCGACGGACGCCACCATCGTCACCGCGCAGAACGTGGACCAGCCGGAGGTGCAGAAGATCCTCTACAAGGCCGGCTGCTGACCGGCCCGGACCGCCGCTTCGGCGCGCTCGCCGGCTCGGCGCCGTCCGCTGAGCCGCCGACCCGGCGGCGCCGCCCGCGACCGCGCACCCGGGAGACGGGCGGGCGGCATCGAACGGCGTCCAAAGGGGCGCTGCGACCTCCTGCCCGCCTTCGCCCGCCCGGTCGGCGCGAGAGGCGTCCTGAGGCGCTGGGGCGTGGGTGTGGGCGGTGTGGGCCCGTGGTGGGACCCCTGCCGGAGGGCGCGTGCCGGGGCCGGTTGGTGGTGGCTGCGGGGCGCAGGGCCGAAATTCCGCGTCGGAGGCCGTAAGCCGTGTTTCGGGCTGAGCGCGGGAAGAGTCAGGCGGGGAGGGCGGCGAGGAGGAAGGCGAGGCGGGCGGCGGCGGACTCGACGTCTTCGGCGGTGCCCAGGCGGTAGCCCCACGAGGTGATGTACGCGCCCTCGTCCGAGCACGTCACCGTCTCCGTCAGCGTGGCCGAGAAGCGATTGCGGACCGACACGTAGGCCGGGTCGCTCGACAGGGCGAGGCTCTGGATGGTCAGGTCAGCGTGACGACCTGCGTGCCAGGCGAATCGCTCGAGGCAGAGCGCGGTATCAAGCATCATGCGTCACCTCCGCAACGTCTCGCGACAGAATTGCACGATCTTGGGTGGGGAGGCAAGCAATTGCTGCGGTTAATGTGATGTTTGTTTGCGGTAATCGTGAAGAATTCCGATGATGACCTCCCGCCCGGGTTCGTCGAACTCCGCCACCTTCGCATAGTCATCGAAGGCCCGGACGTAGAAGCCGATGTCATCGGGATCGCGAAGGATCAGGTCCTTCGTCATGGTTTCCACCCCGACCATGGCCTCGTTGTAGATCCAGAAGCCGTTGATCGGGCTCGACGGCAGCTCCGTGCTGAACGGGATCACGCCGAACTCGACGTTCGGCAGCGTGCTGACGGCGAGTAATCGGTCGAGCTGGCCGCGCATCACCTCGGGCGGGGCGAGGGAGGTACGCAGTGCCGCCTCCGTCACCACGAACCTGAACGTGCGCGTCCGGTCGTACAGGATCTCCTGGCGCTGCATGCGCACCCGCACCGCCGCGTCGATCTGGTCGGCCGCGCTGTAGAGGCGCTTGACCTTGCGGAAGACGTGCCTGGCGTACTCGGAGGTCTGCAGCAGGCCCACGATGATGCCGGGCTCGAACACGCGGAAGAGCTTCGTGCGCGCCTCCAGGTCGCGGATGTCCTCCTGGAGGGCGGCCAGGCCGCTGCGGTGGCGCTGCTTCCAGTCGTCGTGCCGTTCGAGCAGCGCGATGGCCTGCCTGATGAGCTCGTCGGTCGTGTCGGGCGAGGCGCGTACGGCCTGCGCCCACACGACCACGTCATCCTCCGTGGCAGTCTGCCGGGCGTTCTCCAGGCGGGAGACCTTGGACGGCTGCCAGCCCAGCCGCTGGGCCAGCTCCTTGCCCGACAGGTGCGCGGCTTCGCGCAGCTGTCGTAACTGGCCGCCAAGGTCGATGCGCGCCTGCTGAAACGACGTCACGCCGCAAGAGGCTAGCCCTGCTTGCGTGGATCATGCCAGTGTCACTCGCAATTGTGATCAAGCGGTGGCCGAGGGTGTTCCTCCGCTGGTCGGGAAAGCGGTTGCCGGGCCGTCGGGGAGGACCCGGCGGGCGATTTCGGTGATGAGCTCGCGCGGAACCTCGACCGCGGTCTCGCCATCGAGCACGTCACGGAGGTCCGCGAGCGCCTCCGCGTCGGTGACTTGCAGACCTTGCACGACGATGGTGCCGCGATCGGTCTCGTACAGGGTGGGACAGGCGCCCGCCTCCGAGGTGGAGCCGAGGAACCGCATTCGCATGACGATCCTTCCCCGATAACCGGTGCAATTGCGCGCAATTGTACGACTCGGGGGTTAAGAAGTGATCGTTTTTCCGGAAATCAGCCGAGAACGCCGTCCATAAACTGATGTGCCCGTTCGAACAGTTGCAGGGTTGTTTCGTGTAGTACGTCCCCTATGTCCTTTGGTGCCTTTCCCGCGAACGCCCGCGCGTGCGAGCCCTCCAGGACGATGCCGAGCTTGAAGCAGGCCATCACCGCGTACCAGCCGATGGCCGACAGGTCGCGCTCCGACAGCGCCGCGTAGTACTCGATGAGCTCGCGCGGCTCCGGCAGCCCGGGGACGTGGCCGTTGTTGCTGGGCCAGGTGGCCAGCAGCCAGCCGAGGTCGAGCAGCGGGTCGCCGATCGTGCTCATCTCCCAGTCCACGATCGCGGCCACGCGGGGGCCGTCGCAGGCGAACATCAGGTTCGCGAAGTGGTAGTCGCCGTGCATGATCCCCGGGGTGAACGTCCGGGGCAGGTTGCGCGCCAGCCAGTCGGCCGTCTCGGGCAGGCCCGGAATGTCGGGGCCCGGATAGCCGTCCAGCTCGCCGTACGAGTCGAGCTCCTTGAGCCAGCGCGGCACCTGCCGCTCCAGGAACCCCTCCGGCCTGCCGAACCCCGGCAGCACCCCCGGATCGACCCGCCCCAGCTCGGCCAGCGCGGCCGCGGCCTCCAGCCCCATGCGGTGCCTGATCGCGGCGTCGGAGGCGTGCGGCTCCGGCAGGCCCGTCGAGGGGTTGAACCCGTCGACCGGCTCCATCAGGTAGAACACCGGCTCCCGCTCGGTCTGCGCGGCCACCAGCCTGGGCGCGGGCACGGGCGTGCCGCGCAGCGCCGCCAGCACCCGCGCCTCGCGGCGCAGCACCTCGTTGCTCCTGCTGCGGGCGTGCAGGGGAGGCCGGCGCAGGATGTACGGGCGGCCGCCGCGCTCGAAGCGGACCATGACGTTCTGCGTGCCGCCCAGGACCGGCGCGACGTCCGTGATCGGGCCGCCGGGCAGGCCCTGGGCGTCCATCCACGTGCCGAGCGCGGCGAGGTCGATGGCGCTGACGTCGATGTGGGTGGAGGTCATGATCGCCCTTCGGCAGAATCATATTCTGGTCGCCCGACCCTACGAGAGCGCCGCGCACCCGGTCAACCCGGCGCCGTGCGGTCAGCCCAGCGCCTGCATGAACGGCAGGAACTGGCAGGCGCGCTCGCCCGGCAGGTCGCCGCCGTGCACCATCCTCGCGGTCCGCCACGGGTGGCCCATGCCGTGCGCGACCGCCCACGCGACCAGGCCGTCCATCGCCTCGTCCAGGTCCATGCGCACCTCGCCGCCCACGTCCAGCGCCAGGTCCGCGATCAGCGCCCGCGCGGTCTCCTCGTCCCGCGCCACGACCGGGCCGATCACGGTGTTGTCGTCGTTGCGCCAGCAGTGGCCGAAGCCGCCGTCCGCGATCCGTACCCGCTCGCCGAAGCCGAACATCCGCCGCAGCAGCGCCGACCTGTCCGTCCCGAACAGCTCCGCGTCCAGCTTCACGATCTCGCCCAGGTCGGCCTCCGTGGCCGGGCGGGTCCGGCCCGACGGCTCGCCCGCGAACACGCCCGTGTGCTTGACGACCCCGCCGACGGCCCGGAACCCCACCTGCTCGTACAGGGGGCGGCCGTTGTCGGTGGCGAAGAGGGAGACCGTACGGCTGCCGGCCCGCTCCATCACGTGCTCCATGAGCCGGCGGGCCAGCCCCTGCCTGGCGTACCTGGACGCGGTGAGGACCATGCTGATCACGGCGTGGTCGTCGCCGTAGCAGGTCAGGACGTTCGTGGCGGCCAGGCCGTCGCCGTCGGGGGCGTCGATGCCGTACACCTCGCCGACCTCGAGCAGGAGGCCCCACTTGTGGCGCTCGGGGGGCCAGTCGCGATCCTTGGCCAGGCGGGTGCAGTCGTCGAGGTCCTCGTGGGTGAGGCGGCGGATGGCCATGGTTGCACCCTAGGGGACGATGGCACGATGGCACGATTGGATTACGTCGCTGCGGTCGATGTCGGCGGTACCACCTTCAAAGGCGGATTTGTCGCCCGAGACGGGACAATTCTGCATTTCGAGCGACGTGCGACGCCTCGCGGCGCCGACCAGGTGATCGCGGCCATCTCCGCCTTCGTCGCCGACCTCGCGCGGCCCCGCGCCGGGCGCCGCCCGCTCGCCGTGGGGCTGGCGGTGCCGGGGCTGGTCACGCCCACCCACGCCGTCTACTCCGCGGCCTTCGGGTGGCGGGACGTGCCCGTCTCGTCGTTCGCGGACGTGGACCTGCCGGTGGCGCTCGGGCACGACGTCCGCTCGGCCGGGGAGGCCGAGCTGGCCTTCGGGACGGGCGGGGACGACGTCCTGTTCCTCCCCATCGGTACGGGTATCGCGGGCGCGGTCGTCCTGTCGGGCTCGCTGTACGGGGGAGCCGGGGGCTTCGCCGGGCAGATCGGTCACATCCCGGTCCGGCCCGACGGCCTGGCGTGCGGGTGCGGGCAGCGCGGGTGCCTGGCCGCGTACGCGTCGGGCGGGGCCATCGCGGCACGCTACGGATCGGGCACCTCCGCGGACGTGGTGCGCCTGGCCGCCGAGGGGGACGAGCGGGCGGCGGAGGTGTGGTCGTCGGCCGTGGACGCGCTCGCCCTGGCGCTGGCCACGTACACCCTGGTGCTCGACCCGGCGCGCATCGTCATCGGGGGCGGGGTCTCGCTGGCGGGGGACGCGCTGCTGGCGCCGCTGCGGGAGCGGCTGGCGGGGCGGCTCGCCTTCCGGCGGACGCCGGAGGTGGTGGCGTCGTCCCTCGGCGTACGTGCCGGGCTCCTCGGGGCGGGGCTGCTGGGCTGGCGATCAATCTCGTAGGAGCGGAGGTATGTCCACCTCCTTCGCCCGCAGCTCCTCGCCCAACGCCTTCGCCTGCGGGTCCATCCTGGGACTCGCGGCCACGCCCCTGCCGAGGAGGCCGTGGATGACGAAGTTGAGCGCCTTGATGTTGGGGAGCTCGTAGCGGTCGACGCGGTGCGGGGCGAGGGCTGGGAGGAGGCGTTGGAGGGTGTCGGGGGTGAGGTGGGCGGCCAGCCAGTCGTACCGTTCCTGGGTGTCGGCCCAGACGCCCAGGTTCGCGTTCCCGCCCTTGTCCCCGGACCGCGCCCCGGCGATCCACCCCAACGGCACCCGCACCTGAGCCCCGACCACCGACGCCTGGCCGGCTGTCTGGGGCCCGACCGCGGACGCCTGCCCCGCGCCTGAGGGCCCAAGCCCCTGCCCGCCGCTCCCGGCCCTTTGCCCGTCGTTTCCGGTGGCGCTCTCGGCCCCTTGGCCACCGTTCGTGGGCGCCGGGCCGCGTGGTGCCGCGTCCCGCCGACCCGGCGCTGAGAGGACGGCCGGTGCGGGGCGCGGGGTGGCGGCTTCGGCTGCGTCGCCCGCTTCGCTCGCCGTCTCCGCCGCGCCTGGAGGCCGGAGCCCCTGACCGCCGCTCCCGGTCGCGGGCCCGGCTCCTGGCGTGTCGGGGGTGGTGGGAGGGAGTTCGTTGCCGTTGAGGAAGATCCGGGGGCGGACCTCCGAGGCGGGGACGAGGACGGGCCAGTAGACCCCGTACGGCGTGGCGTTGCCCGGTGGGGTGAGGGCGTAGAAGCCCGGGTAGCTGGCGAGCCCCGTCTCCACCACGGCGGAGGAGAACGCGCGTCCCGCCCGGCGTTCGTCGGCGTCCATGACGGTGATCCGCAGCAGGCCCGAGTCCGTCAGCTCCACGTCCACCCGGTCGAACGAGTCCCGGGGGACGCGGGCCCAGAGGGCGTCCTGGGCGGCCCGGGCCTTGGCCTCCACGTCCAGGCCCGTCAGCACCAGGGTCATCGTGTTGCGATAGCCCGCCAGGTAGTTGACGGCCACCTTGAGGGTGCCGGGTGGCGGCTCACCCCGGACACCCGAGATCAGGACGCGGTCGGGCCCGTCGTTCGTGAGCGTGATCGTGTCGAAGCGGGCCACCACGTCAGGCCCCAGGTAGCGCGGGCCCCCGAGCTCGTACACGAGCTGCGCCGTGACCGTGCCGACCGAGACCAGCCCGCCGGTGCCGGGGTGCTTGGTGATCACGGCGGAGCCGTCCGCGTTCAGCTCGGCGATGGGGAAGCCGCAGTGCGCCAGGTCCGGTACGTCCTGGAAGAACGCGTAGTTCCCGCCGGTCGCCTGGCAGCCGCACTCGATGACGTGTCCCGCCACCACCGAGCCCGCCAGCTGGTCCAGGTCGCCCGGCCCCCACCCGTACCGCCAGATGCCGGGGCCGGTCACCAGGGCGGCGTCCGTCACGCGGCCGGTCACCACCACGTCCGCGCCCGACGCGAGGGCGGTGGCGATGGGGCGGCCGCCGAGATAGGCGTTCGCGGTCAGGGGGGTCGCGGTGAGGGGTTCGCCGGTGTCGGCGTTGGTCAGGTCCAGGGGGCGGCCGGTGAGGTCGTCGCCCGTGATGTGGGCGATCGTAGGGGAGAGGCCGAGGCGGGTGGCCAGGTCGTGTACGGCCTCCGCGCAGCCGGCCGGGTCCAGGCCGCCGGCGTTCGTCACGATTTTGATGGATTTATCGAGACAAGGGCCCAGGACGTCCTCCATCTGCCGGAGGAACGTCGGCGCGTACCCGGGGCGGCCCTTGAGGCGGTTCCCGGCGAGGATGAGCATGGTCAGCTCGGCCAGCCAGTCGCCGGTGAGCACGTCGATCGGCCCGCCCTCGACCATCTCCCTGGCGGCCGAGAGGCGGTCGCCGTAGAAGCCGCTGCAGTTCGCGATCCGCAGCGTCATCGGGCGGCCCACCTGGGCGGCCGCTTCTCCCTGAACGCCGCGATGCCCTCCTGGCCCTCCTCCGAGGTGAAGCGCTCGGCCGACAGCTCGGTCATCCGCCGCAGCCCCTCCTCGAACGACAGCGCGGGCACCTCCCGCACCATCCGCTTCGCGATGGCCAGTGCCTCGGGGCCGCCCTTGATCAGCAGATCGGTGTAGTGCGCGACCGTCGCGTCCAGTTCGTCCTCCGGGACGGCCCGCGAGAGCAGCCCGATCTCCGCCGCCCGGGCCGCGTCGAACACCTCGCCGGTCAGGAAGTACTCGGCCGCCGCCCGGGGCTCGACCCGGCGCAGCACCGGCACCGAGATCATGGCGGGCACGACGCCGAGCCGTACCTCGGAGAAGGCGAAGGACGCCGTCAGCGGCGCGATCGCGAAGTCGCACGCCGCCACCAGGCCCAGGCCGCCCGCCCGCGCCGTGCCGTTCAGCCGGCAGATGACCGGCTTCGGGCTCTCCCAGATCAGCGTGAGGACGTCGGGGAACGACGCCGTCACCGCCGCGCCCGAGGCCTTCTGCTCCTTGAGGTCGGCGCCCGAGCAGAACACGTTCCCGGTGCCGGTCAGCACGATCACCCTGGCCTCCGGCTCGGCCAGCGCCCAGTGGAACCGGTCGGACAGGTCGGCGAGGAGCCGTACGGACAGGGCGTTGCGGTTGGGCGGCGAGTCCAGCGTGACGGTCGCGACGCCCGCCGCCAGGTCCTTGTGCACCAGGCTCGTCATGCAGTCTCCTCCTGGATGATCGCCAGCACCGCGCCCGCTTCGACCTGCCGGCCCTTTTCGACGTGTACGTCCGACACCACGCCGTCGGACGGCGCCGCGATCCGATGCTCCATCTTCATCGCCTCGAGCACCAGCACCGGCTGCCCCTTCGTCACCCGGTCGCCGGGCTCCACCTCGACCCGGAGCACGCTGCCCGGCATGGGGGCCAGCAGGGAGCCGGGCGCGACGTGCTCGACCGGCTCGGGGAGGCGGGGGAGCGGGGTCAGCTCGGCGCACCCGCCGACGTGGTCGACGTAGACCTTGCCGTCCTCGTCGTAGCGGGCCACCTCGAAGGTGTGCCGGACGCCGTCGCGTTCCAGGATCACCTCGTACGGCTCCGCGCTGATCACGGTGACGCCCTGGGGGAGCGGGTCGTAGACGACCTCGGCCTCCTCGAAGCGGGCCCGGCGGGGCTGGGAGCGCACGTTGCGCCAGCCGCTCGGGAGGCCCGCCAGCACCGTCGCCCGGCGGCGGTTCTCGGCGGCCATGGCGAGCGCGGCGGCCAGCACCGGGAACTCGCCGGGCCCGTCCGGGGAGCTGCCGTCGAGAGGGCCGCCGGGGGCGAGGAAGCCAGTGTGGGTGTCACCCGCTCCGAAGGCCGAATTTGTCAGGATTTTTACCAGTAAATCGCGATTTGTCACGACCCCGTGGAGCTTCGCCCACCGGAGCGCCGTGACCAGCTTCCGCACCGCCTCCGCTCGTACCCGCCCGTACCCGATCACCTTCGCCAGCATCGGGTCGTAGTACGGCGAGATCACCGACCCGGACTCCACCCCCGAATCCACTCGCACCTCCCCGGAGACCTCGAACCGCCGCAACACCCCGCTCTGCGGCAGATAATCCCCGTCCTCCGCATAAAGCCGCACCTCCACGGCATGCCCGGCAGGCTCGGGCGGCGTCGCGGGCAGGGCGGCTCCCTCGGCCACCTCGAGCTGCAGCCGCACCAGATCGACCCCGTAGACCAGCTCGGTGACCGGATGCTCGACCTGGAGCCGGGTGTTCATCTCCAGGAACGCCACCCGATCCCCCTTGACCAGGAACTCCACGGTCCCGGCCCCGACATAGCCGATCTTCCGCGCGGCCCTGACCGCCGCCTCGCACAGCCGCTCCCGCAGCTCGGCCGAGATCCCCGGCGACGGGCACTCCTCGACGACCTTCTGGTGCCGCCGCTGCACGCTGCACTCGCGCTCGCCCAGCGTCCACACCGTGCCGTGCCGGTCGGCCAGCACCTGCACCTCGACGTGCCGGGCGTTCTCCAGCAGGGGCTCCACGAACACGGTCCCGTCGCCGAACGCCGACGCCGACTCCCGCCGCGCCGACTCGACCTCCCGCGCCAGCTCCCCGGCCTCGCGGACGATCCGCATGCCGCGCCCGCCCCCACCGGCGGACGCCTTGACCAGGACCGGGAACTCCCCGGGCGCCTCCGGGTCGAGCGAGGGGAGCACGGGCACGCCCGCCTCCGCCATCAGCCGCTTGGCCTCGACCTTGGACCCCATGGCCGCGATGGCCTCGGGTGGCGGCCCGGCCCACACCAGCCCGGCGTCCAGCACGGCCCGCGCGAACTCCGCGTTCTCGGACAGGAAGCCGTATCCGGGATGCACGGCGTCCGCACCGGAGGCGCGGCAGGCATCCAGGATGCGGCCGATGTTCAGGTACGTGTCGGACGGGCGGGCGCCCGGCAGCCGTACGGCCAGGTCGGCCTCGGCCACGTGCGGCGCGTCCGCGTCGGGGTCGGAGAAGACGGCGACCGTCGAGATGCCGAGCGACCCGCAGGTGCGGAAGACGCGGCGGGCGATCTCGCCCCGGTTCGCGACGAGCAGGCGGGTGATCATGGCCGGAACACCCCGAATCCCGCCGGTTCGGGCACCGGCGCGCTGTTGACGGCCGACAGGCACAGGCCCAGGACGGTACGGGTGTCGCGCGGGTCGATGACCCCGTCGTCGTACAGGCGGCCCGACAGGAAGAACGGCAGCGACTCCGCCTCGATCTGGGCCTCCACCATTGCGCGCATCGCCGCGTCGGCCTCCTCGTCGTACACCTGCCCTCTGGCCTGCGCGGACGCGCGGCCCACGATGGACAGCACCCCGGCGAGCTGTGCCGGGCCCATCACCGCCGACTTGGCGCTCGGCCAGCTGAACAGGAAGCGGGGCTCGTACGCGCGCCCGCACATGCCGTAGTTGCCCGCCCCGTACGAGGCGCCCATGACGACGGTGAGATGGGGGACGGTCGAGTTGGACACCGCGTTGATCATCATGGCGCCGTGCTTGATGATGCCGCCCTGCTCGTAGTCCTTGCCGACCATGTAACCGGTCGTGTTCTGGAGGAACAGGAGCGGAGTGCGCGACTGGTTCGCGAGCTGGATGAACTGGGTGGCCTTCTGCGACTCCTCGCTGAACAGCACGCCGCGCGCGTTCGCCAGCACGCCCACCGGGTAGCCGTGGACGCGCGCCCAGCCGGTCACGAGGGAGGCGCCGTACAGCGGCTTGAACTCCTCGAACTCGCTCCCGTCCACCACGCGCGCGATCACCTCGCGGGGGTCGAACGGCACCTTCAGGTCCTCGGGGACGATCCCCAGCAGCTCCTCGGCCGGATATCCGGGCTCCCGCGCCGCCTGCGGGCTCATGCCCTGCTTGCGCCAGTTGAGGGAACGGACGATCCGCCGCCCGATCCGCAGCGCGTCGTGCTCGTCCTGGGCCAGGTAGTCGGCGAGGCCGCTGGTCCTGGCGTGCATCTCGGCCCCGCCCAGGGACTCGTCGTCCGACTCCTCCCCGGTGGCCATCTTCACGAGGGGCGGGCCGCCCAGGAACACTTTCGCTCGTTCCCGCACCATCACCACGTAATCGCTCATGCCGGGCACGTACGCGCCGCCTGCCGTGGAGTTCCCGAACACCAGCGCGATGGTCGGAACGCCCGCCGCCGACAACCGGGTCAGGTCACGAAATATCTGGCCACCCGGGATGAAGATCTCCTTCTGCGTCGGCAGGTCCGCGCCGCCGCTCTCGACCAGGTTCACGTACGGGAGCCTGTTGCGCAGCGCGATGTCGGCCGCCCGGAGGGACTTCTTCAGCGTCCACGGGTTCGACGCGCCGCCGCGGACCGTGGGGTCGTTCGCGGTGATCACGCACTCGACGCCCTCGATCACCCCGATCCCCGACACCATTCCGGCCCCGACCGGGAACTCGCTGCCCCAGGCGGCCAGCGGCGACAGCTCCAGGAAGGGCGAGTCCGGGTCGATCAGCAGCTCGATCCGCTCCCTGGCCAGGAGCTTGCCGCGCCTGCGGTGCCGTTCGACGTACTTCTCGCCGCCCCCGGCCACCGCCTTGGCGTGCTCGGCGTCGAGCTCGCCCAGCTTGGCGAGCATGGCCTCGCGGCGCCCGCGATAGTCGTCGCCCTCGGTGTCGAGCCTGCTCCTGATCACGCGCCTTCCTCCCGCCAACCTGACGTTCCCGTCAAACCGATGGCCCTGGCCCACAACCGCGTCAGGTGATCGACCGCCACCTGCTCGTCGGCCCGCTCCCCGAGATCCAGCCACACGTGGGCGAAGTGCTCCACCATCCCGCCCAGCATGACGGCGGTCAGCCGCGGATCCAGCTCCGGATCGGCCAGCCCCTGCTCCTGCAGCCGCTTCAGCCCCTCCGCGCCCCGCCGCACGAACACCTCCCGCAGCTCGAGCAGCAACCGCCCGAACCTCTCCTCGGACGTGGCCGCCTGCTCCACCATCCGCACCAGCCGCGAGTTCGCCGCCCAGGCCCGCAGGTAGAGCCGGTTGGCGGCCTCGATCCGGGCGTACGGATCGTCCGGGTCCGCCGCCGCGCCGACCAGGCTGGCCGCGAACATCTCCCCGACCACGGCCGCCGCGACCTCGCCGAACAGCGCTTCCTTGGAGTCGAAGTAGGTGTAGAACGTGCCATGGGACACCCGGGCCCGCCCACAGACGTCGTCGATCCGCACGGCGTCGTACCCGTGCTCCTCGAACGCCTCCCGCCCAGCCTGCAGGAGCGCGGCCCGCGTCCGCCTGCCTCTGGACGTCGGCACAGAAGACCTGACGATCACGTCAACTACGCTAACGCAAAAAGGGCCCCGTACAAGGGGCCCTTTTCAGCGGGATGTCGTCGTCAGGTCAGGTGCAGTGGCTCCAGCCGGACTTCCAGCTCTGTGACGAGAACGTACCGCCCCAGATTACGCACTTGCCCTTGGCGGGCAGGCGGATCGGACCGGAGTAGGCGCTGAACTGGCCGGGATTGCTCGCGCTGGAACCACCCTTGACCTGAAGGATCGCGTTCATCGCGACCTTGCCGGTATATACCAGGCGCGACAGGGTGACCACGCAGTTCTTACCCGCACTGGAGTTGTAGAGCAGGTAGACCGTGGCAGCGCTCTCGCCCAGCACGCGAGAATCGACGATCTTGTACCCGGCGCCACACAGGCTGGCGGCATTGTACGGGTTCGGCTTCGGCGCGACGGTCGGCTTGGAGGTGGGCTTCTTGGTCGGCTTGGGGACGATCGTGCTCGTCGGGCCGGAGGACGGCTCGCCGTTCGAGTCGCTCTGCGTCGGCTCCACCTCGGGGTCGACCATGTCGGACGACTTCTTCTTCGTCTTGGTCTCGGACGGCTTGGGCGTGGGCTGCGGCCGCTTCGTCGTGGTCTGGGGCTGGGGTGCCTGGGTGACCGGGTTCGGGACCTCGGCGATGGGTTCCGGCTGCTTGGTGTGCTTGGCCTTCTTGCTCTCCGTCGGATCGATGCTCAGGGTGGGCACCGACACCGAGGTGTCCGTGGGCAGCGGCACCGGGGTCTGGTCGCCGGGCGGCGGGTCGACGGGCTGGCCGCCGCCGGAGCCGTCGCCGCTGGTCTTGTTGGAGGAGTTACCGACGGCCACCACCGGGACTTCCTTGGTGTTGGCCTGCACCACCACGGCGCCGACGACCACGAGGAGGGCGGCGGCCGCGGCTCCGGACAGGGCGAGCGTCAGCGTGCGGCGCTGCTTCGCGGGCGCGCTGTCACCGGGGCCCGACGGGCCGCCGGGACGGGTGGGACCGCCCTGCGCTCCGGGCCTGCCCGGTCCGCCTGGCGTTCCCCCCTGGAAGGGCGACTGGCCCTGAGGCGTGCCGGGGCCGTGCGGCGGCATCCCGGGCGCGACAGCACCGTGCTGCGCGGCCGCACCGTGCTGCGGTGGCATTCCAGGTGCGCCCGCACCCTGCGGGCCGCCCTGAGGCGCTTGAGGACCGCTCTGAGGCGTCTGCGGGCCGTTGCCGGGCATTCCGGGGTGGGAGCCGACCGGCCCGGCGGGCATACCCGGCTGGGAACCGGCGGGCATCCCGGGCTGAGGCGCACCGGGGGTCCCCGGACCACCGGGCGTTCCGGGCATACCAGGTGTCCCCGGCTGCTGGGTGCCCTGGGGCTGGTTGCCCGGCATGGGGGACGCGGCCTGGGCGGTGGTCGCGGCGGGGCGGCCGTATGCGCCCGTCTGCGGGACGGGCGGGACGGGGCCGGTGGGCTGGGTCCAGGGGCCCGGGTAGACGTCCTGTCCCTTCGCCGCAGGGGCGCCACCCTCCACGCCGGCACCGGCCGCGGCCGCGGCGCCGCCGATCAGCTGCTGGCCCGTCACCGGCTCGATGGCGGACTTCGGGGCCGGCTGGCCGGTGAGGCGGACGATGAGCTCGTCCGCGCTGGGTCGCTGCGCGGGGTCCTTCGAGAGGCAGAGGCCGACCAGCTCCCCGAGCATGCCCTCCATCCGCCCGAGCTCCGGCTCCTCGTTGAGGATCCGGTTCATCACCACGGGAATGGAGTCGGCGCCGAAGGCGGGCTTGCCCGTCGCCGCGAACACCATCGTGACGCCCCAGGCGAACACGTCGGCCGCCTCCGACACCGCCGCCCCGCTGAGCTGCTCGGGCGCCAGGTACGAGGGCGTGCCCATGGCCATCCCCGTGGCCGTCGCGCCGGGCGAGTCCAGGGCGCGGGCGATGCCGAAGTCGATCACGACGGGACCCTCGGGCCCCATCAGGACGTTGGCGGGCTTGAAGTCGCGGTGCAGGATGCCGGCGCGGTGGATGGCCGCGAGCGCCGTGGCCGTGCTGATCGCGAGCCGTTCGAGCGCCGCGCCCCGCCGCGGCCCCTCGTTGATGACCATCTCACGCAGCGACGGCCCCGGGACGTACTCGCTCACGATGTACGGACGGCTGCCATCCAGGTCGGCGTGGAGCACTGGAGCGGTGCAGAACCTGGCCACCCGCTGTGCCACCGCCACCTCGCGCAGGAACCTCGTCCTGGCGTCGGCGTCGGCCACCAGGGCGTTGTGCAGCAGCTTGACCGCTACCTGCTCCCCGGAATCGCTCTTACCCAGATAGACAACGCCCTGGCCGCCCTCGCCGAGCCGGGCGACGATTTCATACGCCCCCAGCCGCCGCGGGTCGTCCGCCGCCAACGGCTGGAACTGATTCACGTCGGACCCCCATTACAACCCATTAGATGGGGCAAAACGCTACCAGCGTGATGGTTGGGACGTCTGCCGGACCTGTCAGAAGTTTCATGTTTTGACGAAGGAAGTCAGGCCGCTGTAAGCCCTTCGTCGCAGGTCGGACGGGCTTCGGGCCCCAATGTCACGGCTTGGTCAAGGTGCCCACAGTCCGAGATTCTCCAGGCCAGAGCTAGATCGCCTTGCCCGGGTTGAGGATCCCCAGGGGGTCGAAGACCGCCTTGATGCCCTGCTGGACCTCGGTGACCACCGGCCCCGACTCCAGGTCGAGCCAGCGCCGCTTCAGCAGGCCCACCCCGTGCTCACCGGTCAGCGTGCCCCCGAGCTCCAGCGCGCGCGTGAACACCTCGTCCGCCGCCGCCCACACCTCCGCCGGCGGCTCGGGCATGCCGCGGTCGAAGATGAAGACCGGGTGCAGGTTCCCGTCGCCGGCGTGCGCGACCGTGAGGATCTTCACCCCGTGCCGCGCGGACGTCTCCTCGATGGCGGTGATCATGTCCGGCAGCAGGGACCGGGGCACGCACACGTCCTCCACCAGGCACGCCCCGAGCCGCTCCTTGGCCTGGTAGTCCAGCCGGCGCAGCTTGATCAGCTCCTCGGCCTCCTGCGGGCTGGAGGACACGGCCACGAAGGAGGCGCCGTTCTCCAGGCACAGCCGCTCCATGCGCTCGACCATGGCCTGGCTGTCGGTGGCGTCGGACTGGCCGATCAGCGTGGCCTGCGTGTCCGCTTCGAGCCCGATGTTGAGCCAGTCGTCGAGGGCCTCCAGCGAGGCGCGGTCGATCAGCTCCATGAGGGACGGCTGGCAGCCCGCCGCCATGATCGCCGACACCGCCGCGCCCGCGTCCCGGAGCGAGCCGAACTCCGCCGCGAACGTGGCCGGCGGCGCCGTGGGCGCCCGCTTGAGCCGGACCGTGGCCGCGGTGATGACGCCGAGCGTGCCCTCGGAGCCGACGAACAGGCCGGTCAGGTCGTAGCCCGTGACGCCCTTCATCGTGCGCCGGCCGGTGCCGATCACGCGGCCGTCGGCCAGCACCACCTCGAGCCCGAGCGCCGAGTCCCTGGTCACGCCGTACTTCACGCACCGCAGCCCGCCCGCGTTCGTGGCCAGGTTGCCGCCGATCGTGGAGATCTCGTACGACGAGGGGTCCGGCGCGTACATGAGCCCGTGCTTCCTGGCGGCCCTGTCCAGGTCGGCGGTGATGACGCCGGGCTCGACGACGGCGATCTCGTCGGCGGGGGAGAGCTCCCTGATCGCGTTCATCCTGGCCAGCGAGAGCACGATCGAGCCGTCACCGGCGACGGCGGCCCCCGCCAGGCCCGAGCCGCCGCCCCGCGGCACCACGGGCACCCGGTGCTCGGTGGCCCACCTCAACGTCGTGACCACGTCGTCACGCGAGGCGGCCAGCACCACGCCGAGCGGCTTGCCCGGCGCCACGAACGTCCGGTCACGGGCGTAGGAGTCGATCACATCCGGGTCGGTCAGGACGCGACCTTCGGGCAGAGAGCTCACCAACGCATCAATCGGCTTCACACCATGCACTTTAGGTGGAAACCACTCGGCCGGAGGGTCCGGCCGGACACGCTCCGCCTCCCGGTTTGCGCAGGTCGTTACTTAAGGCCAAACTGCCCAGGTGGAAGTCAGGTGCCCGGTGTGTTCGGAGACCGACCAGGTCGCCGCGGTCCCCGGAGCGGTGGCCTCCGGGACCACGTACAAGATCGGCAGAGTGCGGCTGCCCGGCGTGCGCGAGGTCGCCGACCTGCCCACGGCGGCGGCGCTGGGCGCCTCGAAACACGTCATGAGCCGTACGCAGCTCGCGGTCTGGCTGTCGTTCCCCAGCCGCCACTACACCCCGTGGGCCAGAAACCAGGGCTATCTCCTGCTCCTTGTGGCGGCCCTGGTGCACCTGGTCGTGTCGCTGGTCATCGCCATGGGCCAGGACCCCAAGTGGGGCGAGGTGCTGCTCGCCCCGTTCTGCCTGACCGGCCTGTTCTGGGGGCTCGGGCTGCTGAACGTGCTCGGCTCGTACGGCGCCAGGAAGCGCGACACCCTCGAGGCCCCGGCCAGGGAGAAGGCCCTGGCCGTGTGGGAGGGCCTCTATTACTGCGCGCGCGACAACGTCGTGTTCGAGCCGGGGGTCGGCGTCTCGTTCCATCCGAGCGAGACGCGCGAGTACATCTTCGGCTTCAGGAACGGCCGCTAGCTCAGCCCAGCTCCTCCGCCACCGCGCGGGCGCAGACGGCCAGGCCCTCGATGGCCTGCTCCAGCTCGTCCAGCCCGGGGAAGGTCGGGGCGATCCGGATCGTGCGGTCGGCGGCGTCCTTGCCGTACGGGTGCGTCGCGCCCGCGGGCGTCAGCGCGATGCCCGCGGCCTTGGCCCTGGCCACCACCTCGGCGGCGTGCGGCACCTCCAGGCTGATGAAGTAGCCGCCCGCGGGGCTCGTCCAGGTGCCGAGGTCGCCGAGCCGCTCGGTCAGCACCTTGTCGACCAGCTCGAACTTCGGCCCGATCAGCTCCGCGTGCCGCCGCATGTGCGCGGCCACGCCCGCCGGGTCGCCCAGGAACTCTACGTGGCGGAGCTGGTTGAGCTTGTCGGGGCCGATGGACTGCTTGCCCGTGTTGTGCAGGAACCACTCGACGTTCGCGGGCGAGGAGCCGAAGAAGGACACGCCGGAGCCCGCCAGCGTCACCTTGGAGGTGGAGGCGTAGACGAACACGCGGTCGGCGTTGCCGTGCTCGGCGGCCAGAGTCAGCAGGTCGGCCAGCTCGTCCGGGGTGTCGGTGAGGTGGTGCACCGCGTACGCGTTGTCCCAGAAGATCCGGAAGTCGGGCGCGGCGACCGGCATGGCGGCCAGCCTGCGGACCGTCTCGTCGCTGTAGGTGACGCCGGACGGGTTGCTGTACTTCGGCACGCACCAGATGCCCTTGACGCTCGCGTCGGCGGCCACCAGGCGCTCGACCACGTCCATGTCGGGGCCCTCGGCGTTCATCGGGACGGGCACCATCTTGATCCCGAACCGCTCGGTGATCGTGAAGTGCCGGTCGTATCCGGGGACCGGGCACAGGAACGTGACCTCCGGCTCCTCCACCCACCGCCGCGCGGCGCCCGGCACCTTGGTCAGCAGCGCGTGCACGATCGTGTCGTGCATCAGGGCCAGGCTGGAGTTGCCGCCGACGACGAGCTGGCCGGCGGGCACCTGGACCAGCGGCGCGAACAGCTCGCGCAGCTCGGTCAGGCCCTGCAGGTTGCCGTAGTTGCGGCCGTCGGTGCCGTCGGCCGCCCGGTAGGACGTGGGCAGCTTGAGCAGGTCGTTGGAGAGATCGAGCTGGCGCGGCGACGGCTTGCCCCTGGTGAGGTCGAGCGAGAGCCCTCGCTGGACGAGGGCGGCGTAGTCAGCCTGAGCAGTCACGGGATCTTCTCCTCCGAAGTCGGGTCCGGCTACGAAGGATAGAAGACCTCACCCGGTGAGCCCGCGGATATCCGCAATGTGGGACATGTGGCGCGTCAGGCGAGGAGGCGGCCGGGGGCGTTGCGGCGCAGGAAGTCCTCCACCTCCGGCAGGGACAGCCCGGGGCGGTGGGCCAGGATGAGCCGGTCCACTCCCGCGTCCGCGTAGGCGCGCACGGTCCCGGGGTCGAGGGGGCGGGCCGGGGTGACCGAGACGTGGAGGCTGGTGCCGGCCGCCGCGGCCTCGGCGCGTACGGACTCGATCTGGGCCGCCGCCGCCCGCAGGCCCAGCATCCAGCCGTACCAGCCGTCGGCCAGCTCGGCGGCCCGCCGGTGCGCGGCGCGCGTGTGGCCGCCCATGACGACCGGCACGCGTCCGAGCGGGCGTGGGTGGGCGTCGACACCCTCGAACGACACGTACCGGCCGTGGAAGGCGGGCTCGTCCTGCTCCCACAGCGCGCGCATCGCCCGCAGGTACTCGGCCGTCCGCTCGCCGCGGCCCTCCAGGGGCACGCCGAGCGCGCGCAACTCCGGCTCCAGGTAGCCGGCCACGGCCCCGAACACCAGCCGTCCGCCACTGAGCACGTCCACGCTCGCCAGCTGCTTGGCCAGCACCAGCGGGTCGCGCTGGGGCAGCACCACGCAGCCGGTGGCCAGCAGGATCCGCTCGGTGTGCGCGGCCAGGAACGCCAGCGAGACCACGGCGTCCAGCAGCGGCGCGCCGGGTTCGAGCGGCGAGGGATCGACCCGGGGGCTGGGCAGGACCACGTGGTCGGCCGTCCACAGCGAGTCGTAGCCCAGCTCCTCCGCCAGCGCGGCGATCCTGGCGGCGCCGCGCCGGTCGGCGCCGGCGTAGCCGTTGGGCAGGTGAAATCCGAGCGTCATGGGCACGCCTGGAAACGCTAGGCCGGATTCAACCGATCCACCAGCGACGATCACGCATGGGTCGCATGCCGCCCCCGCATGTCAAACCTTCCGGTGCGAATGTCAAAGAACGTCTTCCCGAGCGGCGCTGCTTGGCGTGGAATGGGTAGATCGGGGCAGGCCATGGTGGGCCGCATCCGGCGGTCCGCCGCAGGTAGCCGAATCGCGCCTGAGGCGGGCGGCGTCCAGCGGTCCGTCGCAGGTAGCACTCCGCACTGGAGGGAGCAGCCGTGACGACTGTTCGCGAGACCTCGATCGAGCAGGTCAGGCGCCGCCGCACCGGGACCGTCCTCGCCTCCTGGCTGTCGACGACCGACCACAAGGTCATCGGGTATCTCTACCTGATCACCTCGTTCGGGTTCTTCCTCGTGGCCGGCCTCATGGCCATGGTCATCAGGGCCGAGCTCGTCTCCCCCGGCATGCAGCTGGTCAACCAGCAGCAGTACAACCAGCTGTTCACCATCCACGGCACGGTGATGCTGCTGCTGTTCGCCACCCCGCTGTTCGCGGGGTTCGCGAACGTGGTCATGCCGCTGCAGGTCGGCGCGCCCGACGTGGCCTTCCCCCGGCTGAACGCGGTCGCGTACTGGATGTTCCTGTTCGGCGGGCTGATGGTGGTGGCCGGGTTCTTCACCCCGGGCGGGGCGGCGGACTTCGGCTGGTTCGCCTACACGCCGCTGTCGACGGCGCTGTACTCGCCGCAGATCGGCGGCGATCTGTGGATCATGGGCCTGGCGCTGTCGGGTCTCGGTACGATCCTCGGCTCGGTCAACTTCATCACCACGATCATCGGCATGCGGGCGCCCGGCATGACCATGTTCCGGGTGCCGCTGTTCACCTGGACCGTGCTGCTGACCAGCATGATGGTGCTGATGGCGTTCCCCGTGCTGGCCGCGGCGCTGCTGGTGCTGGAGTCGGACCGCAAGCTGGGCACGCAGGTCTTCCACAGCGAGAACGGCGGCGCGCTGCTCTGGCAGCATCTGTTCTGGTTCTTCGGCCACCCCGAGGTCTACATCATCGCGCTGCCGTTCTTCGGGATCATCTCCGAGGTGATCCCGGTCTTCAGCCGCAAGCCGCTGTTCGGCTACCTGGGGCTCGTCGGCGCGACGATCACCATCGCCGGGCTGTCGATGACCGTGTGGGCCCACCACATGTTCCCGACCGGCCAGGTGCTGCTGCCGTTCTTCTCGCTCATGACGTTCCTCATCGCGGTGCCGACCGGGGTGAAGTTCTTCAACTGGATCGGCACGATGTGGCGGGGCCATCTGAGCTTCGAGACGCCGATGCTCTTCGCCGTCGGGTTCCTGGTGACGTTCCTGCTCGGCGGGCTCACCGGGGTCATCCTGGCCTCGCCGCCGCTCGACTTCCACATCAGCGACACGTACTTCGTGGTCGCGCACTTCCATTACGTCGTCTTCGGCACGGTCGTGTTCGCGATGTTCTCCGGCTTCTACTTCTGGTGGCCGAAGATGACCGGCCGGATGCTCGACGACCGCCTCGGCAAGGTGCACTTCTGGACGCTGTTCATCGGCTTCCACACCACGTTCCTGGTGCAGCACTGGCTCGGCATGCTCGGCATGCCCAGGCGCTACGCCGACTACAGCCCGGGCGACGGCTTCACCGCGCTCAACGAGTTCTCCTCCGCCGGGGCGTTCCTGCTCGGGGCCTCGACGCTGCCGTTCCTCTACAACGTCTGGAAGACGGCCAAGTACGCGCCCAAGGTCACCCTCGACGACCCGTGGGGGTACGGCGGCTCCCTCGAATGGGCCACCAGTTGCCCGCCGCCGCGCCACAACTTCGTCAGCATGCCCCCGATCCGCTCCGAACGGCCCGCCTTCGACCTGCACTACCCCCGCGAGCAGGCGGAGCTGCCCTCAGCGGTGCAGCACGGGGTCGAGCACGACGAAGCCTCCGAGGCCGAGCCTCGCCCGGAGAATCCCGACTGATCATGAAATTTCGCCTATCTAGGGAGATCGGCGATGTCAGGCACGCGAATCCCCTTCACCCCCGAGACGGCCCCCTGCGGGAAGAAGTCCGGCGGTGAGCGCCTCGTCGACGACGACGGCTACGGCCTGGTGATCCGTGACCAGTTCTTCGACTGCGGCTGCCGCCGGATCCGGCACGAGTACCACGACGGCAGCATCCACCTGTCCGCCATCCGGCACGACGGCAAACGGGTGAAGGACCCGATACAACCCGACCACGGGAAGTGACGTAATGATCGACGTGCTCATCGTCGGAGGAGGCGGAGCGGGCCTGCGGGCGGCCGTCGCGGTCGCCGAGAGTGACCCGTCCCTGAAGGTGGCGGTCGTCTCGAAGGTCTATCCGATGCGCAGCCACACCGTCTCCGCCGAGGGCGGCGCCGCCGGGGTGATCGGCGTCGGCGACACGCTCGACGAGCACTGCTACGACACGATCTCCGGCGGTGACTGGCTGTGCGACCAGGACGCCGTCGAGGCGTTCGTGGCCGAGGCGCCCGAGGAGCTGATCCAGCTCGAGCACTGGGGCTGCCCCTGGAGCCGGGAGAGCGACGGGCGCGTGGCGGTCCGCCCGTTCGGCGGCATGAAGAAGATGCGCACCTGGTACGCGGCCGACAAAACGGGCTTCCACCTCTTGCACACCTTGTTCCAAACAACCCTGAAATATCAGGACGTGTTGCGGTACGACGAGTGGTACGTCACCAAGCTCGTCGTCGACGACGGTCGCGTCCACGGCGTCGTGGCCGTCGAGATCAGGACCGGCCGCATCGAGACCATCGCCGCCAGGACCGTCATCCTGGCCACCGGCGGCTGCGGCCGCGTCTTCCCCTTCACCACGAACGCCGCCATCAAGACCGGCGACGGCATGGCCCTGGCCTACCGGGCGGGAGCGCCGCTGAAGGACATGGAGTTCGTCCAGTACCACCCCACGGGCCTGCCCTTCACCGGCATCCTCATCACCGAGGCGGCCAGGGCCGAGGGCGGCTGGCTGATCAACAAGGACGGCTACCGCTACCTCCAGGACTACGACCTCGGCAAGCCCACGCCCACGCCGAAGCTGCGCAGCATGGAGCTGGGCCCGCGCGACCGCCTCTCCCAGGCGTTCGTGCACGAGCAGCAGAAGGGCCGCACGGTGGACACCCCGTACGGCCCGGTCGTCTACCTGGACCTGCGCCACCTGGGCGAGAGCAAGATCGACGCCCGCATCCCGTTCGTACGCGAGCTGTGCCGCAGCTACCAGAACCTCGACCCGGCCACCGACCTCATCCCGGTGCGCCCGGTCGTGCACTACATGATGGGCGGCGTCCACACCGACATCGACGGCGCCACCCCCGTCGCCGGGCTGTTCGCGGCCGGGGAGACCGCCTGCGTGAGCATCAACGGCGCCAACCGGCTCGGCTCCAACTCGCTGCCCGAGTGCCTGGTCTTCGGCCGCCGGGCCGGGATCGCCGCCGCCGAGTTCGCCAGGTCGCACCGGGACGGCGAGCCGGCCGCCGTGCGGAGCCAGGGGGCCGACGAGCGGCGCCGGTTGGAACGCGTCCGGGAGGGCAGCAGCACCGGTGAGCGGATCGCCGACCTGCGCGAGGAGATGCAGCACACTCTGGAAGGGGCCGCCGGCATCTACCGCACCGGCGACGTGCTCACCAAGGCCGTCGACACGCTCGCGGAGCTGCGCGAGCGCGCCGAGGAGGTCCGCATCGACGACACGAGCACCGCGTTCAACACCGAGCTGATCAACCTGCAGGAGCTGCACACCATGCTGGAGGTCGCGCAGACCATCGTGGCCTGTGCGCTGAACCGGCAGGAGTCGCGCGGCGCGCACCAGCGCACCGACTTCCCGGCCAGGGACGACGCCGCCTACCTCGCGCACTCCCTGGTGCACCGCGCACCCGACGGCACCCCGTCCGTCGGGCTGCTCCCCGTGACGATCACCCGCTGGCCTCCGGGAGAAAGGGTGTACGGACGTGACTGATGGGACGGCGACGATCAGGGTCGAGGTGGCCCGGTACCGGCCCGGCGAGGACGAGGAGCCGGTGTTCCAGGGGTACGACGTGCCGCTCATGGCCGACTGGGCGGTCCTCGACGGCCTCAACCACATCAAGGACCAGCTCGACGGCAGCCTGTCGTACCGCTGGTCGTGCCGGATGGGCGTGTGCGGCTCGTGCGGCATGACCGTCAACGGTGAGCCCAGGCTGACCTGCGGCACCTTCCTCACCGAGTTCGGCGCGGGCCCGATCAGGATCGAGCCGCTGAAGGGCTTCCCGGTCATCAGGGACCTGGTCGTGGACATCGACGGGTTCCTGGCCAAGCTGTCGTCCGTGCGGCCCTGGCTGATCAGGGAGGGCGAGGAGCTGCCGCTGACCGCCGAGTACGCCCAGACGCCCGAGCAGCTGGAGGCGTACAAGCAGTACAGCATGTGCATCAACTGCCTGCTCTGCTACTCGGCCTGCCCCGTCTACGTGCTCGACCCCGACTTCCTCGGCCCGGCCGCCATCGCGCTCGCCCAGCGATACAACCTGGACTCGCGCGACATGGGCGACCGGTTCGACGTGCTCAACCAGGAGGACGCCGTCTGGGGGTGCACGTTCGTCGGCGAGTGCACGCGGGTCTGCCCCAAGCACGTGGACCCGGCCGAGGCCATCCAGCGCTACAAGCTGACCGCAGCCCTGCGTTCGGTCCTGCCGTGGAGCAGGCGATGACGACCGCCTACCGCCCGCCGCGCGACAACCTCTGGTTCGTCCGCAGCCGCCACTGCGCGGTGTTCGTGCTGCGCGAGCTGACCAGCGTCTTCGTGGCCTGGTCGATCGTCTTCGTGCTGATGTTCGCCGACGCGGTGCGCGGCGGCACCCTGCAGGAGTTCGCCGCGCTGGCCGCCCGGCCGTGGATGATCGCGATCAACGTGCTCGCGCTGGCCGCGACCGTCTTCCACACGATCACGTTCCTCAACCTCGCCCCCAAGGCCACGGTCGTCCGCCTGGACGGCTGGCGGGTGCCCGCCTGGATGATCCAGGGCGGCAACCACTCGGCGTGGGTGGCGATCTCCCTCCTGATCGCCTACTTCGTCCTGAGGTCGCCATGAGACGCACTCTGGAGCCGTACCTGTGGCTGCTCTTCAGCGGCGGGGGAGTGGTGGCGGCGCTCGTGCTGCCGGTGCTCGTGCTGCTCTTCGGGGTGCTCATGCCGCTTGGCGTGGTCGACTGGCCCGCCCCCGAGCAGCTGCGCGCGCTGCTCGACCCCGTGCCGGTACGGATCGCGCTGCTCGGGGTCGCCGTGCTGTGCCTCTTCCACGCCGCGCACCGGATCAGGTTCACCAGCGAGGAGGTGCTCGGCATCGCCAGGTTCGACCTGGTCATCGCGGTGATCTGTTATGGCGGCGCCGTCGCGGGCGGGATCGTGGCCGGGCTCATATTGTTCTGATTCCTTATGCCAACGGTGCGCTAAATGTCCCCCTTTGATCACATTTCAACGACGTACTTTACTATTCGTTGAAGCACCCTCTAACGTCCGGCATTGCACACCCCTATGGCCATGCGCCCGGCGACCCCGGGCAGAGAGGGTTCCTGGTGCCCAGCACGAAGCGCTTATTAGCAGCATTGCCGGCGGTCGCCCTTCTCGGCGCCGCCCTGTCCGCGCCCACGGCTCAGGCGGCGTCCGTCGCGAACTACGAGCCCACCGCCGCGGACTACTACATCAACTACGCTCCTCCGGCGGTCGAGAAGGACCCGCAGGAGCCGTCGGTCAACGACAAGAACCAGCGCTCGCTCAGTCCGGCACAGAAGTTCGACCGCAAGTTCACCAGTGGAAATCCGGCCGCCGGCCGCATTCTCGCCGCCCGCGAGAACGAGGCCATCAGGACCGGCCGCAATCCCGCTGAATGGATTTTCAAGAACTCCAAGCAGACCCGCACGGCCAAGCTCCTGACGATCCTCGTCGAGTTCAACGAGCAGGCCAACGACGACTTCTCGGGCTTCAACCGGCCGCGCACGACCGACAGCGACGCGAACGACTGCGTGGTGGAGCCGCCCGGCACGCTCAAGAACGGGCCCCTCCACAACAAGATCCCCAACCCGGCCACGCTGCCGCACAAGGACAACAACTCCTTCTGGGTCAAGGACTTCAGCCCCGAGCACTTCAACAAGATGCTCTACACCGACAAGGGCATCACCGAGCGCGTCCGCCCCGACCTGAAGGACCCGCGCGACGGCAAGCCCGGCATCGACATCTCCGGCTACACGATGAAGAAGATGTACGAGGAGATGTCCAAGGGCGCCTACTCCGTCACCGGCTCGGCGGCCGGCTGGATCAAGGTCCCGCACTCCGAGGCCTGGTACGGCGCCGCGGCCTGCGGCGCTCCTCCGCAGGACATGTCCGGCCACCCCGACAACCCGCGCGGCGCCCAGCAGTTGCCGATCGACGTGGTGGAGAGCCTGGTCAAGGCCCAGCCGAGCTTCCCGTGGGCGGACTACGACGTCGAGGACGTCGCCGACGCCGACGGTGACGGCAACTTCAACGAGCCCGACGGCGTGATCGACCACCTGGTGCTGGTGCACGCCGGCAAGGACAAGTCGTCCGACGGCGGCGCCGAGGGCACGTACGCGATCTGGGCCCACTCCAGCGCGGTCGCCGGCGGTTACAAGATCCCCGGCACCGACAAGAAGATCTCCAACTACATCGTGCAGCCCGAGGACTCCGGCGTCGGCGTCTTCGCCCACGAGTACGGCCACGACCTGGGCCTGCCCGACCTGTATGACACCTCGGGCCAGGCCAGCTCGGCCGTGGACTTCTGGGACCTGATGTCCAGCGGCTCCCACTCCGGCCCGATCTTCCAGTCGATGCCGTCCCACATGGGTCTGTGGGACAAGTGGGTGCTCGGCTGGGCGAACCCGAAGACGTTCAACCCGGGCGACGCCTCCAAGATCGTCACGGTCGGGCAGTCCTCGCGCACGCCCAAGCTCACCGAGGACGGCGTCCGGGTCAACCTGGCCTCCACGCCGCTCAAGATGATCGACCCCCACAGCGGCTCGAACGCCTGGTGGAGCGGCCTCGACCAGGACTGGGCCAACCTCACGGTGACCCGCGACCTGCCAGTCCCCGCCGGCACCGATCTCAAGTTGTGGATGTGGAACAACTACGTGATCGAGCAGGACTGGGACTTCGGCTTCGTCGAGGTCTCGACCGACGGCGGCCAGACCTGGGCCCAGCAGAAGGTCTTCGACGAGGCCGGCGCCGAGGTCAGCACGCCCGACGACTATCCGGACCCGAACAACAACCTGCACGCCTTCGGCGAGAAGAAGTACGGCCTCACCGGTGACAGCGGCGGCTGGCGGCACGACTACGTCAACCTGACGCCGTTCGCCGGCAAGACGATCAAGCTGCGGATGACGTACAACACCGACGCCGCCTTCCAGGAGCGCGGCTGGCACGCCGACGACTTCCAGCTCACCAACGGCGGCACGGCCGTGTGGAGCGACGACGTCGAGAACGGCGACAACGGGTGGAAGGCCGTCGGCGGCACGTTCACCAACACCAGCGGCACCGGCTGGACCCGCAACAACGGCAGTCGCGAGATCTCCCGGTTCTACCTGGCCGAGTGGCGCAACTTCGACGGCTTCGACAAGGGCCTGCAGTACGCCTACGACACCGACTACTCCCGCGACGGGGCGTGGAAGGTGCAGAAGCTGAAGTACAACGCGCCGGGCTTGCTGGTGTGGTACCGCGACTCGACGTTCATCAACAACAACGTCGGCGACACCCTGCGGCTCCCGCCGAGCCTCGGTCCCAAGGGCAGCCTGCTGGTCGTGGACTCGCACTTCGACCCGCTGCGCCGCACGGGGACCGCGGCCGAGAAGGACCCGACGCTGCAGAAGAACCTCCAGGGACGCGTCCAGTCGTCCAACGCCGCGTTCGGGTTCGGCAAGACGTACCCGTTCAAGGAGTGCCTGGAGGCGGCGGACGAGCCGTTCAGCGCGTACTGCACGGACCTGCCCGCGCAGAAGGGCGTCCCGGCCTTCACCGACGCGAAGACCTGGTACCCGGGCCTCGAGCTGATCGGCAGTGGTCTCTACTACCGTGACTTCGACGCCTCGGCGGTCGTGCCGTCGAAGGGTGACCAGACGTACAGCAGCCGCGTGGTGCACCAGGACGGCACCCCCGCCACGGAGCTGTACGGCCAGGTGGCCGCCGGCTCGGTGCTCGGCACCGGCAACCCCGGTGACGAGGGCAAGGCGCTGGGCGTGCAGTTCAAGCTGGTGAGCCCGCTTCCGGGCAACCTGGGCGCCATCGTCCAGGTCGTCCCGCCGAAGAAGTAACGATCAAGAAGGCCGCCGGGGTGTCCCGGCGGCCTTCCGCGTGCCGGCGGCCGACCCTAGGCAGCGCGGTCTGCACCTACCATTGATGACCATGAGCGAATTGCGCACCAAAGACGAGCACACCGAGGCGATCCGGAGAGATCGCAAGGTGGCAGTGGTGGTGAACACTCGCTCGCGCCGCGGCCGCCGCCACTATTTCGAGGTGATCGAGCAGATCCACAACCTCGGCTTCGAGCCGCTGGTGGAGCTGTCGGTCTACAACCCCAAGCGGCTGCGCGAGCTGCTCGACGCGGCCCTGGCCACCGAGCCCGACCTGCTCGTCGTGGGCGGCGGCGACGGCACGCTCTCCTCGGCCGTGCGCCATGTGGCCCACCGCGACGTGGCGCTCGGGGTGCTCCCGCTGGGCACCACCAACAACTTCGCCCGCAGCCTCGGCCTGCCGCTCGACCTGGCGGGGGCGATCAGGGTGTTCGCCGAGGGCAAGGTGGCCGACATCGACCTGGGGATGGCCGACGACCGGCCGTTCGCCAACCTGGCCAGCTTCGGGGTGTCCGTCGAGGTGGCGGGCAAGGTCAAGCCGTGGCTCAAGCGCATCGTGGGGCGCCCGGCCTACCCGCTGACCGCTCTGACGATCCTGCCGGGGCACACGCCGTTCCGCGCGTACATCACGGTCGAGGGGCAGCGCCACGAGCTGCTCACCCACCAGCTCAACATCGCCAACGGCCGCTTCCACGGCGGCTGGCAGGTGGCCAAGGACATCAGCATCGACAACGGCATGCTGGTGGCCTACCAGCTCGGTTCGGGCAAGAAGCTGCGCCTGCTCGGCGAGACGCTGATCAGGGCGACCACCGGGCGGTGGCGCAGCATGGCCGGCGGGCCGTTCGTGGTGGGGCGGGAGATGCTGCTGGAGACCGACCCGCCGATGGCGGCCGACGTGGACGGCGAGGTACGGCTGCGCACCCCGATCCGGCTGCGCGTGGTCCCCAACGGCGTGCGCGTGATGGTGCCCTCCTCCTTCGAGGACCGCTGACCACCCGGAGCCTCAGGAGCCGGCGAGCCGCCGGTACGCCGGGGTGAGCGCGCGGGCCAGGTCGGCGGGCGGCGGGAAGACGCGCAGGAGCAGGTCCGGGGCGGCGGCCGCGGGGCGGCGCTCGGGCCGGTGCGCCGTGGCGCCGGGCGCGTAGAAGTCGGCCAGCCGGTCGGCGAACGGCACGTCCCGCACCTCCAGCCTGGGCGCGTCCTCCGCCAGCGAGCCGAGCAGCTGCTCCCGGGTCCGGCCGCGCCAGGCCAGCACCAGGAACGGGTCGTCGTCGAACGACTCGGCCAGCAGGTAGAGCACCGCCGACAGGTGCTTGCACGGGAACCCCCAGTCGGGGCACGAGCAGTCCATGTCGAGATCGCGCGGGAACAGGTCGATCCCGAGCGCCGCGAACAGCTCCTCGATCTCCGGCGGCATCTCTCCCGCCAGCAGCTTGGCCCGGTGGACGGCCTGCTCGGCGATCGCCTCCTCGATGACGGCCCAGCGCCGCTCGTCGTACGCCTCGATCCTGACCACGATCGCGTACGGCTCCCGCCGCGAGCCCTGGACGGCGGCCCTGACCTCGCCGGGGGACAGGTCGATCGACAGGACCTGGCCCTGGCGCGCGTAGGCGCGGCCCCGCGAGAGCCGGCCCTTGTCGCAGACGCGCTCCAGGATGTCGATGAAACGCCTGGACCACCACGTGGAGCCGATGGTCCCGCGCTGGGTGCGGGCCCTGATGCCGCCCTCGACCTTGATCGGCCTGGTGGCCTGGAACCAGTCCGGCACTATCCGCCCACCCCCTCCGCCGTGAGCCTGAACACCTCGCGCAGCTCCTCCGTCGACAGGTCCGTCAGCCAGTCCTCCCCGGTGCCCACCACCCGCTCGGCCAGGGCCTTCTTGCGCTCGATCATCTGGTCGACGCGCTCCTCGAGGGTGCCCGCGCAGATGAGCTTGCGCACCTGCACGTTCTTGCGCTGCCCGATGCGGAACGCCCGGTCGGTGGCCTGGTCCTCGACGGCCGGGTTCCACCAGCGGTCCACGTGGACGACGTGGTTGGCGGCGGTCAGGTTGAGCCCGACCCCGGCCGCCTTGAGCGACAGCACGAACAGCATCGGCTCCTCGTCGTTCTGGAACCGGTCGACCAGGCGGTCGCGGGTCTTCTTCGGCAGGCCGCCGTGCAGCCACAGGACCGTGGTGTCGAGCCGCTGGGCGAGGTACGGCTGCAGCATGGTGCCGAACTCCGCATATTGCGTGAAAAGCAGGGCCTTTTCGCCTTCGGCCAGGATTTCTTCGGACAGCTGCTCCAGCCGGGTGAGCTTGCCGGACCGGCCCGCCAGGCGGGAGCCGTCCTTGAGCAGGTGGGCCGGGTGGTTGCAGACCTGCTTCAGCTTGGCCATGGTGGCCAGGACCAGGCCGCGCCGCTCGATGCCCTCGCTGTCGTCGATCTTGGCCAGCATGTCGTCCACGACCGCCTGGTAGAGCGTGGCCTGCTCCGTGGTGAGCGGGCACCACTCCTTGACCTCCAGCTTCTCCGGCAGGTCCGAGATGATCGACTTGTCGGTCTTGACGCGGCGCAGGATGAACGGCCCCGTCGCCCGCTTCAGCGCCCGCGCGGCCTGCTCGTCCTGCTGGGCCTCGATGGGCTCCTGGAAGCGGGTCCTGAACCGCGAGCGCGGCCCCAGCAGCCCCGGGTTGGCGAACTCCATGATCGACCAGAGCTCGGCCAGGTGGTTCTCGACCGGGGTGCCCGTGAGGGCGAGCCGGCCGCCGGCGGGGATCGAGCGCACGGCCTGGGCCTGGAGCGTGCCGCTGTTCTTGATCGCCTGGGCCTCGTCGCACACGACCCTGCGCCACTCGTGCCGTTTGAGCGTCTCGAGGTCGCGCTGGGCGGTGCCGTACGTGGTGATCACCAGATCGGCGCCGGGGATCAGCGCCGCGTCGCGCCCGCTGCCGTGGTGCACGTAGACGCGCAGGCCGGGCGCGAACCTGGCGGCCTCCCGCTGCCAGTTGCCGACCAGGGACATCGGGCAGACGAGCAGCGTGGGCGCGCCGGCCCGCTCGTGGACGAGCAGGGCCAGCGTGGTGATCGTCTTGCCCAGCCCCATGTCGTCGGCCAGGACGCCGCCCAGGCCCAGCTCCGACAGGAAGCTGAGCCATGCCAGGCCGCGCTCCTGGTAGGGCCTGAGCGTGGCGTCCAGCCCCGCGGGGGTCGCGATGGGCGTCAGCCGCCGCTCGGCCTGGCCGGACAGCAGGTCGCCGAGCACGCCGTCGGCGTCGATCTCCAGCAGCGGCAGCTCGGCGTCGTCCTCCTGCACCACGTGACGCAGGAGGTCGGCGGCGCTCGCCTCCCCCGTACGGGCGCCCTCCACGGCCCTGAGCGCGGCCTTGAGCTGCCGGTCGTCCAGCTCCACCCACTGGCCGCGCACCCGGACCAGCGGCACCTTCAGCCGGGCCAGCTCGGCCAGCTCCGCCTCGCTGATCGTCTCGTCGCCCACCGCCAGGTCGATGCGGAAGTCGACCAGCTCCCGCATGCCGAACCCCTGCCCGGTGGCCGCCGTCTGCGCCTTGGCCCTGGTGGTCAGCTTCAGGCCCAGCCTCGTACGCCCGGCCCAGCGGGGCAGCTGCACCCCGAACCCGGCCGCCTGCAGCAGGGGCGCGGCCTGCCGCAGGAACCCGAACGCGCCGGCCGTGTCCAGCGCCAGCTCGCTCGGCGTGGGCCCGCGCAGGGCGCGGTCGAGCTCCGGGTAGAGCCGGACGGCCCGGCCCAGCCCGGCCAGCAGGTCGCGTTCGGGCCTGCCGGGCAGCCCCGTCACCGTCTCGCCGGTCCAGACGTGGGCCGCGGGGACGTACAGGCTGGGGTCGTCGGCGGCCTGCAGCGCCAGCTCGACCCGCCAGTCCTCGGTGTCGGCGGGCTCCAGCAGCCGGAAGCACACCCGGGTCGCGCCCTCGGCCGACGCGACGCTCTCGTGCCACCGCTCCAGCTCCTCGCGCAGCCCGGGCAGGTCGGGGCACTGCGGCGCGGCGCCGGTCAGGGCGGCCAGCCAGCGTTCGTGCAGCGTCCTGGGCCGGGCGACCAGCGGCTCGGTGAGGGTCTGGCGGACGAGGGCGTCGGCGAACGTCTCAAGGGCGTCGAGCAGGACGCCGGCGGACGGCCGCTCGACCTGGGAGGTACGGCACGCGGGCGGCATGGCCAGCGCCAGCTCCCGGAAGTAGCCGGCGTCGGCCCCGGTCACCACCGGCCGCCACACGGCCCGCGCGTCGGCCTCCGGCACGGCCCACATGGCCATCGAGTCCTCGGGCTCACGGCCACCCGCAGAGGAAGGGACGAGCTGGGGGATGACGCGGCCCCGGCGTACGAGGTCGCGGGCGAAGGCCGCCACGGCGGCCCAGTGGCGCATGGTCGCGGTGCCGGTGTGCCCGTCCAGCACGTGCAGGGCCTCCGAGACGGTCGGCACCACGACGGGGACCTGCCAGAGGCGCAGCCGCGGCCGGGTCGTCTCCGCGAGCCGGCCGGTCTCCGGCGAGGGCAGCGGCTCCTTGGCCGAGCCAGGCAGGAGCAGCTCCAGCGTCCGTGACGGCGGGTCGTCGAGGCCGAGCGCGGCGGCGACGCCGGACGCGGGGGAGGCGAACGGGTGGGGCGCGGGCCCCGTCGGATGGCGCTGCGGCCGGCGCGGGGCGGCCCCGGAGGACGCGTCGCCGGCCTCGGCGATCTCCGCCCAGAAGGCGAGCCCGCCGGCCGCCCAGACCCCGTGTACCAGCACCCCGGCAGGCTACCGCGTCGGCGGCTCCCCGCCGCCGCGCCTGCGGCCGGGGGCCCGCGAGGAGGGGAAGATCGGGTCCGCCTAGGATCCTGCACATGAGGTTCTCAGGGGCAGAGGGCAGGTGGGCGGCCCGGTTGGGGGCGCTGCGGGACGTTGTCCGGCAGGACCTCGTCACCCGCCAGCTCGCCGCGCACCTCCCCAAGACCCCCTGCCGCATCCTCGACGTGGGCTCCGGCCAGGGCACGCAGGCGCTCAGGATGGCCGCCAGGGGCCACCACGTCACCGCCCTCGACGCCTCCCGCGACCTCCTCCGCCTCCTGGAGGCCGGGATCCAGCCGGGCATGAGCATCCGGACGGTCCAGGCCGAGGCAGGGCGGCTGCGGGAGCTGTTCGGGCCGGGGAGTTTCGACATCGTCCTGTGCCACGGCGTGCTGATGTACTTCGACGACCCCGACCCGCTGCTCGCCGACCTCGCCCGCCTCCTCGCGCCAGGCGGCCGGCTCTCGCTCCTCGTCCGCAACGGCGACGCCCTCGCCATGCGCAACGGGCTCATGGGCGACTGGGCGGGGGCGCTGCAGGCGTTCGAGGGCACCGGTTACGTCAATCGGCTCGGCGTCCCCGCCAGGGCCGACCGGCTCGACGAGCTCACGCGGCGGCTGGCCGTGCAGGGGCTGGAGGTGCCGCAGTGGTACGGCGTGCGGGTGTTCTGCGACGCCGCGCCGGACGGAGCGCCCGTCCCCGAGGAGATTGACGAAATTCTGGCGGTGGAGGAACGCGCGGGCCGGACCGACCCCTACCGGAGGGTGGCGGCGCTAATCCACCTCATCTGCGCAAGAGGTGAGGAAAGGCTTATATAAGCCCCACCTGAAGTTGTAGCATATTGGTATGAACCCTCCCGGATCGTGGTGTGAGCGGCCCAAGCCGCAGGCTCCCTCGTGCGAGCTCCCCTCTCCGTGGAGCAAGCCCAAGCAGCCAGACAATTGGTGCGAAGTGCAGAAAGACCCGGTGCTGTCGGCCCTCGGATTTCTGCTCAAGGTCGCCAAGCGGTAAAACCGCATGATAGAAGGCCGTTCGTTTGGGTAGTCGCCTTCCTCAGCGAGGAGGCGAACGTTGTGAACGACACCCACAAGCTGGTCAACGACCTCTCCGAGCAGTTCTCCAGGCTCGTGAGGGACGAATTCCGCCTGGCGAAGATGGAGCTGGCGGAAAAAGGCAAGCGCGCGGGCTTCGGAGCGGGGCTGTTCGGCGCGGCGGGAATGGCCGCGTTCTTCGGCGGCGCCGCACTCGTGACCACCGTCATTCTGCTGCTGGCCCTGGTCCTGCCGGCGTGGGCCGCCGCCGCCATCGTGGCGGGCCTGCTCTTCGTCATCGCCGCGCTGCTCGGCCTGGTCGGTAAGGGTCAGGTGCGACGCGCCGGGCCGCCCGTCCCGTCGGAGACCATCGCGAGCGTCAGGGCCGACATCGACATGGTCAAGGAGAGGGCGCGGCGATGAGCGAGACCGACCCTGGATACAGCGAGCAATATGCCGGAAACGTCGGCGCCCGCAGGCAGACTGTGGGCACGCCGACCGAACGCGAGTCCATCAACGTGCCGCCGACCAGGCCGGGCGCGGCCGAGAACGCCCGGCGGGTGGAGGAGGAGCGGACGGCACACGAGACATTCGCCCCCGAACCCCCTTACGACGACGAGCGTGCCCAGGCCCTGGAACGGGAGTGGGCCGAGGCGGAGTCGCCGCGTCATCACCACCACAGCAGGACGCACCACACGCGTGAGACGGCACGCGGGACAGGTCACCACGAGGAGGGCAACGTGCGCAAAGAGATCGAGGAAACCCGCAGGGAGCTGGGCGAGACCGTCGGGGCGCTGGCGGCCAAGGCCGACGTCAAGGCCAGGGCCGCCCATGTGGCCGAGACCGCCAAGGACAGGGCCGCGGGCATGGCCGGATCCGTCAAGGAGAAGGCGTCCGAGGTGGCGGGCAAGGTTCGCGAGGGCACACCGCACCAGGTGAAGGACGCCGCCGGGCAGGCGCGCAAGCGGCCCGTGCTGCTCGTCGCCGCGGCCGGCGCCGTGATCGCCTTCGTCGTCCGCCGCATGATGCTGCGGCGCAACCGCCACACGCGCCGGTAGAAGGGGACGGGTACGGCCGGCGCCCGCACTGGCAGATACCCTGCCGTGGTGATGCGTCGAACGATCGCCGCCGCCACGCTCGCCCTGCTGGCGGCCGGGTGCGGCGGAGGCTCAGCGGTGAGCGACTTCGGCACGGTGGTCAAGGGCGCCAAGGGCACCACCGTGCCCGTCGAGCTGCGCCCCGGCCAGCGCTTCTCGCTGGCCGTCGCCGACAACCCGTCGGTGGGCGACGAGTGGAAGCTGGTCGCCGTGCCGGACCCGAAGGTCGCCTCGTTCATCAGCGAGGAGCACAAGACCGAGGGCGGCGGGGTCGGCGCCGGGGGCACGACCTACTTCGTCTTCAACAGCAAGCGACCGGGCACGACGGAGATCAAACTGTACGACTGCTGGCGGTGCGGCCAGGCCACGACGCCACCGGACGAGCAGAGCAGGCAGCAGTCGGGCGAGGCCGTCTTCACCGTATCGGTCAAGTAGAGCGCCGCCCGGTTACTGTGGGGATCATGGATTTCATCCGGGTGCGCGCCTCCTCCGACGGCGCGGAGACCATCTCCTATTGGACCGGCGACGTGTACGGCTGGCAGGACGACGGCGGGCCGCACCACCTGTTCGGGTTCGAGGGGCTGAACGTGGCCAGGGCGGTCGAGGCCGACGGCGGCTGGCAGCTGCTGACCAGGGAGGCCGCCCTCTACCTCGACCCGAAGACGAGGGAGGTGCTCGACACCTGGGACAACCCGCTCACGGAGCGGACGGTCGAGGTGCAGCACGTCTTCAACGACCCGGTCAACCAGCGGCTCGGCGCCTACCCGGTGCCGACGACCCGCCTGGGCGACCAGGTGGTCTACAACATCGACATCCGCCTGGCCTACCCCTCGCCCCTGAAGGTCGCCGACTACCCCGACAACTCGGCGAACGACACCTACCGGGCGATGGAGCTGTTCCAGTTCTTCGCCTCGGCCAAGGACCTGGACTCGGGCGTGCCGGACGTGCCGTGCGTGTTCTCGTGGTGCCGGGTCTCGCCGTGGTTGCCGTGGATGGCGATGGGGCAGCGCGCGGGCGGGCTGGTCTACCACTGCCGGGGCGCCAAGGTGGCCGAGGTGCCGCAGCGGCTGCGCGAGCGGGTGGGCGAGCACTTCCTGCACGCCCCCGCCGAGTGGTCGGCGCCCAACGTGACGAGCTGGACGGCCTTCGCCGAGCGGGCGGGGCGGCCCCGCGGATGAGGCGGATAGGGTCGGGCGGTGAGCACTGACCTGTTCTGCGAGATCATCGCGGGTGAGCGATCGGCGACCATGGTCCACTCCGACGAGGTCGCGGTCTCGTTCCTGGACGTCCGGCCGGTCTTCAAGGGGCACGTGCTGGTGGTGCCGAGGATCCACGTGGAGACGCTCGCCGACCTGACCGACGTGGGGCCGTTCTTCGAGCGGGTGCAGGCCGTGGCCCGGGCGGTGGAGGAGGGGCTGCAGGTCGCCGGCACGTTCGTGGCCATGAACAACCGCGTCAGCCAGAGCGTGCCCCACCTGCACGTGCACATCGTGCCGCGCAACAGGAAGGACGGGCTGCGCGGCTTCTTCTGGCCGCGCACCAAGTACGACTCCACCGAGGAGGCGGAGTCGTACGCGGACCTGATAGCCAAGGCACTGTGAGCGAAGCGAGCCAATGGACACGGGAGTTGCTCAGAGGACCGACGAAGGAGGGCCTCTGAGTTAAGCTCTGGCGGCGTGGAGTACGTGGTGGGCGTCGCCGTGGTCGCGGTGCTCGTGAGCGTGCCCGCGATCGTGCTCTGGCGGGTCATGCGGGGCCGTCGCGAGCTGGGCACCAGCCCGGCGGAGCGGGCCACGTTCGAGACCCTGCACACCGCCTCGCTGGCCGGTCCGCCGCTGCGGGCCGGGCTGACCGCCGACGGCGCCGAGCGGGCCTCGCGGCACCTGCGCGCGCTGCTCGGCTCGGCCGCGCTGGCCATCACCGACGGTGAGCGGCTGCTCGTCTACGACGGCGCCGGCGAGCACCACGCCGACCAGGCGTTCGAGCACGCGGCGGCCACCTTGAAGGACGGCCGCACCCAGGTGCTGACCATCGACTGCGAGCTGCTCGAATGCCCGATCCGCCAGGCCGTGGTGGTGCCGCTCACCACCGACGACCGGGTCGTGGGAGCCCTGGCCGCCTACGGGCAGGACGCCTCCGCCGGCCTGGTCAGGGCCGCGCAGGAGGTGGCCGGGTGGGTGGACTCGCAGCTCGAGCTGGCCGAGCTGGACCGCTCGCGCACGCTGCTCATGGAGGCCGAGGTACGCGCGCTGCGGGCGCAGATCTCGCCGCACTTCATCTACAACTCGCTCACCACGATCGCCTCCTTCGTGCGCACCGACCCGGAGCGGGCCAGGGAGCTGCTGCTGGAGTTCGCCGACTTCACCCGCTACTCCTTCCGCCGGCACGGCGAGTTCACCACGCTCGCCGAGGAGCTGCGCTCGATCGACCGCTACCTGATCCTGGAGCGGGCCAGGTTCGGCGACCAGCTCCAGGTGACGCTCCGGATCGCGCCCGAGGTGCTGCCGGTCGCGGTGCCGTTCCTGTGCCTGCAGCCGCTCGTCGAGAACGCCGTCAGGCACGGCCTGGAGAGCCGCAACGGCGTCGGCCGCATCACGATCATCGCCGAGGACGCCGGGGCGGAGTGCCGCATCAGCGTCGAGGACGACGGGCTCGGCATGGACCCCGACCGGCTGCGCCGCATCCTCGCAGGTGACATCGCCCCCACGGGCGGCGTCGGGCTGGCGAACGTGGACGAACGGCTGCGCCAGGTCTACGGCGACGAGTACGGCCTCGTGGTCGAGACGGCCCAGGGAGCGGGCACCAAGGTCAACATCAGGTTGCCGAAATATCACCCAGGCGTCTCTGCCCGTTGACCTCGATCTTTCTTGTCGGTTTTATCACTGTCTATGGCGCAACTACGGGTCCTCGCGGTCGATGACGAGCTGCCTGCCCTCGAAGACCTGTCGTACCTGCTGCGTGCCGACCCCCGCATCGGCGAGGTGGCCACCGCCAGGGACGGCGCGGCGGCGCTGCGGCTGCTCGACCGCGCCATCGCCGACGGCCGGCCGATCGACGCGGTCTTCCTCGACATCCGGATGCGCGGGCTCGACGGCGTGGTGCTGGGGCGGCTGCTGTCGCAGTTCGCGAACCCGCCCCGGGTGGTGTTCGTGACGGCGTACGAGGAGCACGCCGTGGACGCGTTCGAGATCAAGGCCGAGGACTACCTGCTCAAACCGGTACGCCCGGAGCGGCTGGCGGAGGCGATCCGGCGGGTGGCGGTCTCGGCCGACGTGCCCGCGGAGGCGGGGGAGACCGACACGATCCCGGTCGAACTGGGCGGGGTGACGCGGTTCGTGTCCAGCGCCGACGTGATCTACGTCGAGGCGCACGGGGACTACGCGCGGCTGCACACGGCGACGGGCAGCCATCTGGTGCGCATCCCGCTGGCCACCCTGGAGGAGCGGTGGGCCTCGGCCGGGTTCGTCCGCGTGCACCGGAGCCATCTGGTGGCCGTCAAGCACATCGAGGAGTTGCACATCGACTCGGGCAAGTGCACGGTGCGGGTGGGGGACACCGAACTGCCGGTCAGCCGCCGCCACACGCGCGAGCTGCGCGACCTGCTGGTGCGCAGAGCCAGAAAGGCGAGGTCCTGATGAGCCCCGAACCGCGTCCCGGGCGCCGGGCCCCGCTGCCCCGCGCCGAGGCGTCCCGGCGCGAGACCCTGCGCCGGGTGGCCGTGGTGAGCCCGCGTACGGCCGCCGCGCGCCGGCCCCGCTACCCGGCCACCCGGGAGATCGACGAGCAGACCAGGCTCGGCGAGGTCTACATGCGCTCGTTCCTGCGCACCCAGGTCCGGCTGGCGCTCTTCGTCTGCACGGTGCTGGCGTGCGTGGTCGGCGGGCTGCCGCTGCTGTTCCTGCTCATCCCCGAGCTGCGCTCGGTCCACCTGCTCGGCGTCCCGCTCCCGTGGGCGGTGCTCGCCGGGCTCATCTACCCCGCCTTCGTCATCGGCGCCTGGCTGTACGTGCGCCAGGCCGAGCGCAACGAGCGCCACTTCGCCGAACTGGTCAAACGCCGATGAGCCTCACCGCGGTGCTGATCGTGGTGGTGGCGGCCGTGCTGATCGGGGCGTTCGGGATCAGGGTCTCCCGCACCACCTCCGACTTCTACGTCGCCTCCCGCACCGTCAGCCCGCTCTGGAACGCCTCGGCCATCGGCGGCGAGTACCTGTCGGCGGCCTCGTTCCTGGGCATCGCCGGGCTCATCCTGTCGTTCGGCGTGGACATGCTCTGGCTGCCCGTCGGCTGGACCGGCGGCTACCTGGTGCTGCTCGTGCTGGTGTCGGCGCCGCTGCGGCGCTCGGGGGCGTACACGCTGCCGGACTTCGCCGAGGCCAGGCTGGAGTCGATGGCCGTGCGCCGCACCGCGAGCGTGCTCGTCGTGCTGATCGGCTGGTTCTACCTGATGCCGCAGTTCCAGAGCGCGGGCCTGGTGCTGCGGGAGATCACCGGCGCGCCCGTGTGGGTCGGCGGCCTGCTGGTCGCGGTCGTCGTGGCGGTGAACGTGCTGTCCGGCGGCATGCGGTCGATCACGTTCGTGCAGGCGTTCCAGTACTGGCTCAAGCTGACGGCGCTGGCCCTGCCGCTGGTGTTCCTGCTGATGGCGTGGAAGGCCGACGGCGCGCCCGCGGTCGGCCCGCAGGACGCGGCCACCTGGCAGGTGCCGCTGGCCGGGGGCAAGGAGTACGGGCTCTACTCGACGTACTCGCTGATCCTGGCCACGTTCCTGGGCACCATGGGGCTGCCGCACGTACTGGTGCGCTTCTACACCAACCCGGACGGCCGGGCCGCCCGCCGCACGACGCTGGTGGTGCTGTCGCTGCTCGGGGCCTTCTACCTGATGCCCGCCGTGTACGGCTGGCTCGGCCGCCTCTACGCGCCCGACCTGGTCCGCACGGACACGGTCGTGCTGACGCTGCCCGCGCGGATGGTCGGCGGCACGCTGGGCGAGCTGCTGACGGCGCTGGTGACGGCGGGGGCGTTCGCCGCGTTCCTGTCCACGTCGTCGGGGCTGACCGTGTCCGTGGCGGGGGTGATCGCGCAGGACCTGCTCAAGGGCAGCGTGCGCTCGTTCAGGATCGCCACGCTGATGGCGGTCGCGGTGCCGCTGGCCCTGGCGCTGTGGGCGCGGGCGCTGCCGGTGGCGGACGTGGTGGGGCTGGCGTTCGCGGTGGCGGCCTCGTCGTTCTGCCCGCTGCTCGTGCTGGGCATCTGGTGGCGCCGCCTGTCGACCACGGGGGCGCTGGCCGGGCTGTTCGTGGGCGGCGGGCTCGCGTGCGCGGCCGTGCTCGTCACGATTGTCGCCGGTCCGTACGACGGGCCCGCCGGCGCCTTGCTGGGCCAGCCGGCGGCGTGGACGGTGCCGATCGCGTTCGCGGTGATGGTGTCGGTGTCCTTCCTGACCCCGCACCGCGTGCCGCCCGGGGTCGCCAGGACCATGGTCAGGCTGCACACCCCGGAGGACCTCGACCTCGACCGCGGCGACTGGCGCCCCCGCTCGTCGTGACCCCACCAGTGACCCCGCCAGTGATCCCGCCGGCGATCAGGGCAGATGCGCCTCCTTGATCCGGGCCCGCTGGAAGGTGTGTTCGGCGCCGCAGTCGTGGCAGTAGCCGGACACCGTGCCGCGGGTGAGCTCGATGTCCTCCATGTAGTGCTCACGCCGCTGCCAGACGATGACGATCGGCTCGCCGGTGACGGAGGCCACGGACAGGGCCTCGGCGGGCGTGCCGGGCTCGCCGCCCTGGAGGATCGCGGTGGCGTCCCAGGCCGGGTCGGGCTCCACGGGCAGGCGGCGGCGCTGGGGCGGCTCCGCCTTGATGGTGCCGTCGGGGGCCACGGCGACCGGGGCGTGGCCGCCCTGCCGCAGCAGCTGGAGGGTCTCGTCGGGAGGCAGGGCGCTGAGGGCGACCGTGGGGGCGATGGCGCGCAGCGCCAGCTTGCGCAGGGCCCTGGTCCCGCACAGCTCGGTGATGAGCGCCGGGTCCTCCGCGGTCACCACGGAGGCGGCGGAGGTGACGCGGACGGCGCCGTGCCGGCGGGCGACGTCGGTGACGAGGTAACGCAGCGGCTGGGGGACGGCCTTGGCGGCGACGCGGGCCAGCTCGTCGAGCAGGCCGTCGGCCGTCGTCCCCGCGTCCAGCGCCCGGCGCACGCTCTTGTGCGAGAAGCGCCACACGCTGGCCCGGTCGCGTGACTCCAGGTCGGCGCAGCCGTTCAGGAACGCGGTCAGCTGCGGCGCGGGCACCCCTGACACGATCGCGGTCAGGTCGTTCTGCAGGGTCACGGTGTGGGTCGGCGTGGGGAAGCGGCCGGCCACGCCGGCGCCGTCGAGGTGGGCGCGGCCGAGCTCGGTCAGCGCACCCTCCTGGACCATCCCGAGCAGCTCGCCCTCGCGCAGGGCGGCGGCCACGAACTCGGCGGCGGCCGGCGCGAACTCCTTGACCGCCCGCGTCCGCCAGCCCACGGCCGGGAGCAACCCCTCAGGGCTCGACCCCCGCCCGGGAGGCAGCGTCCGGAGCACGCGCAGCGCGGCCCGCCGGATCTCGCCGGCCCCGCTCTCGAACTGGTACGGCGGAGCCTGCGGCGTCATGTGCTCCTCGCAGCAGCCCGTCACCCTGAACGTGGCCGCCTGCGGCATCGCCAGCCAGGACTCCACCAGGGCCTGCCACCGCGAAGCCGGATCCAGGCCCAGCCACTCGTCGGCCAGAGTGGTGCCGGCCAGCCTCTCGCCGGCCTCGGAGGCGATCAGGTCGGTGCCGAAGGCGAGGTCGAGCCAGAGCACGACCGCCTGCTCGGGAACGTCCAGCGCTTTGGCCACCCGCTTCAGCTCCCGCGCGCCCACCCCGCCCGCCTTCAGCTCGGCGATGGGCTGCGTTCCCGTCAGCTCGATCAGCGCCTCCACCTGGTCAACGGCGGCCAGCGCGGCGGCGAGCCCGTCCGCGGGCCCGGTGAGCTCCACCGACGGCACGTCCGGCTGGCCCGTGAGCTCCGGCTTCCAGCCGTCGCCGCGCAGCGCGAGCGCGACCTCCATGGGCATCTCGTACTCCCAGCCGTCCCGCACCACGAACCCGGCCTCGGCCAGGCGCGTGACCGGATGGTCCGCATCGACGGTGCCGTACCAGACGGCGTGCTGGAAGACCGGCTGCCCGTCCGCCATCGACTCCAGCAGCGCTGCCGCCTCGCGCGGCAACGCGGCGGCGCGGGCGCGGACGGCCCGGCCGTCGCGCACGATCTCCGCCGCCTGGGCGAGCACCTCCGACTTGCGGCCCTTGGGCCTGCCGCCCAGCCCCTTGACCAGGGACTTCAGATCCTCGGCGGTCAGCTCGCGCAACGGCCGGCCCAGCCCGAACGGGTTCGCCCACAGCCCCTGCGGGTGCGGGGACCTCACCGTGCCCCCGTCGCCGCCCCCGTCGCCGGCCCCGTCGAGGGTCACGAGGCCCCACGCGGCCAGGGTCTCGATCGTCTCGCCGAGCCGGTCGCCGGGGTCGTGGAGCAGCTCGGCCAGCGCCGCGCGGCCGGCCTCACCGCCCAGGATCTGCAGCGCCTGGCTGACAAGGTGGCAGTCGGCGTCGAGCGCGAGCAGGGCGGGCACGGCCAGCTCCGGCGCCGCGAGCAGGCGTTCGAGCGCCTCGGCGGAGGGGACGGCGGCCAGCTCCGGCCGGTTGCGAAGAAGCCGGGCGAGGTCGGCGGCGGGAAGAGGCACAACTCGACCCTAGCGAGACGAACGCCGCTCACGCACGGTGTTCAGGAGGGCGGCAGCTCGCCCGAGCCTCTGGCCACCAGCTCGACCGGGACCTTGACGCGGCGGGGCGACGGCGACGGGTTCAGCAGGAGGTCCACCGCGCTGCGGGCCAGGCGGGCCGTGTCGTAGCGGACCACCGTCACCCCGGGGTTGAACACATCGGCCAGGGCGAAGTCGTCGAAGCTCACGTACGCGGGCCGCTCCGGACGTTCCCGCAGCGCCTGCAGGATGCCGATCGCGGCGCGGTTGTTGGTGGCGAAGAAGGCCGTCGGCGGGTCGGGCAGGTCCAGGAGGCGGCTCACCTCGTGGGAGACCCGCCACGGGTCGAAGAGCCCGCGGACCGTCAGCGCGTCGTCGGCCGTCAGCCCGGCCGCGCGCAGGGCCGCGCGGTAGCCGGTCGCGCGGTCGTGCACCGAGCTGATGCCCTCGTCGTCCGAGACCAGCGCGATCCGGCGGTGGCCGCGCGCCAGCAGGTGCTCGGTCGCGGCCCGGCCGCCCCGCACGTCGTCCAGCAGCACCACGTCCGCCGACTCCAGGCCCGGGGGCACGCGGTCCACGAACACCGTGGTGAGCGAGGCGTGCTCGGCCAGCCACGAGTGATCGGCCGCCGAGGGGACGACGATCAGGGCGTCCACGCCCCGGGCGTACATGGACTCGATGAGCATGCGCTCCTTGTCGGCGCTCTCCTCGTACGAGCCGAACACCACCAGCGCCTCGTACCGGGCCGCGGCGGACTCCACGGCGGCGGCCAGGCGGGAGTAGAACTCGTTGGAGATGTTCTCCATCACCAGCCCGAGCGTCAGCATGGTCGCGCCCCTGGCCAGGCGGGCGGCGGCCTCGTTGCGGCGGTAGCCGAGCGCGCTGATGGCCGCCTGCACGCGCTCCTGCAGCGAGGCCCGGACGTGCGGCTCCTGGTTGACCACCCGGGAGACGGTCTTGAGGCTCACACCCGCGTGGCGGGCCACGTCGGCCATGGTCGGCTTGCGAGTGGTTTCACCCTGGGAGGCCGCCCGGTCACCCAGATCCCTGGCTGTCATAGTCTGCCCCCATGGATGACGAATGGATCTGTGGCCGGTTGGGCGAGGACGAGCCCTGGGCGTTGGGCGCGGTCAACCCACCGGTGTTCGAGAACTCGCTGTTCACGTTCGGGAGCGCGCAGGAGCTCGGCGAGGCGATCAGGAACGAGGACGAGAGGTACGTCTACTGGCGGGGGACCAACCCGACGGTCGATCTCGCTCAGCGTAAGCTCGCCGCGCTCGAGCGGGGAGAGCGTGCCAAGTGTTTCGGGTCGGGAATGGGGGCCATCTCGGCGACCATCTCCTCGCTCGTCAAGGCCGGGGATCACGTGCTGGTGCTGGGCGCAGTGTACGGGCCGACCACCCAGTTCCTGCGCTACCTGGAGAAGTTCGGGGTCACGCATACGCACGTGAACGACCTCGCGGAGTGTGACAGCGCTATCAGGGCGACCACCCGTCTACTCTACTTCGAGTCCCCCTCCTACATGGCCTACGCCGTGGTCGACATCGCCGAAGTCACCGCGTGGGCGCGGGAGCGCGGGCTGGTGAGCGTGATGGACAACACCTGGTCCACGCCGATCTTCCAGAAGCCGCTGACCATGGGCGTCGATCTCGTCGTGCACTCGCTGTCGAAGTACATCGGCGGGCACAGCGACCTCGTGGGCGGCGTCGTGGTGGGCCCGTCCCGGCTGATCAGGCCGCTGGCGCTGACCGAGTACCAGCTGTACGGGGCCGCCATGTCGCCGCACGACGCGGCCAAGGTGATCAAGGGGCTGCGCACGCTGCCCGTGCGGATGCCCGCGCACCAGGAGCGGGGGCTGGCCGTGGCCGAGTTCCTGGCGGAGCATCCGGCCGTGCGGGCGGTGAACCACCCCGGGCTGCCGTCCCATCCGGGGCACGACCTCGCGAAGCGGCAGATGTCGGGGTTCTCCAGCCTGTTCAGCCTCGTGCTGGACACGGAATCGCGCCAGGAGGTCGGACTCTTCCTCGACAAGTTGCGACATTTCAGGATTGGTGTGTCTTGGGGGGGTTTTGAGAGCCTGGTGAACGCCCCCGCCCTGTCCACCGAGGAGAGCGTGCGGGCCACCATGGGCATCCCCGTCGGCCTCGTGCGGCTCTCGGTCGGCCTGGAGCCCGCGGACACGTTGATCAAGGATCTCGGTCTAGCGCTGGAGGGGGTCGGTCGCCTAGCGTGACTGGCAGCGCGTGACTGACAGCGCTGTCTGAAGCTGGAGGCTCAGCATGAGAACCCCCCTCCTGGCGGCCGCGGTCGCCGCCACGCTCTTGCTCGCGGGCTGCGGCTCCGGCTCGTCGTCCCCCGGCGAGGTACGGCTCCGCATGATCGAGAGCCTGACCAGTCCCGAACGCACGAAGCTCATCAAAACGCTGCTGAAGGACTTCGAGAAGGCCAACCCGGGCATCAAGGTGGAGCTGATCTCGCCGCCGCTCGACAGCGCCGACCAGAAGATCACCCAGATCCTGCAGACGAAGAAGGACCTGGACGTGCTGGAAGTGCGCGACCACACGGCCAAGTCCTTCTCCAACAACGGCTGGCTGGCCGAGCTGCCCACCACGGAGTGGCCCGGCTGGTCGGACCTGACCGAGCTGGCCCAGAAGAAGGCCGTCGAGGTCGGCGGCAAGGCGTACCTGATCCCGTACGGCTTCTACGAGCGCACGATCTTCTACCGTACGGACCGGGGCATGACGCAGCCGCCGGCCACCTGGCAGGAGCTCTACGAGGCCGGCAAGAAGATGACCTCGGGCGATCGGTTCGGCTACTCGTTCCGGGGCGGCAAGGGCGGGGCCGACTACGCGGTCATGATGGTCAGCGCGTACAACGGCGAAGCCCTGAATCCCGAAAAATCGTTCTATCTCAAGGACAAGCGGACGATCTTCTCCACCCCCGAGGCCGCCCAGGCCATGGACCTCTACGTGAAGATCTTCAAGGAGGCGTCGCCGCCCGACTCCGTCTCCTGGGGCTACCCGGAGATGGTCCAGGGGTTCACCTCGGGCGTCACCGGCATGCTCATCCAGGACCCCGAAGTGATCAAGACGGTCCAGGAGAGCGGCATGACGGCCTGGTCGACGGCCCCCATCCCCAAGGGCCCGTCCGGATACGCCTTCCAGCCCGTCGGCTACGCCGGATGGGGCGCCACCTCCTTCACCACGCACCCGAAGGAGGCGGTCAAGCTGGTCCAGTTCCTCTCGGAGGCCAAGCAGAGCATCGCCTTCGCCAAGGGCAACTCGCTCATCCCGATCTCCAAGCAGGCCCAGAGCGACCCGCAGTTCTCGCAGGGCGCGTGGAAGGCGTACCTGCAGGCCCAGCAGGACCCCAAGCAGGTGATCACGATCAGGCCCGTCGACTACCCGGGCTGGAGCCAGTTCCTCGTCGACTCCGACCGTGACGTCCAGGCCCTGATCACCGGCAAGAAGACCACGGCCGAGGTGCTCAAGTCGTGGGACGCCTTCTGGACGGACCAGGCCAAGAAGGTCTCATGAGGCTCTTCACCGCCCGCCGGGCCAGGTTCATCGCCCTGTGCCTGCTGCCCGGCGTGGTCTTCGTGACCCTGTTCACGTACTACCCGATGATCCGCGGCACGGTCATCGCCTTCCAGCGCTACAACCTGTTCGACATCACCTCGACGCCCTTCGTCGGCCTGGAGAACTTCCGGGCCGTCTTGGTCGAGGACCGGTTCTGGACGGCGCTGCGGAACACCGGCACGTGGGTGGTCGTCTCGCTGTTCTTCCAGTTCTTCCTCGGCTTCGGGCTGGCGCTGCTGCTGCGCCGGCACTTCCGCGGCCGGGGCCTCTACCAGGCGTGGGTGTTCTTCCCGTGGGCCATGTCGGGGTTCCTGATCGGGCTGCTGTGGCGGTGGATGTTCAACGGGCAGTTCGGCGTGATCAACGACCTGCTGCTCAAGACCGGCCTCATCGACCAGCGCATCGGCTTCCTGGCCACCCCCGGGTGGGCGATGACCTCGGTGATCGTGGCCAACATCTGGTACGGCGTCACGTTCTTCGCCATCATGATCATGGCCGCCCTGCAGTCGGTGCCGAAGGAGCTGTACGAGGCGGCGGCCGTGGACGGCGCGTCGCGGCTGCGGCAGTTCTGGCACGTGACGCTGCCGCACATCCGGCCCACGCTCGCTCTCATCGTGCTGCTGCGGATCATCTGGATCCTCAACTTCCCCGACCTCATCTACTCGATGACCGGCGGCGGCCCGGCCGGCGGCACCGACATCATCACGACCTTCCTCATCCAGCAGGTCATCGGCGGCGACTACGGCCGGGCGGGCGCGGTGGGCCTGCTCATCCTGGGCCTGCTGCTGTCCTTCAGCGTCTTCTACCTGAACGCGACGAGATTCGAGAAATCCAGATGAGACGTGTCGCGACCGCAGCGAAGGTCGTCGTGCTGGGCGCCTGGCTGCTGATCACCCTCTTCCCCCTCTACTGGATCGTCGTCACCTCGCTCAAGCCCAAGTCCGAGATCTTCTCGATGCCGCTCAGGTACTGGCCGGGCAACCTGACGTTCGAGCACTACGAGGAGCTGTTCTCGTTCGCGGACTTCGGCGCCTACCTGCTGAACAGCCTGCTCGTCTCGCTCGTCGCGGCCGGCGTGGTGACCGCGATCGGCGTGCTGGGCGGCTACACCCTCGCCCGCTTCGCCTTCCCCGGCCGGGGCGCGCTGATGCTGGCGTTCCTGGTGACGCAGATGATCCCGCTGTTCATCGCGCTGGGCCCGCTCTACCTGCTGATGTCCGACCTCGACCTGCTCAACCGGCTCGCCGGGCTGATGCTGGTGTACGTGGCCATGCTGGTGCCGTTCGCCACGATCATCATGCGCGGCTTCTACGAGCGGGTGCCGGTCGCGCTGGAGGAGGCCGCGCAGGTGGACGGCGCCTCGCGGCTGGTGGCCATGGTGCGGGTGGTCATTCCGGTCATGCTGCCGGGCATCGCGGCCACGTTCATCTTCGCGTTCGTGCAGTGCTGGAACGAGCTGTTCCTGGCGATCACGTTCATCGACAGCGAGGACGCCAAGACCATCCCGGTCGCCATGAACTCCTTCATCACCCAGTACGACATCGACTGGGGTTCCATGGCCGCGGCCACCGTGATCTCGGTGCTGCCGACCCTCGTGCTGTTCGCCGCCATCCGCCGCTACATCGTCGAAGGGCTCACCGCGGGCGCTGTTAAGGGGTGATGCATCCGATGAATTTCGGTTGACTACCCTTGACTAAGGTCATCTTGCGTGTCATACAGACGAAAGACCCGATGTCTCGTCTGTGAGGTCCCGCATGACACCCCCCTCTCACGACCCCACCCGCCGTGCCGTGCTCGGCGGCTTAGGCCTCGCCCTCGTCCCCGCCGCCCCGGCTCTCGCGGAAACCGAGCCCGCCGAGCCCGCCGAGCCCACTGGGGCGGCCCTGGGCTGGCAGCTCCGGCAGCGTGTGCCCTGGGCCGAGTTCATGAAGGGCCAGGACCTGCTCTGGGGCAGGATGCCCAGGACCTGGTCCGAGGGCCCGTTTCTCGGCGACGGCCTGCTGGGCAGCATGGTCTACCAGGAGCCCGGCCAGAACAAGATCCGCTTCACCGTCCAGCACGGCCGCGTCCAGGACCACCGGCCCCAGTTCGGCAGCGGCTGGGGCACCTGCCGCCTGCCCGTCGGCCACGTCACCCTCGACCCGGTCGGCACGATCACGGCCGTCGACCTGCGGCTCAGCCTGTGGGACGCCGAGGTCACCGGCACCGTCACCACGGACAAGGGCAAGCTGTCCTTCTCCGCGTTCATCCACGACGAAGTCCTCGTCGCCAAGGCGGAGGCCGGCGGTGAGGAGCAGGTGCGCTGGACCTTCCACCCCGAGGAGGCCGTCAGCCCCCGATCCGTCTCCGAGGCCCCGCCCAGCGGCTACACGCCCAACCCGCCCTGGACCACCGCGACCGCGGGCGACGTCGAGCAGGTGCTCCAGCCGCTCACCGGGGGCGGCCAGACCGCCACCGCCTACCGCGTCAAGGACGGGACGCTCCTGGTCACCGTGGGCCACAGCTTCCCGTCCGCGACCGAGGCCCAGGAGAGCGCGCTCGCCAGGATCCGGAACGCGCCGTCGTACGGGATCACGCGGAAGCGGCACCGTAACTGGTGGCACGACTTCTACGGCAAGAGCTTCGTCTCCCTGCCCGACCAGCGGCTGCAGAGCTTCTACTGGATCCAGCTCTACAAGGTCGCCTCCGCCGGCCGGACGGGCGGCCCGGTCATGGCCACCACCGGCCCCTGGCTGGAGTCCACCCCGTGGCCGGCGGTGTGGTGGAACCTCAACGTGCAGCTCGAGTACTGGCTCATCCACGGCTCCAACCACCTGGAGCTCGACTCGCTCACCAGCACGCTCGACCGCAACCGCGACCAGCTCGTCGCCAACGTGCCCGCCGCCTACCGCGCCGACTCGGCCGGGCTGGGACGCAGCTCCGACATGTTCTGCAACCGGAGCGTCGGCACGCCCGGCACGGGCGCCGAGGTGGGCGACCTCACGTGGGCGCTGCACAACGTGTGGCTGACCTACCGGCACACCATGGACGACAGGCTGCTGCGTGACACGGTCTTCCCGCTGCTGCGGCGGGCGATCAACTACTACCTGCACTTCCTGGCCGCCGGCGCGGACGGCAGGTTGCACCTGCCCAGCACGCTCTCACCGGAATACCCGGTCACCCCGCCCCAGGACACCAACTACGACCTGGCGCTGATCCGGTGGGGCTGCCGGACCCTGATCGAGTCGGCCGAGCGGCTCGGGATCGACGACCCGCTCGCGGCGAAGTGGCGGGAGGTGCTGGACACGCTCGTCGACTACCCGGCCGACGCCGACGGCTTCATGATCGGCGCGAGCACGCCGTACGCGCAGTCGCACCGCCACTACTCCCACCTCCTCATGATCTACCCCCTCTACCTGGTCAACTGGGACCAGCCGGAGCAGCGCGAGCTGATCGAGAAGTCGGTCGCCCACTGGCAGTCGCTGACGGGCGCGCACCGCGGCTACAGCTACACCGGCGCGGCCTCGCTCTACGCCATGATGGGCCGTGGCGACACCGCGCTGTCCTATCTGGACCGGTTCTTCGACCCGGCCGCCCGCTACCCGTGCACGGCCAACACCCACTACGCCGAGGCCGGGCCGGTCATCGAGACGCCGCTGTCGGCCGCCCAGTCCCTTCACGACATGCTCTGCCAGAGCTGGGGCGGGATCGTCCGCGTCTTCCCGGCCGTGCCCGCCTCGTGGGCGGACGTCACGATCCACGACTTCCGGACGCAGGGCGCGTTCCTGGTCTCGGCCGTGCGCAAGGGCGGCCGCACCTCGTTCATCCGCATCAGGAGCGTGGCGGGGGCGCCGCTCAGGCTCAGGCACGGGCTCGACGGGCCGGTCACCGCCGTGCTGTCCGACGGCCGTCCCGCTCGGGTGAAGGACCTGGGGGAGGGCGTCGTGGAGATCGCCCTGGGCAAGGGGAGCGAGGTGCTCGTCCACACGGGCGCGCGGCCCGACCCGGTCATCGGACCTGTGCCGGTGAGCAGGCCGGGGGACGCCTGGGGGCTGCCGCCGATCCCGCCTCCCGGGCCCACCACGCCGGTGGACCTGTCGCCGTACTTCGGCAACGACGGCGTCTCCACGCACGAGGCGATGGCGGACGGCGACTTCGACGGGTCCGGCTACACCTATCCGGCCGAGGAGCTGCCGCCCGCCGGGCCGCTCGTCCACGAGGGCCTGAGCTTCGTCTTCCCCGCGTACGGGGACGGGGCCGGGAACAACGTCGCCGGCCAGGGACAGACGATCACCGTGCCGTCCGGGAAGTACGCCAAGGTCCGGCTGCTGGGCGCGGCCAGTTCCGGGGCCGTCACCTCCACGCTGACCGCCACGTACGCCGACGGGACCACCGCCCAGGTGCCGTTCGTCCTGCCCGACTGGGGCGGCCAGCCCGGGGCGGGGGCCTCCGAGGTGCTCCGCTGCACCCACCGCCACGGCCGCACGGGCGCCAATTCGCTACGGGTCGGGCTGTTCGAGGTGCAGGCGGCGCTCGACCCGGCCAGGGAGCTGCGCTCGCTCACCCTGCCCGCGCTCACCCGGCCTCAGCTCCACCTGTTCGCGCTCTCCGTGGAAGCGCCCCGATGAAACGAGCGACCAACCGCTCGTCGCGCGTAACAGACCTTTCACCGCAAGCCATCCCCAACTAATCGCCGGACCCCAGCGACTCGTCGAACAACGTCACCAGGGGCCTCCACGACGGGTAGGTTGCGCTCTTACGTTGGGCGTGATCCGCATCACAGTGGAGGTCTCGTGACTACTAAAGAACATGACGCATCGGTCTATGAGGAAGTTCAGGAGAGCAGTGAATTCCAGGATCTGAAACGGCGATTCCGCGCCTGGACGTTCCCGATGACCGTGGCGTTCCTCGCGTGGTACCTGCTCTACGTGGTGCTGTCCGGCTGGGCGCGCGGCTTCATGGGGATCAAGCTGCTCGGTGAGATCAACGTCGGCCTCGTCTTCGGTTTGCTCCAGTTCGTCTCCACGTTCCTCATCGCGTGGGCGTACGCCAGGCACGCCGAGAAGAAGCTCGACCCGATCGCCGACAAGCTCCGCCACGAGGTTGAGGAGAAGACCAAGTGAGCTCCCACACCCTGGGGATGATCCTCTTCCTCACCTTCGTCGCCGCCACGCTGGGGATCACGTTCTGGGCGAGCCGGCAGACCAAGACGGCCGCCGACTACTACGCCGGCGGGCGGTCGTTCACCGGCGTGCAGAACGGGCTGGCCATCGGCGGCGACTACATGTCGGCCGCCTCCTTCCTCGGCATCGCCGGCATCATCGCGCTGTCCGGCTACGACGGGTTCCTGTACTCGATCGGGTTCCTGGTGGCGTGGCTGGTCGCGCTGCTGCTGGTCGCCGAGCTGATGCGGAACTCGGGCAAGTTCACCATGGCCGACGTGCTGGCCTTCCGGATGAGCCCGCGTCCCGTGCGCACGGCGGCGGGCGTGTCCACCATCGTGGTCAGCATCTTCTACCTGCTGGCCCAGATGGTCGGCGCGGGCGCGCTGGTCGGCCTGCTGCTCGGCATCACCTCCCCGGCGGGCAAGGCGTGGACCATCGTCGGCGTGGGCGCGCTGATGATCGTCTACGTGGTCTTCGGCGGCATGAAGGGCACCACCTGGGTGCAGATCGTCAAGGCCGTGCTGCTGATGAGCGGCGCCGCGCTGGTGACGGTGCTGGTGCTGGGCAAGTTCGGCTTCAACCTGTCGGCCCTGCTCGGCCAGGCCGCCACCACCAGCGGCCCCAAGGCGAACCCGGGCAACTTCCTGATCCCCGGGCTGAAGTACGGCACCGAGGCCCAGGGGCTGGCCGGCAAGATCGACCTCATCAGCCTTGGCCTGGCGCTGGTGCTCGGCACCGCGGGCCTGCCGCACATCCTCATCCGCTTCTACACCGTCCCCACCGCCAAGGACGCCCGCAAGTCGGTCCTGTGGGGCATCGGCATCATCGGCGTGTTCTACCTGCTGACCCTCGTCCTCGGCTTCGGCGCCGCGGCCCTGGTCGGCAAGACCGCGATCGTCGCCGGTGACGCGGCGGGCAACACGGCCGCGCCGATGCTGGCCGAACGCATCGGCCAGGAGATCTTCGGCTCGGTCGGCGGCACGATCCTGCTGGCGCTCATCGGCGCCGTCGCCTTCGCCACGATCCTCGCCGTCGTGGCGGGCCTCACGCTGGCCTCCTCCTCCAGCTTCTCGCACGACCTGTACGCGCACGTCTTCAAGCGCGGCCAGGCCAGCGAGCGCCAGGAGGTCGTGGTGGCGCGCATCTCCGCCCTGGTCATCGGCGCCATCGCGATCGGCCTGGGCATCCTGGCTCAGGGCCAGAACGTGGCCTTCCTGGTCGCCCTGGCCTTCGCCGTCGCGGCCTCGGCCAACCTGCCCGCGATCCTCTACAGCCTGTTCTGGAAGCGGTTCAACACGACGGGCGCGGTCTCGGCCATCTACGGCGGCCTGATCTCGGCCCTGGTCCTGGTCATCTTCTCGCCGGTGGTCTCGGCGCCGCCGCCCCCGGCCGGCGTCAAGCCGAGCGCGCTGATCGTCGGCGTGGACTTCCACTGGTTCCCGCTGAGCAACCCCGGCATCCTGTCGATCCCGATCGGCTTCCTGTGCGGGTGGCTCGGCACGATCCTCAGCAAGGAGTACAACGCGGCGAAGTACGCCGAGATGGAGGTCCGCTCCCTCACCGGCGTCGGCGCGGAGAAGGCGACCCAGCACTGACGTTCCCCCTGAAGGCGCCTCACCCCTCCCCTCCGAAGGCGCCTGCACCCGAGGGCCCGGCCTCCCAGGAGGCCGGGCCCTTCGCCGTGCCGCCCGGCCTCAGGCGGCCACCCGGCGCCCGACCAGGTACAGCAGGGCGCCCACCAGCAGCGACGCCAGCGCGATCCCGCCGACCAGCCAGAACCACATCCCGTACGCGATCTCGGCGCCGAGCAGCGTGACCTTGCCCGCGTCGTTGGAGATCAGCGGCGTCCACGACCCGGAGAGCGTGGCCACCACGCCCACGAGCGAGGCCAGCGCCCCCACGACGGAGGCCACCCAGAACACCGCGGGCGAGGCCAGCCGCCGCGCCTCGAACTGCTCGCGGTAGCGCCGCAGGATGATCAGCACGTCCACGAACAGCACCACGATCGACAGGCACCAGATCACGGTGACCGCGGCCTGCAGGACATTGTAGACCTCGGTCTGCGCGTCGGCGGGCCTGGTGGCGGTGTTCGTGGCGGCGAAGGGCACCACCACGAACGCCGCCACCGTGAAGACCCCGGCCAGCACGGTCTGGATCCAGACCGCCACGTCCGGCACCTTCTGCGCGTTGACGTGGCTGACCGCCTTCGGCAGCCGCCGGTCCAGCCCGGACACGAAGATCAGCCGGGCGAAGGAGTAGTTGTAGACGACGGTGATGATGAAGAACATGGCGGCCAGCACGAGCGCGACCAGCTTGCCCGCCCAGCCGCCCAGCCCGATCCCCACGGCCTCGGCCACGGCCGTGATGTTCGCCGCCTCCCCGGCGGGCACCGACACCATCACGCCCCAGGTGGCGACCAGGTAGGCGACCATGACGGCCAGCGACCCCCACAGCAGGTACCGGGTCACGGCCCGCTCCTGCCTGATCTCCACCCCCATGTTCAGCGGCACCTCGACGCCCAGCAGCGCCAGCACGGCCAGGCCGAAGAAGCTCCAGCTCGCGAAGTTGAGCCCGTGCTCGGCCGACGGGCTCCAGGCCGCGAAGTCCCACGGGTTCGTGGCCGCCGGGTGCCCCTGGGCCAGGTGCGCGATCCCGGCCGCGAACATCAGCAGGATCGCCAGCCCGTACGCCAGGAAGACGACGTTCACCACGTTCTGCGTCAGCCGGAAGCGCAGGACCGCCAGCACGGCCGCGAGCAGCAGGATCGCCACGATCAGCCCGCCCTGTGCCGCCACGGACAGCTCCCCGAGCGCGGGGAAGACGTAGCCGAGGAACGAGATCGTCAGCGTCCCGGTCGCCACCATCACCAGCACACCCGGCCACCAGGCGCAGAACCCGGCGAAGAATCCCCAGAACGGCCCGAACGCCTTGGTCGTCCAGAGGTAGATGGAGCCCTCGCCGGGGAACATGGCGCCGAGCTGGCCCGTGACGATCGCGCACGGGACGAGGAACAGCGCGAACGCGATGATCCACCACCCGAACGCGGCCGGGCCCGCGGACTGGATGACGGCGGCGTTCGTGATGAACAGGACGATCGATACGAAGATCGCCACCATGTCGAAGGTGGTCAGCACCCGCGGCAGGATCCCGCCGGCCACCCGCTCGGACAGCAGCTCGTTCTCGGTCATGGGCGACCTCCTACCTGCAAAGATCCGCCGGGCCACGGCCGTCGTCAAGCACGTGCGCCCGGCAGGTGATTACATCACGAATATCTTTACATCAGTTGTAACTTTACTCGAAGTGGTGTTATCTGGAGGTCGTGACAACGACTCACCAGATGCCCTTACTCGCTCGCGTGGCGCCCGCGATCGGGCTCTTCTTCCTGGCGCCGCTGACCGCCGAGTTCCTGATGGGGAACATGGCGATCACCAATGTCGGGGTGCTGGTCGGCACCGTTCCCCTCTACGGGACCGCCGCCCTGCTCATCCGCGAGGCGGTCCGGCGGACCGGGCGCGGCTGGCCGGCCATGCTGGCGTTCGGGCTGGCATACGGGATGTTCGAGGAGGCGTTCTTCACCCAGACGTTGTGGAACCAGCACTGGTACGGCGTGCGCATCCTCGACTACGGCTACGTTCCCGCGCTGGGGATCGGGGTCCCCTGGCTGCTGTTCATGGTCGGCGTGCACACGATCTGGAGCATCAGCGTCCCGATCGCGGTCATGGAGACGCTGGCCGGTCCGCGCCGCACCGAGCCGTGGCTGAAGAAGCGCGGTTTCTGGGCCGTGGCCGTGTTCTTCGCGATCTACTTCGTCCTCGGAGCCTTCGCCACGGGCGCGCTCGGCGGCTGGTTCGCCACCCCGATCCAGTACGCCGGCGCCGGGGTACTGGTCGTCGCGTCCATCGTGCTCGGCCTGCGCCTGCCCCGCACCGCCCCCTCCGTCGCGGGGCGGGCGCCGAGCCCGTGGGTGGTGTTCGTGTTCGCCCTGGCGGCCGGCGCGTTCTTCGTGCTCCTCTACGCGTGCGACCCCACCGGCCTGTCGCCCTGGCTGGCCGGGCTGTCAGTCCCGGCGTGGCTGGGCGTGCTGCTCTATCTGGCGTTGTTCGCCGGGGTCGGCGTCCTGGTGAGACGCTGGTCGCACGGGTCCGGCTGGTCGGACGCGCACCGGCTGGCGCTCGCGGCGGGGGCCATGCTCACGTACGCGTGGCACTCGTTCCCGTGGAAGGTGATCGTGCCCGCGAGCCCGGCGGCCGACCTGGCCAGCAACGCGATCATGACGGTCGCCGCGGTCGTCCTGCTGGTGTTCGCGGCCCGGCGGGTCGCCGCCTGAGCAGCCGGAGCGCCAGCAGGGTCAGCCAGGCCCAGCCAATGGTGACCGCGACGCGCTGGAAGAGCCCGCCGTGGGCGACCAGCGCCGGGTTCTGGCTGAAGGCGATCGTGGCCAGCGCCATCGCGACCGTGAACCCGGCCCCGCTGGCGGCCGAGTACGCCGCCCACCCGAGCTTCCGGTCCCGCGCGAACCCGACCGCGAAGACCAGGCAGGCCGCGATCAGCGCTGCGAATCCCGCCAGCGAGAGGTAGTCGTGCAGCGCCGCGTGCGTGCTGCCGTGCTCGGCCAGCAGGTCGGGGGTGCCCTGCGGGTAACCGCTCACCGGGTCGGTGGTGAACACCCCGGCGCCGATCAGGCCGGCGCCCCAGACCCCCACCAGGGCCGGGCCCCAGACCTTGTGGAGCGCCCGCCGCAGCCCGGCGGCGAAGGCGAGCATCAAGAGGCCGGCCACGACGAAGTTGACCGCCTGCACCCAGCCGCCCGGCCCGAGCGCGAGCGAGCTGACCGGGTGGCGCAGCGGGTCGTAGTGGGCACGGAGGGCGCCCTCGACGAGGAACGCGACGACGAACAGCGGCCCGGCGACCACCCCGCACAGCAGCAGCCGGCTGGGCGTCGGGTCGCCGGGCCCTGCGATGGGGGCGGGGCCCGCAGGTGTGAGAGTTCGCATGCTTGTCAAGCTAGACTGACAAGCGAGCCGCTGTCAATCCAGCCTGACAAGGAGATCTCATTCGAAGAAACCGACCACGCGGCTGATGCGGTCGCCCGCGAACTCCACGACGTCGTAGCCGGTCGCCACCGGCGTCTCCGAGCCCGGCGCGCCGAGCCGCCAGGTGAACAGCGCCGTGTCGTGATGGGCGCCGACCAGCGTGCCGAGGGTGAACACCAGGTCGCCGAAGTTCTCCTGGGCCCGGCCGATCGCCTCGGACAACTCCGCGTGCCCGCGCAGCCCGGCGTAGTCGGGATCGGAGTAGACGGAGTCGTCGGTGAGCACGGTCTTGATCAGGAGGTCCCGGGCGGCGGCGTCGCGCTCGTTCCAGACGTCCAGGTACTTGCCGATGAGGTCGTCGATCATGACGTGATTCCTTCCGTGGTTCGGTTCGGTTCGAGTGCCAGGGCGGCGAGGCCGCCCAGGGCGGTGGCGGCCGCGGCGGCCCAGCCGGCCGCGTGCAGCCCGCCGAGCAGGTCGGAGGAGGCGGTGGCGACGGCGACGAAGACGGCCAGCCCCATCGCGCCGCCGACCTCCTTGGCCGTGCTGGCCAGGCCCGACGCGACGCCCTGCGCCTCCGGTGCCACCCCGGCGCCGGCCGCCGCGAACAGGGCGACGAAGGCGACGCCGCCGAAGAATCCCCAGACGAGGCTGCCCGGCATCAGCGTCCAGAAGCCGCCGCCCGCGGGCATGCCCGCGGTCAGCAGGGCGATCCCGGCTGCGGCGCCGAGCATGCCGGCGCTGAGCGTCGTACGGATCCCCCACCTGCCGAGCATCACCGGGGCGGCCTTCAGCGCGGCGGCCATGCAGACGAGGGTGAGCGGCAGGAACGTCAGCCCCGCCTCCAGGGCGCTGTAGCCGAGGACCGGCTGCAGGTACGTGGTGAGCACGTAGTAGGCGCCGCCCAGCGTGCCCTGGAACACGGCGATCACCACCATCGTGGTGGCCGGGCCGCGCCGCCGGACCAGCCGCAGCGGGATCAGCGGATCCCGGCCACGCGCCTCGACCAGGACCAGCAGCCCCAGCAGCGCCAGGCCCGCGACCAGCGACCCGGCGCCGCGCACCGACCCCCATCCGGCCTCCGGCCCGCTCGCCAGGCCGAACACCACCAGCGTCGACCCCGCCGTCGCCAGCAGCGCGCCCGGCACGTCGAACCCGCGCAGTCCGGACGCGGGACGGCCGTCGGAGGGGAGCAGCCGGGGCGCGGCGAGGACGGCGCCGACGGCCAGGGGGACGTTCACGAAGAACACCCACTCCCAGCCCAGGGCGCTGGTGAGCACGCCGCCCAGCAGCGACCCGGCGGCCAGCCCGGCGCTGCCGGCCATGCCCCAGGCGCCCAGCGCCCGGTTGCGCGCGGGCCCCTCCTCGAACCCCCGGTAGATCAGCGCGAGCGTGGCCGGGGTGAGCAGCGCCCCGCCGACGCCCTGGACGGCGCGGGCGGCGATCAGCACGCCGGAGCCGGGGGCCAGCCCGCCGGCCAGGGAGGCCACGCCGTACAGCGCCAGTCCGAGCATGAACGTGCGCCGGGCGCCGAGCTTGTCCACGGCCCGGCCGCCGAGCAGCAGCAGCCCGCCGAGCCCGATGGCGTACGCGCTCACCACCCACTGCACGGATCGCGCGCTGAAGCCCAGCGCCGTCCCGATGTCGGGCAGCGCCACGTAAACGATGTTGTAGTCGAGAGCCACGATGAGCTGGGTGAACGCCAGGAGCGCCAGCCTGGGCCCGGAACGGCCCACGCCGGTCGGCGCACGAGAGGTGGCAAGCGTCACTCGGGAATCCCCTCTCTTTACACGGCGCGAACTTTCTACACGCCGTTCAATTCGTACACGGGGAACAGTAGCCCAACGCTGTAGACTGTCAAGCGTGGGTGATCAGACGACGATGACCAGGCGCGAGCGGCTGCGCGCGGAGACCACGGCGGAGATCAAGGAGATCGCGCTCAAGCTCATGGCGGCCGGCGGCCCCGACGCCATCTCGCTGCGCGCTATCGCCCGCGACATGGGCATGACGGCCGGCGCGATCTACAGCTACTTCGCCACCCGCGACGACCTGGTCACCACGCTCATCGCCGACCTCTACACGGCCCTGGTGGACCGGGCGGAGTCCGCCCGCGACGCCGTTCCCGCCGCCGACCCGGGCGGCCGCGTCCTGGCCTGGGCGCAGACCGTACGCGAGTGGGCCCTGGCCAACCCGCAGGGCTTCCGTCTCATCTACGGCGACCCGGTCCCCGGCTACCAGCCCCCGGAGGACAGCCCGGCGAACGAGGCCGAGCACCGGGCATGCCGGGGGCTCACGGGCCTGGTCGCGGCGGCCTGGACCGGGCCGGGCCCGGGCTCCTACACCTGGTCCGACTTCGACCCCGGCCTGGCGGCGGACATCCGGGCCACGTTCCCGGACCTGCCGCCGGACGCGGTGGCGCTCACGCTACGGGTGTGGGGCCGCATGCACGGCCTGGTCGCGCTGGAGATCTACGGCCACCTGCGCACGCTCACGCGCGATCCGGCCGCGATCTACCGCGACGAGATGATCGCCCTGATCACGTCCCTCGGCCTGACCCCGCCCGCCTGACCTCAACGGGCGTCGGTGGGGACCGCGGCCGTCATCTCCAGGACCTCCGGCGTGATCACCGGGCCGTCCCCGAGCCGGATCGCGTCGATGCGGCTCTTCACCTGCCCGTCGACCGGGTCGACGGCCTCGAAAGTACGCCGGTCGAGGTCGTCGGGAAAGCTGAGACGAAAGACGCCGAGCCCTTCTTCGATTTCGTAGGAGTGGTCATCGACCTTTCGATAACCGTGCTCCACGGGATCGCCCGTCGGGCCGAAGGCGTCCGCCAGAACGGCCGTGACGTTCGGCGAGGCGGGCAGCGGCAATCTGTTGATTCGCCTCGACGACGCGTCCCAGCGGAGCATTTGCTGTTGCCCGGCCCGCTATCTGGACCAGCTGACGAGCCGGCCGTTCTCGTCGATCCGGGCGCTCGAGCCGCCGCACAGCACCACCGCCAATGTCGATACGGCGACCAGCGCCCGTGACGTGGCCGCGCCGCGCTGCTCGCGCTCCGCAGTCGCCGCAACGGCCCCCCGAGACCCTGCCGTCCTGCTCCCGGTCCGCGAGTGGGCCTCAGGCGCAGACCATCCCCTCACCCGCGCCCGCCGGGCGGCCGAGAGCCCGTCGTTCTGAACGTCCGACCAGCACGGTCGAACGCAAGGTAACCATCACGTCACTGAACACCGGCCCCTGTTGTTTCTTGATCACTGCGGATATTTGATGGGACGGCTGGTCACTTACCGACTTACTCCCTAAGGGCGGCAAATGACAACGAACCTCCCCTCGTTCCCCGCCGTGGACGAGAACCCGCTCGACACCTGCATCCGGTTCCGGGAGATCGCTCCCGTGGTCGAGGTGGAGTTCCCAGGGGGTGTGCCCGCCTACCTGGCCCTGACCCACAAGGCCGTACGGGAGATCCTCGCCGGCGACAACAGGACCTTCCTCAGGGATCCCCGGCACTGGCCCGCCCTGCACGACGGATCGATCCCCGAGGACTGGCCGCTGCGCGCCATCATCCAGGGCGGTCACCTGTCCACCATGGACGGCGACGACCACAGGCGCCTGCGCGGTCTGATCAGCAGCGCGTTCACGCCGTCCCGGGTGCAGGCGCTGGAGCCGCGGATCCAGCAGATCATCGATGAGCTGCTCGACGAGGTGGTGGCCGCCGACGACGGCGTCGACCTGGTGCCCGCCTTCACCGAGGCGCTGCCGATGTGGGTGATCTGCGAGTTGTTCGGCATCCCCGCCGAGGACCGGCTCCGCCTGCGGAACTGGACCTCCACGCTGCTCGCCCACACCACCCCGCCGGAGGTGGCGTTCGCGACGCAGAACGACCTCCAGGCCTTCCTGCACGAACTGGTGGAGCGCAAGCAGCGGGAGCCGGGCGACGACCTCACCTCCGGCCTGGTCCAGGCGCGCGACGAGGGCGACAAGCTCACCACCGACGAACTGGTCGGCGTACTGTGGATCATGCTCGTCGCCGGCCACGAGACCACCGTCCACCTGCTCGGGTACGCCATCGTGGCGCTGGCCCGGAATCCCGATCAGCTCGCGCTGGCCAAGGCGGGGGAGCGGTGGGCCGACGTGGTCGAGGAGACCGTGCGCTACCGCCACTCGGTGATGATGACCAGCTTCCGTTTCACGGCGGAGGACGTGACCGTCGCCGGGGTGCACATCCCCAAGGGCCAGGCCGTGGGCGTGGTCTACCAGGCGAGCGGCGTCGATCCGGTGGAGTACGGGGAGAGCGCGAACGCGTTCGACATCACCCGCGAGCAGACCGGGAACCTCGGCTTCGGCCACGGCCCGCGCTACTGCATCGGGGCGCCCCTGGCCCGGCTGGAGAGCCGGCTGGCGCTCGCCACGCTGTACCGGCGGCTGCCGGGGCTCAGCCTCGCGATCGACCCCGACGACATCCCGTACTCCCCGTCGTTCTTCACGATCGGCCCGCTGTCGCTGCCGGTCAACCTCGGTGTCGCTCAGCCCTGACGTGCCGCCGGGCTGGGAGCATGGATTTCGCCTCCCTGGCCCGGCGAAAGGGATCATGTATGGTGAGCCCGGCATATCCCCCCAACGGCCTGGAGCTCGCCGTGCCGCACATGTCCCGCCGCCAGGTTCTCTCCCTGCTCCCCGCCGCCGGTCTGCTCGCCGCGGCCGGCCCCGTACGCGCCGCCGCGGGGATCGACCACGCGCGGCTGCTCGCCAACACCGTGGCAATCTTCGCGGGCACCCCGGAGGTCAACGCCCGGCCCGAGGTCGCCGGCAAGCTCGCGTCGATCACCGCGACCGCCCGGCAGCGGCTGACCGCCATGGACCAGGCGGGCACCGGGGAGCTGTTCGCCGGACTGAGGCTCGGCACCGACGACGCCAACCTGCGGCTGGCGTACCAGTACCTGTTCGAGATCGCGCTCGCGACCCGCACGCCGGCCGGGCAGCTCGACGGTGACACCGCCGTCCAGCGGCGGGTCCTCGACGGTCTGCAGTGGTTGCACGAGCGCTACTACGGCGATCAGCCGGCGGGCTACTACGGCAACTGGCACAACTGGGAGATCGGCATCTCCACCCATGTGAGCAGGACCCTGGCCCTGCTGGCCGACCGCGTACGGGAGGACCGGCCCGACCTGACGGCGACGTACATCGCCTCGATGGACGCCTACCTGCGCAACGGCAAGAACGGCGACGTCGACCTCGACTCGCGCTTCCACACCGGGGCGAACCTGGCCGACATCACCGCCAACCGGATCGTGCAGGGCGCGCTCACCGGCGACGACGCCCGCGTCGGCAAGGCCATCTCCGACCAGGCCACCGTCTTCGCCACGATCGACCCGTACAACCTCCAGCACGGCAACACCGACGGCTACTACCGCGACGGCTCCTTCATCCAGCACCACTCGGTCGCCTACACCGGTTCCTACGGGAAAGCCCTGCTCACCCGCGTCGTCCAGACCCTCAAGACCCTGGAGGGCGCCACGAGCGGCGGCACCTCCGAGGATCTGGCCGGCGTGGTGTACCGCTGGGTCGCCGACGGCTTCGCCCCGCTGATCTTCGAAGGCTGGATGATGGAGATCGTCAAGGGGCGGGCGGCCTCGCGCACCACCACCGGCTACGCCGACGTCGGGGTGGTCGTGGAGGCCGTCGCCGACCTGGCCGACCACGTCGAGGGCGCCGAGGCCCTCGCGCTGAAGAAGTACGTCAGGTTCCTGCCGGCCGCCGACACGGCCGCCTTCGTCTCCCCGGTCAGCGTCGCCCGGTACGCGGCCATCCGGGCCGACTCCGCCATCCCGGCCGCCGACCTCAATCCGTCCGCGCGCTGCGTGGCGTTCAACTCCATGGACAGGACCGTTCACCGGCGGCCCGGCTACGCCTTCGCCCTGGCGCGCAGCTCCGAGCGGATCAGCAAATACGAGTACATGAGCGGCGAGAATCTCATGCCCTGGTTCCAGGGTGACGGCGCGTACTACCTCTACCTCGCGGGGGAGGACCAGCGCGAGGTGTTCGGCGTCGACTACTACACGGCCGTCTCGCCGTACCGGCTGGCCGGGATCACCGCGCCGGTGGAGGAGCGGCGCACGGTGCCCGAGCTGTACGGCCGGCTCTGGTACGAGAACCCGGGCCACCCGCTGAACTTCACCTCCTCCTCGGAGTCCCAGAACACCTACGTGTACTTCCCCAAGGCCGGGAACGTCTTCTCCGGCGGCGCGACGCTCGGCGCGTACGGCGCGGCAGGGATGGTCCAGTCCGACGACGCCGCCTACACCGCCAAACAGGCGGGCATCCTGCCCGACGACTTCGTCGCCTACCGCAACGCCCGCGCGACCAAGTCCTGGTTCATGCTCGACGACGAGATCGTGGTGCTGGCCGCGGGCGTCTCCGGTGAGGGCGGCCGGGCCGCGGTGACCACCGTGGACAGCCGCATCGCCGCCCCGGGCGACGCGGTCGCGCTCACCGGCGAGAGCTGGGGCGGCCGGGCCTGGCAGCCGGGCGACACCACGCCGCCGCGCTGGCTGCGCTACGCCAACGGCACCCGCGCCACCGCGATCGGGTACGCCTTCCTCACCCGGCAGACCGTCGCGGCCGGGCTGGAGACGGTGACCCGCAGCCGCCGAGTCGTGCGCACGTCCAACCCCGACACCGGCGTGACCAAGAACGTCTTCACCGCCTCGATCGCCCACCCCGCCACCGGCGCCGTCCCCGGACTCGCCTACGCCCTGGTCCCGAACGCGACCGAGGCCCGCCTGCGCCGCTACGCGGACGGCCCGCTGACCGTCCTGGCCAACGACCGGCACGTGCAGGCCGTCAGGCACAAGGCGCTCGGGATCGTCGCCGCCAACGTCTTCTCCGACGGCCCCCGCCACGCCGGGCACCTGATCGTCGACGGCCCCGCCTCGGTCATCGTCAAGTCCGGCGAGCGCACGGTCGTCGCCCTGTCGGACCCCACGATGAAACGCGACCGCGTCAGCGTCGTCCTGACCGGCGCGCCCCTCAGGCTGGAGGCGGCCGACGAGGGGGTGACGGTACGGCGCGTGCCGGGCGGCACCCTCGTCCAGGCGACGACCCGCCACTCCCACGGCCGCACCTTCACCGCCACCCTGCGCTGACGCTCCTCTGTCGCGGATCGGACTTCGTCAGGGGCTGCCCACCAGCCCCTTATGGTGATCACGGCGGCCGAAGGAGCGCCGGTAGGCGGCGGGCGTAGTGCTCGAAACGGGCCGCGCTTTTCCTCTCGTCCCCCGAGGGGGATGATGCCTTCGTGGCTGGTCGCGACGCGTTGACGGCCGCGGTGATCGCGGCCGGGCGCGACGCCGCCGGTGAGGGATGGGACGGGGCGCACCGCATGTACGCCCTGACCGACCGCGACACCTATCTCGGGGTCGCCTACCCCCTGGACCCGCTGGATGAGGTGCCGCCGGACGCCCTCCTGGCCATCTCCCTCACCCCGCTCGGCCCGGGCGATCTCGGGACGGAGCTGGCCAAGGTGACCTGGCCGGACGACGTGCACGGATGCGTGCTGGTGACCGAGGTGACCGTCGTGACCCGCCTCGGCAGACGGCGGCGCGGCAAGAGCTTCGGCGTACGCCGGGCGCGGCTCGCGGTCGGCGTGTTACGCGACGGCTACCACCTGTCCCTGCTCAGGTTGCGGGACGAGGACGAGTGGCGCGTCTGCCCCGATTCGCTGTCGACCGACGGCCTGGTGACGGCCTTGGCCGGGACGTTCTGATCGGCCGCGCTCCTGAGGATCACGCGCCATCCGGAACGGCCGGGGGAGTGGACCTCGTCGATCCGGACGTTGTCCGAGCCGATCATGACGCCGCGGCCGTCCGGTACGCGCTCGGTCCGGCCGCCGTGGCCCTGGACGGCGTCGGCCGCCGGCCTCTTCGCCGTGACGAGCCGCGTCAACATCGCGCCCAGGTCCCGGTCGGTCATCCGGCCCGCGGGGTCCCGGTACATCTGGCCGATCGCCCGCATGGCGCCGTCGTTCTCGGCCAGGGCTCGTGCGAGCAGCGCGTCGGGGCGTTCGAGGCGGTAGTGGAAGTGGTTGTTCTGGACGTTGCCCCGGCCGACCACGACGCCCTCGGAGCGGCGTACCACGATCTCGCCGCCGGGACCGAGGACGCCCGACAGGCGGACGCGCTTCGGCACCGACCTCGCGGTGACGGCGTCGTCGCGGGCCATGACCCTGGTCGCCTCCTTGCCGAGGAGGGAGCGCATGGCGCGGTTGGCGCGGGCGCTGGCGGGGTTCTCGACGAGGTTGGCCAGGGCGCGTTCGTGGGCGGGTGTCGCGGTGAGGACCTCCGCCAGGGAGATCGGGCGGTCGGCGAGCCGGTAGTGGAAGTGGTTGTGCTGCCGGTTGCCCGAACCGACCACCACGCCGCAGGAGCCGCTGATGTCCACCCTGCGGGTCCGCTCGCCCAGCAAGGTCTCCTTGACGGTGACGCCGTCCGCGGACTGCCGCCCGACGGTCAGCACGTTCTCCGCCGCGGCCGGCGACGCGGCGCTCTTCGGTAGCTCGGTCTCCGCCGCGGCCGGCGATTCGGGGCCTTTCGGTAGCTCGGTCTCCAGCGAGGCCGGCGACTCGGCGCCCGTCGGTAGCGTGGTCTCGCCTCGTACCGGCTGCCGCTCACGCTCCGGCCGCGAGCCCGGCACCTGGGCGATGACCGTCTCCACCCGTCTTCTCAGGCGCGACGCCTTCGCCGAAGGCGTGTCCTCCCGCAGGAGGACGGCCGCCAACGGGTGCCGCGCGGGCTGCCGCCGCAGCTCCGCCTCCAGGCTCTTGATCTCGGTCAGGAGCTTCCGTGCCCGAGCGGACCGGCTCGGCGACGGCGCGCGCTCCTCCAGCCCGCGCACGGCCGCCGTGAGCCGGTCGAGCTCCGCGGCGATCTGCTTGCGCCGCTCCTCGAGGCGTCGTGCCGCCTGCTCGTTCGCCGTCACGCCGAGCGGCGCCGGGTCCGGCCGGGCCTGCGCGGACAGCGACTGAGCCGCCGGCTGGGCCCGCTCCTCCGAGCGTGCCGCCGGTCTCCTGGAATGTCCCCTGTACGCGCCCACGCCGACTCGCCCCCCTGGCCTGCTCCACATTTCTCTCGCGCGCCGCCCGCCGTCAAGGCGATAACCCTGGCCACCACGTATCGGAAAGGTCTTAACAACCAGCCCCGTATAGGCATCGATCATGGTCCGGGCGAATGATGCGAGATATGAAGTGGCGGGTGCTGATGTGGACCGCCGTGGCGGCCGGGGCGGTCGTCGCGGCGGGGCTGGGCGCGTACGTCGCGGTGGCCGGGATGGACAAGGCGGCGGGACCGGCCGGGGTGATCGCCGCGTTCTGCGAGCTGGCCGCCCTCACGCTCGCCGTCACCGGCTGGATCCGGCAGCGGCAGGCACCCGGGAACGGTGAGCGCGAGGCGCGGACGCCGCCCGGCTCCGGGGCCGTGGTGCACATCCAGGAGGGGAAGGGCGTGCAGATCGGTGACCACAACGAACAGACCAACAACTTCGGATGATCCCGCAGGGGCTGTTCGCTGGGACGGCGTCGACCCTGAGCCGGTGGATGGAGCGGGAGCGGGTGCTGGAGGCGCTGGCCGGCATGGTGGAGGACGACGGCGGTGTGGTGATCGCCAATGACGGTTGCCTGGCGCGGCCGATCACCGCCTGGCAGCACGCCATCGAAGAGGTGCAGCACCGGTTCCTGGGCCCGCTCCCCGAGACAGGTGCCGGGACGCCGGCCAGGTCGCATGCGGCGGTGCTGGCTGATTCGCCGTTTGCCCACGTCGCCCGGGAGGCCCATGAATTCGAGCGGTCGTGGACAGCGGAGCGGATCATTGGCTACCTGTATTCGACGTCGCTGCCGCTGCGGCGGCTGCTCGGTGATCGGCGGCCCGCCTTCGAGCGGGCGATCGCCGAGGCCCTGCTCGCAGCCGACCCCACCGGCCGGTTCCTCGAACCGGTGCGCCTCGAAGTGCTGCTGGCCCGGAAGAGGCCCTTGGGCTGATCAGCGCGGCGGTACGGCGGCCACGGCGAGAAGGTGGGCACTGACGTTGATCATCAGAGGGTCCTGCTCGGCGACGCGGGCGCACTGGAGCGCCGCGTCCACAAGCTGATCGAGTTCGCGTTCCCCGGCGACGTCCAGAGCAGGCCAGGCAGGCCCTTCGACTCCGTACACGTGCACGTCCTTCAGCCCCGTGCTCTCCAGTTCGGCTCTCAGCTCGTCCGCGGTGTGGAAATGGGTGGGCATGAAGCCCACGTGCCCGTCGTAGTCCCCGGTGGCGATGACCTGCCTCACCGCGGGCGCCATCTCCGTGGTGAGCCGTCCTGTCGTGCCGGTCTCCAGGAGCGACAGGTAGCGGCTGATGGCGGCGGCCACCACGAGGCCTCCCGGACGCAGCACCCGCCGGGCTTCGGCGAGCGCCTGGGAGCGGTCGGCCGCTTCGGTCAAGTGGTAGAGAGGGCCGAGCAGCAGGACGACGTCCGCGCTCTGATCCGGGGCACGGAGCTCACGGGCGTCGCGGTGACGCCGGGCAGGGAGGCCGCGTCAGCGTGCGCCTCAGCAGCTCTTGGGTACGCCGGTACTCCAGCATGCCGTGCGGCGATCTCGTGAGGCGTGTGCTCTCGGAGGTCGCCTTCGTGTAGTGCTCCACAAGCTCGATGGTCACGGGATCCATGGTGCCAGCGGGGATCCGGCGGAGGCGCTGTCGCTTCTGTACAAGATGCGCGCGTTCCTCGCTGCCTATGCTCTGAGCACGCCGAACGGGGCGAACACCCTCCAAGACGCAAGGAACGGAACCATGGCTAAGATCATTTCGAGCTTCTTCATCTCCCTCGACGGCGTGGTCGAGTCGCCCGACCAGTGGCACTTCCCGTACTGGAACGACGAGATGGGCGCCGTCGTCGAGGCGGGCATGCAGAGCGCGGCGGCGATGCTGATGGGCCGCAAGCTGTACGACGAGTGGTCCGCGTACTGGACGTCGGCGGAGAGCGACAAGGAGATCGCCGCGACCTTCAACGCCCTTCCCAAGTACGTCGTGTCGAGCACCATGGAGAAGGCGGACTGGGAGAACACCACCGTCGTCAACGGCGACGTCGCCGCCAGGTTGCGCGAGCTCAAGGAGCGGGTCGACGGCGACATCCAGATGTCCGGCTCCGCGACGACCGTGCGGTGGCTGCTGGCCAACGGGCTGCTCGACGAGCTCAACCTGCTCGTCCACCCGATCGCCGTCGGCCACGGGCAGCGGCTGTTCGAGGACGGCCCGACCCACGCGCTGAAGCTGGTCACGTCCGAGACGTTCGAGACCGGCGTGCTCAACCTGCGCTACGAAGCGCCTTGAGGACGGTCACGGCGCCGTCCCCAAGCCCGGCGGGCATTACCTTGGCGCCTATGTATTCTCCGATCGAAGCGTACGACCAGGGCATGCTCGACGTGGGCGACCGCAACCAGGTCTACTGGGAGGTGAGCGGCAACCCGGCGGGCAAGCCGGTGTTGATCGTGCACGGCGGCCCCGGGGGCGAGTTCTCGGCCAACTGGCGGCGCTTCCACGACCCCGAGGTGTACCGGATCGTCCTGTTCCACCAGCGGGGGTGCGGGCGCAGCACGCCGAACGCCGGGCTGCCGGAGACCGACCTGTCGGTCAACACCACTCAGCACCTCATCGCCGACATGGAGCTCCTGCGGGCGCACCTGGGCATCGAGAAGTGGCAGCTGGTCGGGGCCTCGTGGGGCTCGACCCTGAGCCTGGCCTACGCGCAGCGGCACCCGGAACGGGTGAGCGAGGTGATCCTGATGGCGGTCACCGCGAGCCGCCGCAAGGAGATCGAGTGGATCACCCGGGACGTGGGACGGGTCTTCCCCCAGGAGTGGGAGCGCTTCCGCGACGCAGTGCCGGAACAGGACCGTGACGGGAACCTGGCCGCGGCCTACGCCAGGCTCCTGGCCGACCCGAGCACCTGCGAGAAGGCCGCCCGCGACTGGTGCGACTGGGAGGACACCCACGTGAGCCTCGACCCGCAGTACCAGCCGAACCCGCGCTTCCAGGATCCCGTCTTCCGGATGACGTTCGCGCGGCTGGTGACCCACTACTGGGGCAATGACTGCTTCCTGCCGGAGAAGGGCGACCTGGTGGAGCAGGCTCACCTGCTGAAGGGGATCCCGGGGGTGCTGGTCCACGGCAGGCTCGACGTGAGCGGGCCGCTCGAGACCGCTTGGGAGCTCCACAAGAGCTGGCCGGGCAGCGAGCTCGTGGTCTGCGGCGAGGGACACGGCGGGAGGGACATGGTGGCGGAGGTGGTCGCCGCGACGGACCGTTTCCGCTGAAAAACCCCGGGAGGCGCCCCTGATGAACGGGCGCCTCCCGGGGGCTAGCTGCCGACCGGTTCGGCGCGGAGCCGGGCCGAGTGTTTGACCAGGGCGATCAGGACCTCGCGGCTCGAGTCCTTCTTGCGGGCGTCGCACATGATGATGGGGACGGAAGGGCTGAGCTGGAGCGCCAGCCGTACCTCGTCCAGCTCGAACGACGGCGATCCCTCGAAGCAGTTGACGGCCACCACGAACGGCGTCCCGCGCCGCTCGAAATAGTCGACCGACGGGAAGCAGTCGGCCAGGCGCCGCGTGTCCGCCAGGATGACGGCCCCCAGCGACCCCTCCGCCAGCTCGTCCCACACGAACCAGAAACGCTCCTGGCCGGGTGTGCCGAACAGGTACAGGACGTAGTCGTTGCCCAGCGTGATCCGGCCGAAGTCCATCGCCACGGTGGTCGTGCGCTTGGCCTCCACCGAGGAGATGTCGTCCACGCCTATCCCGCGGTCGGTCAGGACCTCCTCGGTGCGCAGCGGCCGGGTCTCGGAGACAGCGCCCACCATCGTCGTCTTGCCCGCGCCGAAGCCGCCCGCGATCAGGATCTTGATCGCCGTCGGCAGGCGCGGACGCTCAGAGCGAGCGAAGACCATCGAGCACCGCCCTGTACATCTTCATGTCGTGCATGTCCACCTCGGATTGTGGTTCCTGGGCAGAGACGAGTTCGCGGTCGAACAGGTCGCCGAGCAGCACCCGGATCGTGCCGGCCGGCAGGTCGAGGTATGCCGCGATCTCGGCGACCGACTTCGGTTCGCGGCAGAGCTGGATGATGCGCAGGTGCTCCGGGTCGAGCCCGGCGTCGGGGCCCGGCGGCGGGCCCACCGCGAGGGCCATGGAGATCAGGTCGAACCGGCCGTGCACGGGCTGCGTACGGCCACGGGTGACCACGTAGGGCCGGATGATCTCCGGATCCACCCAGTGCTCATCCGTCGGTTCGTCCGCGCCTCTCACCGGTCGCTCCTGGCGACGGCCTCGGCGTTGCGGGCGCCCGAGGTGAGGTACTGGCCGACGCGGGCCACCATCATCGCCATCTCGTACGCGACCAGCCCGATGTCGGCGTTCTGCGCGCACAGGACGGCCAGGCAGGCGCGCTCGCCCGCCGTGGTCACGATGAGGAACTGGTTCTTCCACTCCACGACCGTCTGCCGCACGGAGCCGCCGGAAATGTGGTCCGAGACGCCTTTCGCCAGGCTCTGCAGGCCGGAGGCGACGGCGGACAGGTGCTCGCCGTCGGTCCGCTGCAACGCGGCGGAGGAGGCCATCAGCAAGCCGTCGGACGACAGCACGATGGCGTGCTCGACCTCCTTGACACGGCCGACGAGGTCGTCGAGCAGCCAGTTCAGGTCGGTGCCGGAGGTAGGGGTCATGCCTCATCTCCAGACTGCTCATCCAGCATCTTGGCGGCTTCGGTGCGGCCAAGACGGGTGCCTGACTGCAGAGATCCCATCATCGCGCGGATCTCCTCCGGCGAGCGCTCGTCATCGTCCTCCTCGAAGTCGGGCTGCGTGGGCGTGTCGTCCCGCAGCGCTGGCGCCAGGTTGGCCTGGGGCACCCGGAGGGGCAGCCCGTTCGACGTGAACTCGGTCACAGGCTTCTGCTCCGGTTCGGCTGGCGTTTCGGGTTGTGTCTCCACAGCGGTGATCGGGCGGGCAGGCTGGGGGACCGGCGTCGGCGCCGGGACCGGCATCGGGCGTGCGGGCTTGAGCGTCCGCACGTTCTCCCCGGTGACCGGCCGCGACGCGGTGGCCGCCCCGGTGGCCGCCGCGGCCACCGCCGTCGTCCGGCGCGGCAGCCGCTCCCGCCGCCCGCCGTCCTGCGGTTCGGGCGTGGGATCGAGCTGTACGAGCTCCTGCGGCAGCAGGACCACGACCGTCGTCCCGCCGTACGGCGACGCCTTGAGCACCACCTGGATCTCGTGGCGCTTGGCCAGCTGGCTGACCACGTACAGGCCCAGCCGGGCGGTGCCGGTGATGCGGAACTCGGGCGGGTCCGCGATGCGCTCGTTCGCGGCGTCCAGGTCCTCGGGCTTCATGCCCAGGCCCCGGTCCTCGATCTCGATCACGTACCCGTTGGCCACGAGCTGGCCGCTGACCTGCACGTTCGTGTAAGGGGGCGAGAACGACACGGCGTTCTCGATCAGCTCGGCGAGCAGGTGGATGACGTCACCGACGGCGCGGCCGACGAGCACCACGTCGCCCATGGGCATGAGCGTGACGCGGGTGTAGTCCTCGACCTCGGCCAGCGCGCCGCGGACGACGTCCACCATGGGGACCGAGCGGCGCCACGTACGGGCGGGGGCCGAGCCGGACAGGACGATCAGGTTCTCCGCGTTGCGGCGCATGCGGATGGCGAGGTGGTCGAGCCGGAAGAGCTCCTTCAGCTCCTCGGGGTCGGTCTCGCGGCGCTCCATGACGTCGAGCACGGTGAGCTGCCGGTGGACCAGGCCCTGCGTCCTGCGGGCCAGGCTCAGCAGGATGTCGCGGATACTGCGGCGCAGCTCGGCCTGCTCGGCGGCGACGCTGACGGCGGTGTGCTGCACGGTGTTGAACGCCTGGCCCACCTGGCCGATCTCGTCGTCACCGAAGTCCAGCGCGGGCACCTCCTTGGCCAGGTCGACGTCCTCGCCGCGGCCGATGCGCTCGACGACTCCGGGCAGCCGGTCGTCGGACAGCTCGTGCGCGGCGTCGCGCAGCTTCTGCAGCTGGGCGAGCAGGTCGCGGGCCGTGGTGATGGACAGGATGATCGAGGCGATGACGGCGATGAGCCCGAGACCACCCGCCAGGACCAGCCGGACGATCACGTTGACGGCGACGGGCACGATCCGGTCCACCATGCGGTCGCCCGCGCCGAGCACCATGCCGTTGAAGTCGGTCAGGAAGCGTTCGGTCGCCGACTTCCACTCGTCACCGGTGAACGGCAGGTTCAGAGCGGCCGGGTCATGCTCCATGACCTGCGTTTCCATGGTCTGGAGCTGGACGAACGGCCGGCTCTTGGTCAGCCTGTCGTAGGCGGCCCTTTCGGAATCGGGCAGTTCGGATGCGGCCTGTCCGGCGACGATCCGCCAGGCGCCCACGGCCTGGCTGAACTGTGCCTGGTCGGCGGGAGTCAGCCGCCCCTCGGCGAGCGCGCCGGCAAGCAGCGCGTCCTCCCGGGTGAGGAGCTCGCTGGCGCGGCTCAGAGTGATGAGGGTACGGACGTCCTTGGCGACCTCCTTGTCGTCGAGCGTCGCCATCGACCCGTAGAGACGGTCGATGGGGTCGATGACGTCGTTGTACTCGGTCATCACCTGTACGCGGTCAAGCTTGCCCGCGTCGATGGCCTTGCGTATCTCCTTGACCGATTCGAGCTGCTTGAGCAGGTCGGCGAGCCGCTTCTCGCCCTGCTCGTCCAACGCCAAGCTCACCAGACCGGCGTTGACCGACTCCTGGAAAGCGGCGATGACGCGGTCGTTCTGCTTACGCTGTGTTTCGAGCTCTTTGCGGGTTTGGGGGGTCTTCTCGCTCAGCCTCACGACCGAAAGCCGGCGCTCTTTTTGCAGGCCGAAGAGCACCGGGTCGCTGGGGGTCGCAATGGCGGAGTCGAGTTGGGAGACCCACAGGAGGTTGACTCCCTCACGGAGGGTGACCCACGCAGCGAAGACCCACAAGGCCGCCAGGGAGAGCAGCAGAGCCGTGATCTTGGTCCGCAGCCCCGTCTTGCGGAAGCGCATTATCATACCCACCCTGTGCAAGTCATATCTGGTCTGCCGGACACCTTACGTGCGGCGAGGTTACATACAGTATCGATCAAGGAACTCTAGCGCACTCGCAAAGCGCCTCTCAAGAAACATTAATCACAGATGTCAGGTTCTGACAGCCTATTAGTCAATTTTTCACCCAAAGATGTGGAGTGTCGGTATGCACCGCAAGTGACCAGTCCTACCTGCAGTCATTTCGGCATTCGTAACAACCTCGCAGGCCGTCTTCTTGGCCAATCACAGCGGCCGGCGGGCTCGCCACGGCTGGGCCGCGCCCCTACACCTCCGCGGCGAGGGCAAGACCGATGCCCGCGACGCCGCCGTCATCGCCGACCGAGCCCCGATGCGCCGGCCTGGCTCCCGTCCTCCGCGATCGGGTGCCTCGGGGCGCGGAGCGGCGGGTCGGAGTGTGCCGTGGGCGCCGCCCGCGTTGTGTCATCTCAGTCGCGGTGTGATCATTAACCGATTCCGAACAATGCGCAGTTTCCAACCCTGGTATCCCTTTTGGCTGGGAGTACCTGACAGGAGCCGTCATGAGCCCCTCGCCGTCCCTCCCTGACGAGCTTTCGTCCGATGCCCTGTCCGCCCGCGCGGCGGAATGTGCCCGGGACCTTCGCAGCACCGCCGCGTGCTACCCCGAGCTCTTCGACACCGGTGAGTTCGCCGACACCCCTGGTCAGATCGCGAACATGATGGTCTATGGCACCCCGCGCCATGACCCGGGCGTGCTGCGGGGTCCCTCCCGGCTGGCGTTCTGGATTTTCCCGCTCGACGCGGCCATCGACCGTGATGCGACAGAGCGATCCCAGGTGCAGGCCATCGTCGAGGAATGCAAGGACGTCATCGCCGGCGACGACCCGCGTACGCCCCTGGCCCGGCTGCTCGCTCACATCCGCGACGACCTGGCTCACGCGCCCGCGTTCGGTCGGCTGGGACCGGTGTGGCGCACCGAGTTGGCCGCGATGCTCGATGCGATGGCGCGGGAATGGGATTGGAAGACCGCGGCCCGGCAGACCGGCGCCGCACCCACCGTGCAGGAGTACCTGGGTAATGCGGCGAACTTCGGCTCCACCTGTGTCGGGGTCTCCCGTTTGATCAGCACCGACGAACCGGAAGCCGCTCGCGAGCACCTGCCGGCGATCATCGACGCCGCCAACGCGACTCAACGGGTCATGCGCCTGGTCAACGACCTGCGCACCGTCAACCGCGACCGCCAATGGGCGGACCTGAACGCACAGATGCTCGGGCTCGACGAGCACGCTCTGCGGGAACTGATCGCCGAAGAACGCAAGGCATGTGACCCGGCGCTGGACCGGCTCGCGCAGTCCTGTCCGGGCGTGGCAGAAGATCTTCGCCGCCAGATGATGATCACCTGGGGCTTCTACTTCGACGGCGGTGATTTTTGGACCGTCTGAGCCGGAGCTCATCGGAGCTAGACCGCCTGCGCCCGGGCCTGACGGCTGAGGTGCGACGACGCGATCACCGCGGCGCGGGTCACGGCGCGGGGGACGTACAGGTCCTTGTCGTGCCAGAGCGGGGGGTGGTCGTCGCCGGTCGAGCGTGACAGGTATTCGTGACCCCGATCCGCCGCACGGATATGCCGCGGATCCGTACGTCCTCGGGTCAGCAGCAGGATCTGCATCGCGTACGCGGTCTCCTCCGCCGTGCCCTCCCAGCGGCCCCAGGAGCCGTCCGGCCGCTGAGTCTCCAGCGTCCACTCGGCGGCCGCGCGCACCGCCTCCCGCGAGACCTCCCCGCCGAAGGCGTCGAGCGCCAGCGCGCAGCTGACGGTGGCGTAGTACGGCGACGCGTGCCACCGGTCCGTCCAGTTTCCGTCCGGACCCTGGCAATCCCGGATCCAGGCGGCCAGCTCGGCGATGGTCTCGTCGTAGCGCGGTGCGGCGGCGGGCCTGCGGCGGACGTACTCGCCGAAGGCGTCCAGCACGTGCGCGTTGACGCTGACCGAGACGCCCTGCTCGCCGGGCCAGGTGGAGAAGTGGGTGCCGGAGCGGAACCCCCACAGGCTGTCCGGTTCGTGCGGCGCGCCAAGCAGCGCCAGCGCGTACAGAGCCACGGACGTCGTGTCGGCGTCGGCGGGCAGCCCGGATCCCGCGGGCGTGCCGGCCGGACCTATGGCCGCTCTGATGTCGGCCACCATCTCCGGCGGCACCTCGACGGGCACGCCCGCCCGGAGCAGCCAGCTCAGCACCCAGCCTCGCTCGAACACGGTGATGGGCAGCCCGACGGGCACGGGGCCGCCGTACAACCGGACCACCGCCTCCAGGTGTCCGCGGGCCGGCTCGTGCGCGTCGGGTCCCCCGCCCTCGCCCAGCCAGGCGGCGGTCGCCGCGGGCGAGGCGCCGACACTGCCGATGGGCGTGGGCCGGATGCCGGGCGCTCCGGCGGCCTCGTCGGCCGCGATCTCCAGGGCGTGGAGCAGCTTCTGCGGCACCTCCATGCCGGACTTGACCCAGGATCTGACGGCGTGGAGCGTGTCGTAGCTCATGGCCTCGGGCAACGGAATCGGCGCCCGGCCCGGTAAGCCCTCGACGTGCTGGTTGATGCGGTCGACGAGGGAGGGGACGATGTGCTCGATCGCCGGCATGTCGGGCAGCTCGAGCGGGCCGCTCAGCCAGGTGGCGAGCACCCGCAGGCCACGGTCCGCCGCACCCGCCAGGCGCTCGCCGTCCGTGTCCAGGTCCCCGCGCGTCAAAGCGGAGAGAATCCCCTCGGTGGCGCTCAAGGTCGGCACCACGCCGTACCCGTCGGGTGCGCCCCAGGCGCCGTCCTGCCGCTGGGTGTCGATCAGGTACTCGATGCGTTCCAGGTGGCCGGTCAGCCAGGGGGCGAGCGAGACCAGCCGGCCGGTTTCGTAGACCGAGGGCGAAACCTGCCCCCACGGCCTGAGCATGAGGCTCTGGACGAGTTCTTCCGCTGCCGCGGTGCTGTCCGCCATTTCGCCGATGCTCACGCCGCACGATTCCGTTCGACCGGGTGCAACTGGAGGAAGAGCTTCTCCTTGGGCCGCAAGGTGGCTCCCCCCACCAGGGGCGTCAGCTTCTGCGGGTAGGGCAGCGCCGGCCGGTACCTGGTGAACAGGTTGGCGATCAACAGAGATGCCTCGATATAGAACAGGTGCTGGCCGAGGCAGACGTGCGGCCCCGCGCCGAAGGGGATGAACGAGTAGCGGTGCCGGCGTTCGGACCTCTCGTTGTCCCAGCGCTCGGGGTCGAACTCCGTCGGCCGGGGCCAGAACTCCTCCAGCCGGTGGGTGGCGTACGGGCTGACCAGCACCTGCGAGCCGGCCTTGATCCGGACGCCGCCGATCTCCGTGTCCGCCACGGTCTGACGGGGGACGACCCAGGCGCTCGGGTAGACCCGCACGAGCTCCTGGAGGACCATGCGGAGATACGGCATCTCGGCGACGTGCGACGGCCGCACCGGGCCGCCGCCGATCACCCGGTCGATCTCCTCCTGCAGCCGGGCGTTCACGTCCGGGTGGTCGTCCAGCACGGCCCACAGCCACATCAGCGACATCGCCGTGTTCTCCGAAGCGGCGCCGTAGACGTTCACCAGGTCGTCGCGGATCTGCCGCAGGTCGGCCTTGCCCTCCTTCTCGAGCCTGGCCGCGAGCAGCGCCGAGACGACCTCCTTGCTCTCCTTGCCCGCAGTGTCCTCGCGCTGCGCCCGCTCGATGAGGGGGTTGATGATCTCGTGGATCTTCCTCGTGGATCGCAGGAAGGCGCGGTCGCCCGGGACCCTGATCGAGTACGGCGCGGAGGGGAAGAGCATGCGGAAGCCGATCGAGCTGGCGCACGTGGCGAACTCGGGAGCCAGCCGTTCGGCGGTGTCACGGGTGATCCGGCCGCCGAACAGCAGGTTGATGACGGCCTGGTTGACGATCGAGGTCATCTGGTGCTCGACGTCGATCGGGCGGCCCGTCAGCGCGTAGTCGTCGAGCTCGACGATGCGCTCGGCGATGATGTCGGCCATGTCCTCGGCCAGTACGGCCGTGTAGCGCGCGGTGAAGAGCGGCTGGAGGATCTTCCTGGCGGATGCCCAGGCTTCACCCTCGCCCATGATGCTCTGACCGATCAGGCGCTGGAGCGGCTGCCAGAACATGCCCGCGCGCACGAAGTTGGTCCAGTCCGTCTTGAACACCTGCTGGACGTGGTCCGGATGCGAGATCAGGTAAGGGCGGAAGGGGCCGAGGTCGAGCCGGACGACCCGCCCGGCGGCGTCGGTGCCCATCCGGGCCAGTTCGATGGCGGGGTTCCTCACCAGCCGGGGGATGGCCCGGTAAAAGGGAACGACTTCGGGCTTGGTCACGGACGTTCCTTGGCGTGCGGCATGGCTGCGCTCCCGGATCTAGGATGCGATCTCTGCAAGGCGGACATTTATCGCGAAAAAAGTGATTTATAATAAATTGTCCGATTTGTCGTTATTTGGGAGGGGGTGGCGGTTTGCCTGTCGCGCGGGGCGGCCTCCATCGCCACGAGTGCTTCCTCCATCGCGTACCGTGTCCGTCTCACGCCGTGGACATTTCCTGACAAATGTCAATCGATGGGTGGAGTATCACATGCTTGTGCATGTAGATTCAAGATCGTACCGGGGTAGGAGCACCGTTTGAATCTCAGCCATCCCTTGGGCGGCGGCGCTGTGGCCCGCTGCCGGGGTCTGCTCGAACCGGCTCTCCGCGAGGCTGTCTCGGTCCTGCACCCGGGGGGCGCCCGGATGGCCGCGTTCGCGCTGGGCTGGTCGGATGCCGACGGGAGGCCGCACCAAGGCGACGGTGGCAAGGGTGTGCGGCCCGCCATCGCGATGCTCAGCGCCGAGGCCGTGGGCGGCACCGCCGAGTCGGCCCTCCCGGCGGCGGTGGCGGTGGAACTGGTGCACGCCTTCTCGCTGGCGCACGACGACATCATCGACCACGACGAGCGGCGGCGGCACCGGGAGGCGCTCTGGAAGGCCTACGGGGTCGGGCCGGCGCTCCTGACCGGCGACGCCCTCCTGGCCCTGGCCGTCGGCCAGCTCGCCGGACGGCCCGAGGCGATGACGTACCTGTCGAGGGCGCTGATCGAGCTCGTCAACGGGCAGACCGCGGACATGGCCTTCGAGAACCGGCCGTGGCGCGGGCCCAAGGCGGTCACGATCGCCGAATACACGGAGATGGTCGCGGGCAAGACGGGCGGCCTGCTGGCGGCCGCCGCGGCGGCGGGGGTGGCCCTGGGCGGCGCTCCCGAGCTGGGCGACCTCATGTGGAAGACCGGGCGCGATCTGGGGGTGGCGTTCCAGATCGTCGACGACATGCTGGGCATCTGGGGCGAGCCGCGCGTCACGGGCAAGCCCGTCTACTCCGACCTGCGGCGCGACAAGAAGACGTTCCCCGTCCTCGCGGCCCTCGCCGCCGACCACCCCGCCGCCCGCGAGCTCTCCGACCTCCTCGCGGAGGGGGTCTCGGACGAGGACTCCGTGCACCACGCCGCCCGCCTCGTCGAGGAGGCCGGCGGCCGGGCCGCCGCGCAGGCCCAGGCGGAGCGGTACGTCGCGGCGGCGGTGGCGGTGATGGACGACCACCTGCCGGACGCCGCCGACCTGCGCGCCCTGTGCGTCTCCCTGGCGGACCGCGCCCGCTGACCGCAGGCACGGCCCGTCGGATGCGTCAGGCTTGGGAGGCCTCGTTCAGGAGGGCGAGCTCCTCCTCCGTCAGGGTCAGCTCGGCGGCCGCCAGCAGCGGCTGGAGCTGCGTCACGTCCCGGGCGCTGGCGATCGGGGCCGTGATCGTCGGCTGGGCGGCGAGCCAGGCCAGCGCCACCGTGGCCGGGGCCACCTCCTGCTCGGCCGCCACCTTGAGCAGCGCCTCCAGCGCCCGGCGCCCGTGCTCCTTCTGCAGGTACTCGGCCGCCATCCCGGCCCGCGGGCTGTCGATGGTCACCCCGGGCGCGTACTTGCCGGTCAGGAAGCCGCGCGCCAGCCCGAAGTACGGCGTGCTGGACAGCCCCTCCCGGGCCACCACGTCCCGCAGCTCGCTCTCGTAGCCGCGCTCGACCAGGTTGTACTGCTGCTGCAGCGCCACATACCGGGTCAGCCCCTCGTCACTGGAGGTCTTGAGGGCCTCGGCCAGCCGGTCCGCGCCGTAGTTGGACGCGCCGACGTACCGGATCTTGCCCTCGTGGACCAGCGCGTCGAACGTCGCCAGCGACTCCACCAGAGGCGTGTCGTGGTCGTCCACATGTGCCCAGTAGAGGTCGATGTAGTCGGTACGCAGCCGGCGCAGCGAGTCCTCGACCGCCGTCCGGATCGTCGCGGGGGACAGCCCGGTCAGGCCCTCCAGCATGCCGACCTTGGTGGCGAGCACGAGCGAGTCACGGTTGCGGCGCACGTGCATCCACTCGCCGATGATCATTTCTGACGTGGACTCGCCGGTCACCCAGTACGGGTAGACGTCGGCGGTGTCGATGAAGTTGCCGCCGCCCTCGACGTACGCGTCCAGGACGGCGAAAGAGGACTCCTTGTCGGCGGTCCAGCCGAAGACATTCGTACCGAGCGATATCGGGAAAACGGACAGCTCCGTGGTGCCTATCGATCTCATTCCGCCATTATCCGCACCTCCCTTGAGCAGGCCCGATGGCACCCCCTCGATCGGCGCCGGGTGGACACGGGTGTCTCGCTTCCGCGGGATGGCGGGGCGGTCGCGGGTGACGCTATGGTGCGAGCTGTGGTGATCGGTGACGCGCGCACGCGCATCCTGGACGCGGCCGAGGAGCTGTTCGCGGGCGGCGGCTATGAGGCCACCCCGACCGCGGTCATCGCGCGGCTCGCGAAAGTGCCCAAAGGGCTGATCTTCCACTACTTCCCGCGCAAGATCGACGTGCTGGTGGCCCTGGTCGACGAGCGCACGCTGGTCGAGGAGGGGCGAGAGGTCGACGCCGTGCCGGGCGATCCGGCGCGGACCCTGTCCAAGCTCGCCCGCGGCCTGCCGCTGCGGGCCTCGCCGGCGATGCGGCGCATCCTGTTCAGGGAGGCCGACACGCACGGCTCGGTCAAGGAACGGCTCGGGCGGCTGAACGGCGAGCTGATCAGGCGCTCCAGGTTCGCGCTGGAGCTGGCGCTGCCCGGGGCGCGCGGGGACCTGGCCCGGCTGGAGGTGGCGGCGGCCACGTTCGCCGCCGTCCTGCTCTACCAGGAAAACCTCTGCCAGCTAACGGGCCACCAGATCGATCCCGACGCCGTCGCGGAACTCATCGCCCACTCGCTCGTCTAGCAACTCGTCCAGCGCCGTGCGCAGGTGGCCGAGCAGGCCCCACACGTCGTCCATCCGCTCGGGGCAGGCCACGATGCCGAAGTCGAGCATGCCGTCGTAGGAGAAGCAGGTGATGTTGAGGCCGCCGCTCACGTCGGTCAGCACGGACAGCGGGTAGTACGACAGCACCCGCCCGCCGCACAGATACAGCGGGAACTGCGGGCCCGGAACGTTGCTGATGATGAGGTTGATGGGCGGGAACGCCATGCCCGCCAGCCGGAAGATCGCCGGGGTGGCCAGGCTGGTGAGAGGGGCGGGAAGCACCGAGCACAGCTCGCTCAGCCAGGTCGCCGGGGCCAGCGCGAAACGCCGCTTGGCCCGGCCCATGACGGAGCCGACGGCCTGCAGCCGCTCCTTGGGGTCGGGGACGTTCGTGGGCATGGGGGCGACCATGGCCGAGATCTGGTTGCCGACCAGGTCCTTGGCCCCGGCCGTACGGATCGCCACGGGCACGGCGACGATCAGCGGGGCCTCCGGCAGCGCGTCGCGCTCGCGCAGCCATGACCGCAGGGCCGAGGTGCACAGGCTCATGACGATGTCGTTGACGCTCATGTCGTGGGCCTTGGCGACGTTCTTGACGTCCTTGAGCGACAGCGAGCCGAACGAGAGGTGGCGGCGGGCGCTGATCGGGCCGTTGAACGGGGTGCGGGGGACGGTGAGGCTGGGCAGCTCGGGGCGGTCGTGCCGGTCGCCGGCGACCAGCCGCGCGGCCTTGGCGATCAGCTTCGCGCCCGGGATGCCCGCCGCCAGCGGGATGGCGTCGAGGTCCTCGGCCGCCCTGACGACCGACTGGACGGCCCGCACGGGGTGGGTCGCCGTCCGCATGGCCGCCCCGGCCAGCATCGCGGCCAGCCCTGGGACGCCCTCGGGGGCGCGGGTGCCGTTCGTGGCGTGGACGGGGGCGGGTGCCGGGCGGGTGTCGTTCGCGACCTGGACATGGACGGCGGCGGGCGTCGGACGGGGGCCGGAGCGGCGGAGGCGGTCGGCGCTCGCGGTCGGGATGTCGCGCCTCTTGAGGTGGCCGTCCGGGGTGAGATCGAGCAGGGTGGCGAGCGTCTCCGCGCCCGAGACGCCGTCGATGGCGGCGTGGTGGACCTTGGTGTAGACGGCCACCCGGCCGTCCACCAGCCCGTTGATCAGGTGCATCTCCCAGAGCGGGTGCGCCCGGTCCAGCCGCCGCGCGTGGATCTCCGCCACCGCGTCCGCGAGCTGCCAGTCGTCCCCCGGAGCGGGCAGCGTCAGCTCGAACAGGTGGTTGCCGAGGTCGAACGCGGGGTCCTCCGCCCAGTACGGATGGTCCAGCCCGAGCGGCACCGCGGCGAGCCGGAGGCTGAGCGCGGGCGACAGGTGCAGGCGTTCGAGGAGGAGCTCGGCCAGCGCGGCCCTGTTGACCGCGCCGTCGGCCGGGTCGAGGATCGCCAGCCCGGCCACGTGAGCGGCGGTGGTCGCGGTCTCGACATTGAGGAACTGGGCGTCGAGTGCGGTCAGCTGGCGCATCTGCTCTCCTTTTTCCCGTGATCTGTGCAGCGTCGCACGATGGGATTTCTGGAAGGTTTCCGCGCGAGTCTTTCAGATGAATTCAGGTGCGCCGTGCCGGCTTTTAGTGAATGTCCAGCTCAGCCTCGGTCGGTGACAATTACCTATCCATTGACCACGTCGACGGGGTGCCGTACGACCGCGTCGAAGTGGTACCCGAACGGATGACGCGGCGTGACCAGGGGTTGGGTGGCCCCGCTCTCGTCGGTGGCGCGCGCCATGAGCACGTACGCCCCCGTGCGCCGGGGGGCCCATGAAATGTGCCATGGCAGCCAGGCGCTGACCAGGTGCTGCCCGTGGTGCTCGGCCGGCCGCCAGCTCAGCCCGGCGTCGAAGCTGACCTCCACCCGGACGATCCTGCCCTGTCCCGACCATGACCGTCCGCGCACGATGTGCGGGCCGGAGCGGGGCAGGCGCGCATTCCAGGCGAGTTCGAACGCGCTCTTCACCGGCTGCGTCGTGACGTCCGGGTAAAAGACCGTGTTCCATGGCGTGAAGAGCTCTTTCGTTGAAACTTCTATTTCACCCAGCCATTTGATCGATGCTATTCCCACCCATCCCGGCACCACCAGCCGCACCGGAAATCCGTGGTCCGGCGGCAGGCGCTCGCCGTTCATTTCATAGGCGACGAGGACGTCGTCCATGGCCTTGTCGATCGGCAGCGGCCGGCGTACGTGCCCGTACCCCTCGAACGGCGCGTCCAGCCCCGTGGGCAGCACGTCCACTGCGCTCGGCAGCACCCCGGCCTGCTTGAGCAGGTACTTCAGCGGCACCCCGCGCCACCGCGCGACACCGATCGCCCCGAGCCCCCACTGCGTGCCGGGCGCGGCCTCGTGCTGCTGCGTGCCGTAGAAGCGCCGCCCGTTCCCGGCGCACTCGATGGCCACGTCGAGCGTGCGGGACGGCATGGCCCGCAGCTCGTCGTAGCCGAACTCACGCGGACATCGAACGCCCGCCCCGTGCACCAGGAGGCGCCAGGTGGTGACGTCGATGATCGGCGTGGCGGTGTGGTTCCGTACGAAGAAGCGGTCGTTCGGAGTGTGGTAGCCATGCCCCGACATGGCCTCCCACCGCATCTCCGCGCTCGCACCGTGCACCCTGAACAGGTGGTCGGGCAGCGGCTTCACGATCGTCGCCAGTGCTTGCTTCATGGACACCGCCTCCGTAAGAGCTATTTCCTACCTGTAAACCATTTAATCCCTTCACGCTGTCCTGTGGCGCCCCTCGTTGCCGAATTCTGTCCGACCGGTACGGGAACGTTCCACTCCTCCACCCCGCCCCTTACCCTCAGCCGCCGCTCCCACAACGAGCCCCGGCGCCGCTCCCACCAGCCCACACACCCGCCCGTTCGCACGCGTCCATTTCGCCCGCGTCCGCCCGCGCCCGCCCGCTCGGATCCGGCCGCCCCGCACCCGCCCGGCTCGCGTCCGGCCGCCCCGCATGCGCCGTCCCGCGTCCGCTCAGCTCGCGTTCGGTCAGCTCGCGTCCGGTCAGCTCGCGTCCGGCCGTCCCGCGTCCGCAGGCTCGCGTTCATCGCTCCGCGTCCGGCCGTCCGGCGCCCGGTCAGCTCGCTGGGGCCGGAGGTGGCGACGTGCGAGAGGCACGGGCGGCGGGCCGGTGTCGCACGGGTGTTGGCTGGCTGCGCTCTACAGGCGGCGAGTCGCGCCTCCTCGTCGGCTGGATCGGGCCCGGCCGGATTTGGCTCGGCTGGATCGGGCCCGGCCGGATTTGGCTCGGGTGGATGGGGCCCGGCCGGATTCGGCTCGGGTGGATGGGGTGCGGTGTCGCCTGGGTGGGCGCCGACTCGGTGGGCTCCCGCTTCGCGGGGGCGCGTGTGCTCACCTGGGTGGCAGGCAGGCGGTCGGTCCTACTTGCCGGGGCAGAGGACGGCCTTCGCCGTCTGGTTGATGGCTCGGCCGATGGCGGCCGGGTCCTGGGTGTTCGTCGTGGTGGACGTCGCGAACTGGATGCGGCCGTCAGGGGAGCTGAAGGTGACGGAGGTGAAGCTGGCGGTGCCGCCCGCGATGACCCGCAACTCCAGCTCGCCTCCGCACAGGGGCGGCTGGGAAGGGGCGTTCTCCGGCGGATCGGTGAGCAGCTTCTGCAGCGTCGGCGGGAGGAGTTTGCCCTGGCCGAAGGCGCGGTAGAAGGCGCTGATGTCGCGCGAGGTGGAGATCACGCCTCCGGAGCCGTTCCCGTAGCTCGCGTTGAGCCGGTCCATGTCGTGCACCTGGCCTTGGTCGTCGGTGCTGTAGCCGTGCCCGTGCGGGCCCTCGATGCCCTGCGGCGGCTTGACCGCCAGGTACGTACGGCTCATCCCGAGCGGGACGAAGAGCCGGCGGGCGAACTCGGAGGCCAGCGAGCGGCCGGTCACCTTCTCGATGATCATGCCGAGCAGCGTGTAGTTGGAGTTGGAGTAGGAGAACTTCTCGCCAGGCTCCCCGGTGCGCGGCTGGCTGCGTGACTTCTTCACCAGGTCGATTGGCGGGTAATAGGTGGTGAAGTCGTATATGTCGACCAGATCGGGAGCGAACCAGTTCGGGATGCCGGACGTGTGCCGGATGAGCTGCCGTACCGTGATCTCGTCGGCCCGCTCCACGATGTCCTGGCTCGCCACCTCTGGCAGGAGATCGCTCAGCTTGTCCTCCAGCCCCAGCCTGCCCTCCTTGACCAGCTGGAGCGCCACCGTCCCCGTCAGCAGTTTGGTCTGCGACCCGATCCGGTAGCGGGAGCCGGCGGGGATGCGCCCGCCCTTGCCGTTGAGCAGCCGCGAACCCGCCGAGCCCTGGCCGACGCGCTTCCCGTCCACGTACACCTCCCCGATCGTCGCCACCACCCCGCTGGTCCGGGCGAGTGCGTCCAGGGCCTGCTGCACATTGGCTACCTCGGGGGTGGCGGCGGTCGCGGGCGTGGCGGCGGCGGCGAGCGTCAGCATCGCGCAGGCCAGACCGGCGAGGCGTGCCGTAATGGCGTGATTCATGGTGATGATCCCTTCGTGATGTGCGGGATCCTTTGTAGGGCGGGGGGTGTTTCCTGACCGTTTCCGCCGGGGGAGGGTGAGGGGTCACGGCCGGTACAGGGTGGTGTGTCGCCGCTAACGGGTGATCACGGCGAAGACGGCGACGGACAGCGCGTAGCACAGCACGATCACGAGCGCTCCGGCGGCGCCGGCGAGGAACGAGCGGGGCACACCGGGGCGCAGCCATGCCGCGAAGGCCCTGTTGACGAGCGGCATCAGGACCCAGGTGAGGATGGCGACGCTCAGCACGTTGCCGATGAACAGGACGAGGTAGGGGGGCAGGCGCGCGCCGGTCAGCACCCGGCTCACCGTCAGGTTCAGCGCCATCACGGTCGGATAGAGGGCCAGCAGCACGCACATGGCCTGCTTCCAGTTGGGCGGAGCGCCCTCCCCGGCAGCTCCGCCGCCGAACCGGAACCAGCCGCCGAACGCCGACTTGACGGTGCGCACGTCGAAGTCGATGACGCAGTCGCGACCTTCGTCCAGGAGCTTTCTGCGGGTGTCGGACGCGAGCCAGCTCTCAAGGTGTTCGCGGGTGTCGAACCGGGTCATGACCACCCAGTGCGGCTGTACGCCGGGCACAGGCGCGAACGCCTCGAATCCGAGGAAGCCGGGAAACCTCTCCTCTGCCCTGTGGACCCTGTCCTGCCAGCGCGTGTAGTCGTCCTCGCGGCCCGGCCGCACGTCGTGGGAGATCACCGCCGTGACCGCTTCGCTGTCGGGCGTCCTTCCCGCGAGGACCTCCATCGCCGGCGGCTCCTCCAGCAGCGGCCGGACCTCGTCGAGCAGCGCCCTGCGCGACTCCGAATTCAGCCACCCGGTCAGCCGGGCGATACTCGAGAAACGAAAAACAGACACCCAGGAGGGTTGCTCGCCGGGAATCGGCGGATAAGCCTCCGCCCCCTCGAAGTCGGCAAATGAGCGCATGCTCTCATTTGTTTTCTGCTGCCAGCGGCGATAATCATCCTCGCGGCCTTCTCGAACCTTTGACGAAATGACCACGGTCACGCCGCGATCAGAGGCCTCACGGTTCGAACCAGGCTTCACCTGGGAAAGTATAGTCCACGGCCGCCCGGAGAAGCATGGCGGCAATGGCTCGGGCACGGCAGTCGATCATGACGAAATTTCAGCCGTAATTTACCTGCCGGAGGTTATGAGATGGGACCGAAGGAATTCATGGCCGAAGCCGTGCGACTCGCCACGGAGTCCGTTGTGAACGGCTGGGGCGGCCCGTTCGGCGCGGTCATCACCAAGGACGGGGAGATTCTCGCCCGCGGGCAGAACCGCGTCCTGCTCACCGGCGACCCGACCGCGCACGGCGAGATCGAGGCCATCCGCAAGGCCATCCAGATCCTGAACCCGGAGGCGCCCTCCGTTGCGGAGGACCGCCTGAACACCTCGACGCTCGAACTCGTGCCGCGCCCGGAAGGATCGCCCGACCTCCTGCCCGAGCGGGCCCGGATACTCATGGGATACTCCCTCTACTCGAGCGGGGCTCCGTGCCCGATGTGCATGAGCGCCATCTACTGGTCGCGGATCGACGCGGTCCACTTCAGCTCCGACCTCGAGGCGACGAGGAAGATCGGTTTCGACGACGCCTTCCAGTACGAGGACTTCCAGCGGCCCCTCGACCAGCGCAAGATCCGGATCGAGCAGATCTATCCCGAGCTCGGCGCCCAGGCCTACGCCGCCTGGGCGAACAAGCCGAACCACCACCCGTACTGATCCGCAGGACGCCCAGGCGGGCTCGTCCAGATGTGCGAGCGCGGCGGTGGCGCGCTCGCGGAACTCGGCGACGAGGACATCGCGGACCAGGTGACGCTCACCGGGCCCCAGCCGGGCGTCTGGCCAAGCCGGCCGCTGATCGGCCTACCGCTCCCCGGCATGAGATGAGCCTCGAACCCTTCACCCCGACCCCCGGCACGGCCCATGGAACCGGGGGACCGGCCCTCCTCGCCGACGTCAGCCACCTGAATCAGGAGAGGCTGCCGGGCGGCGAGACTGTACCGCCCTGGGGTCGCCTGTCATGCCACGGTTTGCCGGACCCTAGGATCCGAGGCGTGGCCAGATACTTCGATCTTCATCCGGACAACCCCCAGCCTCGCCTGATCAGCCAGATCGTCGAGATCCTGCGGGCGGACGGGCTCATCGCCTACCCCACCGACTCGTGCTATGCCCTCGGATGCCGACCGGGCAACAAGGAGGGCCTCGACCGGATCAGGGAGATCCGCGGCCTTGGCAGCGACCACCACTTCACCCTGGTATGCCGTGACTTCGCCCAATTCGGCCAGTTCGTTCACCTGAGCAATGCCCTGTTCCGCCAGGTCAAGGCGGCGACTCCCGGCGGTTACACGTTCATCCTTCCCGCGACCAAGGAGGTGCCGCGGAGACTGCTGCATCCCCGGAAGAAGACGGTCGGCGTACGCATCCCAGATCACGTCGTCACCCAGGCGCTGCTGGCCGAACTCGGCGAGCCGCTGGTGTCCAGCACCCTGCTGCTGCCCGACGAGACCGAACCTTCGACGCAGGGCTGGGAGATCAAGGAGCGGCTCGACCACGTGGTGGACGCGGTCATCGACTCCGGCGAATGCGGCGCCACTCCGACGACCGTCGTCGACTTCTCGCAGGATGAACCCGAGATTCTCCGCCGGGGCACGGGAGACACGTCCCTGTTCGAATAGGCGACGCCTGAGGGGCCGGCTCTCAGGGCGCCCTGGGAGTGTCGCCTCGACAGGCGATTCGACATTCACTAGAAAAGGATCAGATCCGGCACCTGAGGGAATGGCGTGCAGGGACCACCAGAGGACGTCATGCGACCTTCCCCCACAGGTCGATCGGCTGCGGGATCGGGGCGCGGATGAACCCACTCTCCACGAGGTTGCCCCGGTACGTCTCCTTCATACCGGCCGCCATGATCGTCATCGGCTCCGTCTTCAACCTGCTGTCCCCGCGCTACTACTGGGGCGACTACCTGCTGGGCGCCGCGGTCGTGGTGGCAGGGGCGCTGCTGTCGCGACGGCACACGATCGCGGTCGCGGCGGCCGTTGTCCTGGTCCAGCTGGTGTTGTTGATCAAGGATCGCTACTTCGGTCATGCCGTCGGCACACTCTCCTTGATCAGCGCGGTGTTCACCGCGCTCATAGGCCTCGGGGTGAACCGCGTGGTCGCCGGCCACAGCCGCCGGCTGCAAGTGGTGCGTTCCGTCGCCGAGGCCGTCCAGCGCGCCGTGCTGCCCGCACCACCGGCGCGGGTTGGTCCGCTGGCCATCGCCGCGGTCTACAAGGCCGCGCAGATCGAGGCCTTGATCGGCGGAGACGCCTACGCCGTCCAAGACACGCCGTACGGCACCAGATTGCTGATCGCGGATGTGCGAGGCAAGGGCCTGGACGCGGTCGGCACGGTGGCCGTCCTGCTCGGCACGTTCCGAGAGGCGGCAGACCAGGAAGCCGACCTCGGGATGCTGGCCGAGCGCATGGAGCGCGCACTGATCAGGGAAGCCTCCTCGCGCGAGGAGAACGTCCGGATGGAGGGGTTCGTCACCGCGGTGCTCGGCGAGATCACCTCGGACGCGGACCGGGTACGGCTGCTGAACTGCGGCCACCCCTCGCCGTTCCTCCTTCAGGGTGACACGGTGTCCTGCCTGGATCCCGCGGAGCCGAGTCTTCCCCTGGGCATGAGCCGCCTGGGCGTACCGCGGGCACGACCCGACCACTGGCCCTTCCCCACCGGGAGCACGCTCCTGCTCGTCACCGATGGGGTGACGGAGGCCCGAGGCCGTTCCGGGACGTTCTACGACCCGGTGAGCCGGCTCGCCGGCCGGGGCCCGTTCCGGCGGCCGGAGGAGGTGGTCGAGGTGCTGGTACGAGATGTCGAGCGCTGGATCGGCGGTCCGCGCGATGACGACATGGCGATTCTGGCGATCACCCGGCGTGCTGGTGAACCGGCCCCGTGAATCCGCTCCGGCATCAGTACGGTACGAGCCGGCCCGCCGCATCCGGGCCGCGCTTGAGCCCCGGCCAGCCGAGCTGGAGACGTCAGCCCCGACGACGAAGAACCTCCCGAGGCCCGAGCACATCGGTGCCTCCACCGCCCGCGCCGGAAAGCCGCTCGCGCCGGAAAGCCGTCCGCGCCGCGAGGCCGCCCCCGCCCGAAAGTCGCCCGCGCCGTAACGCCGCCCCCGCTTGGCCGAGGGCGGCGTGGCGGTCAGCGGCCGAGGAATGTCAGGAGCCGGTCCAGGGGCCAGGTGTTGATGACGTCGTCCGTGGTCAGCCAGGCCCGCTGCGCAAGCCCCACCCCGAACCGCTGGTTGGCCAGGTGCGGGATCGCGTGCGAGTCGCTGTCGATCGAGAACTTCACCCCGTGGTGCTTGGCCAGCCGCACCAGGTCCGACGGGAGATCGGACCGGTCGGGGAAGGAGTCGATCTCCATGGCGGTCCCGGTGCGGGCGGCCACCCGGAAGATCGCGTCCCAGTCGGCGTCCACGGGCGGACGCTTGCCGATCTTGCGGGTCGTCGGGTGCCCGATGATGTCCACGTACGGGTTTTCGCAGGCGGCGATGAAACGCCGGGTCATCTCGTCGCGCGACATCCCGAAATGCGAGTGCACCGACGCCACGCACACGTCGAACCCGGCCAGCACCTCCCCGGGCCAGTCGACCGACCCGTCGGGAGCGATGTTGAGCTCCGTGCCGTGCAGGATCCGCATGTCGGGATATTTCCGTTGGAGCTCGGCCACCTGCCCTCGCTGCTCCAGCGCCTTGTCCAGCGTCATCCGCTGCATCGCCAGGTCGGGGGCGTGGTCGGTGACCGCGTAGTAGGCGTAGCCGCGGGCGTGCCCGGCCGCCACCATGTCCTCCAGCGAGGCGATGCCGTCGGTCAGGTTGGTGTGGGTGTGCAGGTCGCCCTTCAGGTCGCCCAGCTCCACCAGCTCCGGCAGCTCGCCGCGCAGGGCCGCCTTGACCTCGCCGCCGTCCTCGCGCATGGGCGGCGGCACGTACTGCATGCCGAGCGCGTCGTAGATGTCCTCCTCCGAGGCGGCGGCGATCACCCGCTCGCCCTCGAACAGCCCGTACTCCGACAGCTTCCAGCCCTTCTTCACCGCCATCTCCCGGATGGCGACGTTGTGCTCCTTGGAGCCCGTGAAGTACTGCATCGCCGCGCCCCACGACTCGGCGGGCACCACCCGCAGGTCGACCTGGATGCCGGACGTCGTGCGGATCGAGGTCTTCTTGTCGCCCGCCGCGATGATCTCGGCGACGTAGGGCTGGGCGCGGAAGGCGGTCATGATGGACTCGGGCGCGACCGCCAGGATGTCGATGTCGCCGATGGTGTCCTTCATCCGCCGCAGCGAGCCCGCGTACGCGATGCGCTCGGCCTCCAGCGAGGCCATCACCTGCTCGGCCAGCGACATGGCGACCCCGACGTGGACGCGGCGGCCGGACTGCTCGAGCTGCTCGATGCCCTTGAGCAGGTTTGCCAGCGTCTTGGGGCCGAGGCCCTTGACGCCGTCGAGACGGCCGGAGGTGATCGCCTCGCGCAGGGCCACCGTGGAGTCGATGCCGTAGTCCTCGAACAGCATGATCGCCGTCTTGGGCCCCAGCGTCGGCACCCGCGTCAGCGCGCGCACGCCGTCGGGCACCCGGCCGCGCAGGTCGTCGAGCTGCCGGAAGCTCCCGCGCTGCAGGAACTCCTCCATCTTCTTGGCGATCGCCTCGCCCACCCCGGGGACGCTGCGCACGTCGACCACCGAGATGTCCTCGGGGAACCCCGCGATGGCCTTGGCCGCCTTCTGGTAGCTCCGCACCCGGAAGGCGTCGCCGCCGCAGAGCGCGAACAGCTCCGCGTACTCCTGCAGCGCCGACGCCGCCTCCTCATTTGCCCGCATGGCACAACCCTAAAGGTCGGCCCCGACAATCCAGGACCGTCAGAAGCGCACCTCACGGGGGCGGTACGGCTCACCGAGGTGGGCCAGCTCCGCCTCCGAGAGCGACACCGACGCGGCCGCCACCGCGTCGTCCACGTGCCGGTCCTTCGTGGCCCCCACGATGGGCGCGGTCACGGCCGGCTGGTGGAGCAGCCAGGCCAGCGCCACCTGGGCGGCCGGCAGGCCGCGCTCGCCGGCCACGTGCGCCACCCGGTCGAGGATCGTCTTGTCGTTCTCCGGGTCGTACAGGAAGTCGATGCGCCCGTCCGACCCGGTCCGCGCGGTCGTCGCGGACGAGCCGGCCCTGGCCAGCACGCCGCGCGCCAGCGGGCTCCACGGGATCACGCCCACGCCCTGGTCGGCGCAGAGCGGCAGCATCTCCCGCTCCTCCTCCCGGTAGAGGAGGTTGTAGTGGTTCTGCATCGAGACGAACTTCGTCCAGCCGTTCTTCTCCGCCACGTGCTGCGCCTTGGAGAACTGCCAGGCCCACATGCTCGACGCGCCGATGTAGCGGGCCTTGCCCGCCTTGACCACGTCGTGCAGCGCCTCCATGGTCTCCTCGATGGGCGTCTCGTCGTCCCACCGGTGGATCTGGTACAGGTCCACGTAGTCGGTGCCGAGCCGATCGAGCGAGGCGTCAATGGCCGCGTGGATGTGCTTGCGCGACAGGCCCTGGTCGTTGGCGCCCCTGCCCATGGGGAAGTAGACCTTGGTGGCCAGCACGTAGTCCTCGCGGCGGCGGAAGATCGCGCGCAGCGCCTCGCCGGTCACGGTCTCGCTCGCGCCCTGGCTGTAGACGTCCGCCGTGTCGAAAAAGGTCACGCCCGCGTCGGCTGCCCTGCGGATGATCGGCTCGGCCTCGTCGCGCGCCAGAGCCCACTCCTGCCTGGCGGGGTCGCCGTAGCTCATCATGCCCAGGCAGATCCTCGAAACTTTCAAGCCGGTGTTGCCAAGTCGGGTGTAATCCATAGGCCCACCATAGGGGCGGCATTGTGGTGGTCTGCGGGCAGGCTGGACGGTGACGAGGGGCAGGAGCCGGATTGGTCTGGTTAACCGGCGGTCCGACGGGAAGTCATGGGTGGCCAAAAGCGGAAATGACCTTTACAGGGCGGGCCCGATCGGGTCGATTAGGGAGAAGCGAGACAACGGCGGGCGGGCTCTCGCGACACGGCCGCATCCGGCGCCCAACCGCATACCGGGGGTGAGGTGGAAGCCACGCACCGTGCGCTCCTGTCGTGGGCACGTTCCAAACTGAAGAACCCCGGCTGGCTGGGCGGCCTCGGGCTGGCGGCGGGGATGGTCGGCGTGACGGTGCCGGTCCAGCTCGGTCTGGTGCGGTCGGGGATGGGGATCGCGGGCGGGGTGACGCTGTTCGTCCTGCTGACGCTGCACGTCAGATTCATCATGGAGACCCCGGTACGGCGGGCGGGCTCGTGGTGGATCGTGGCCGTGCAGGCGTGGCTGACGTACCTGCCGCTGACGGTGTTCGGCGCGGCGTGGACCCCGGTGTGCGCCCTGCTGTCGGGCGCGCTGCTGGTGATGGCGGCCCGGATCCGCTCGATCGTGCTGGTGGCGCTGGCCCTGGCCTGCGGCCCGGTGATCCTGGCCGCGCCGGAGCGGGCGATGATCGATCCCGCCTGGGCGCTCGCCGGCCCGGTGCTCGGCCTGGTCGAGTACGCGCTGGTGACGCTGGGCAGGCGGGTCACGCGGCTGACGAAGGCGCGTACCGAGGTCATGCGCAAGGCCGTCGCCCTGGAGCGCCGCCGCTTCACCCGTGACCTGCACGACCTGGTCGGCCACCGGCTCACCGTCCTGGTGCTGAAGGCGCAGCTCCTGGAGCGGCTCGTGGCCGAGGGCGACCGGCGGGCGCGGGACGAGTCGTCCGAGACGCTGGAGCTGCTGCGCAGCCTGTCCGCCGACGTCCGGGCCGTCGCCCACGGCCTGCGCAGCTCCTCCCTGGCGGCGGAGCTCGGCTCGGCGCGCTCGCTCCTGGAGTCGGTACGGGTCCGCTGCCAGATCAAGATGTCCTGCCCCGACCTCCCGGGCGATGTGGAGGAGGCGCTCACACACGCGCTGCGTGAAGGTGTGACGAACGTCCTCAGACATGCCGAGGCCCGGCAGTGCTCGATCCAGCTCCTCGAACGCGACCAGCTCGTCCGCCTGACGATCAGGAACGACGGCGTGCGTCCGCCGCGCCGGCCGGAAGACGCGGGACAGGGCCTGCTCAACCTGGCCGAACGCGTCTCCGGCCTCGGCGGCTGGCTCGAGGCCACCTCCTCCCGGACCGGGCAGTTCACCTTCAGCGCGTACGTTCCACGAAAGAAATAGCCAATTGTGAAAAACGCACAAATGCAATTTCAATAACCATATTTTGCTGTTGTTACGTGTAACTAGACCGAATCGCCTCCCCAACGGCAATCTCTAAGGGACAACGCCTTGGAGGTCGGCGCCAGATGGACAAGTACGAGCTGTACTGCCTGGTGGATCCGCGTTTCTACGACTCGCTCGAACACGGCACGGCAGAAGACGCCGACTTTCCCATCCTGCGTGAACCCCTGCCCGACGGTTGGTCCACCGCCCTGACCGACACGTGGTGCTATTACGCCCCCGACAACGAGCCGCCCCTGCCCGCCCAAGGCTGGAAGATCCACGTGTCCGCCCGCGTGGAGGACGCCGAGCAGGCCATCGCCGCCGTGCGGGACTACTGCCTGCAGCGCCGGATCGCGTTCAAGTTCCTGCGCGGCACCCCCGTCCTCGTCATGGTCAACTCCAAGGCCGCCTCCCGGGCCTCCAGCGGCAAGCTGATCACCGTCTACCCGAGGGACGAGGGCCAGCTGGAGCTCGTCCTGAAGGAGCTCGACGAGCTGCTGCGCGGCGTCGAGGGCCCGTACATCCTCAGCGACCTGCGCTACGGCGCCGGCCCGCTGTTCGTCAGGTACGGCGGGTTCGCCGAGCGGCACTGCCTGTCCGGCTCCGGCGAGCGCGTGCTGGCCGTCGAGGACGGCGACGGGCGGCTGGTGCCCGACGTGCGCGGCGCGACGTTCTCGGTGCCGCCGTGGACGACGCTGCCCGGGTTCCTGGAGCCGCATCTGGCCGCGCGCAACGCCGTGACGACGACCGGGCTGCCGTACCGGGTCGAGAGCGTGCTGCACTTCTCCAACGGCGGCGGCGTCTACCTCGCGCGGGACACGCGTACGGAGGAGCGGGTCGTCCTCAAGGAGGCCAGGCCGCACGCCGGGCTCGACGCGGCCGGACGCGACGCCCTCACCCGGCTCCGCCACGAACGCGACATCCTCCGGCGCCTGGACGGCCTGCCCGCCGTGCCCGCGCTGCTCGGCTACTTCGCCCTGGGCGAGCACGAGTTCCTCGTGCAGGAGTTCGTGGACGGGACGCCGCTGCAGCGGCGGCTCGTGCAGCGCTACCCGCTGACCCGCGCCGACCGCACCGAGCCGGACCTGGCCGACTACACGGCATGGGCGGTCGAGACGCTGGAGAGCGTGGAGCGGGCCGTCGAGTCGCTGCACGGGCGCGGGGTCGTCTTCGGCGACCTGCACCCGGACAACATCCTGCTGACCGCCGAGGGCCGGGTGGCGCTGATCGACTACGAGGTCGCCACCCTCGTCGCGGACGGGGCCCGCGCCGCGCTGGCCCACCCCGCCTTCATCGCGCCCCCCGACCGCCAGGGCGTGGACGTGGACCGCTACGCGCTGGCCTGCCTGCGGCTCGGCCTGTTCGCGCCGCAGTGCACGATCATGCTGCCGCTGCACCGGGCGAAGGCGGCCCAGCTGGGAGAGATCGTCAAGGAGACGTTCCCCGTGCCGGAGGCGACGGTGGACGCCGCCGTCGCGGCCATCGGCGGAGACGGCGAGCCCGTGATCATGCCGGACACCTGGCCCGAGCTGCGGGACGCGATGTGCCGGGCCATCGTGGCCGGCGCCACGCCCGCGCGCGACGACCGGCTCTTCCCCGGCGACGTGGCCCAGTTCCGGCCGGGCGGCGGGCTCAACCTGGCCTACGGCGCGGCCGGCGTGCTCTTCGCGCTCCACCGGGCCGGCCTCGGGCCGTTCCCCGAGTACGAGCGCTGGTTACGCGACCGGGCGCTGCGCCCCGTCCAGGGCTCCGGGCTCGGCCTGTACGACGGGCTGCACGGCATCGCGTACGTCCTGGGCCTGCTCGGACACCACGAGCACGCGCACGAGCTGGTCGACGTCTGCCTGCGCGAGAAATGGGAGCGGATGGAGTCGGCGCTGTTCTCCGGCCTGTCCGGCATCGGGCTGAACCTCCTCGACTTCGGCCGCGCCGACCTCGCCCTGCGCGCCGTGGACATCTGCGCCGAGCGGCTCGCCGAACCCGTCCCCGAGCTCAGCGGCGGCCCCCATCCGAGGGCCGGGCTCATGTACGGCTCGTCGGGGCCCGCGCTGCTGTTCCTGCACGCGTACGAGCACACCGGCGACCGGGCCCTGCTCGACCTGGCGGCGACCGCGCTCCGGCAGGACCTGCGGCGCTGCCGGCACGCCGCGGACGGCTCGCTCCAGGTGAACCAGGGCTGGCGGGTGCTGCCGTACCTGGACGAGGGGTCGGCCGGCATCGCCCTCGTGCTGGAGCGCTACCTCGAGCACCGCCACGACGAGGAGCTCGCGACGGCGCTGGCCGAGCTGCGGCTGGCCGGGCACGCCGGCTTCTTCGTCCAGTCAGGGCTGTTCACCGGCCGGGCGGGCATGCTCGCGGCCCGCGCGGGCGACCCGCGGGAGCACATCAAGGGCTTGAGATGGCACGCGCTGCCGTACGGCGGGGGACTGGCGTTCCCCGGCGACCAGCTGCTGCGCCTCTCCATGGATTTCGCGACCGGAACGGCGGGCGTGCTCTTCGCCCTCGGCACGGCCCTGGGCGACCAGCCTGGCCACCTGCCGTTCCTGGCGGCCGCTCCCGGGCGGCGCGCCCCCTACGAGTCACGGAAGGAGGTGTAACGGATGGTTCTTCTCGACCTGCAGGGTCTCGAGGCGCCCGCGGCCAGCGACGTCGCCAGTGGTGGCAGCACGCTGACGGTTCTCTCGTGTCACTCTGGCAAGCCCAGCAACCTCAGTGTCGCGCTTTGCCACTGATCCGCTATATCGGTCCCCGCGCCGTGTCACACGGCGCGGGGACGCCGACTTCAAGCCGACACCAAGGAGGCATCGGGTGCTAGCGGGTGACCGGCTGGTGATCGGGACAGTACGGCGCAGCGGCCCCTGGCCCGCCGTCCTGGCCGTCACGGCGCTCGTGGGCGCGGCCGGTGAGCTGGCGGTCCCGTACCTCGTCGGGCGCACCGTGGACGCCTTCGTCCTGCGCCGGCCGGACGGCTCGTCCTGGCTGGCGCTCTCTGCTTATGCTGTCGCCGCCGTCGTGCTCTGCGAGAGCCTCGGCGTCTGGGCCCGCGGCGCCTGCGGCGCGTTCGCCGCGGCCAGGCTGCGGCTGGGCGTCCTGCGCCACGTGCTCGGCGCCGGGCCGGCCGCCACCCGGCGTTTCCCGGAAGGCGAGCTGGTCACCCGGGCCGGACTGAACGCCGAGGAGGCGGGCCGGGCCCCGGAGACGGTGACCGGCGCGCTCGCGCTGCTCGTGCCCACGGCGGGCGCGCTCGTCGCGCTCACGCTCATCGCGCCCGTCCTGACGCTGACGCTCGGGGTGGGCATCGTCGTCATCCTGCTCGTGCTGCGCGCCTTCCTCCGCGCGACGACGGTGATCTCGGGCGGGTACCAGGAGGTGCAGGGGGAGATCGCCGCCCGGCTCGTGGACGCCATGGAGGGGGCGCGCACGATCGCCGCGGCGGGGACCGCCGCCCAGGAGGCGCGGCGCGTCCTGGAGCCGCTGCCCCGGCTGCGGGCCCACGGCATGTCGCTGTGGCGGGCCAACGCCGGGGCCGCGGTCCAGTCGGGGCTCGTGGTGCCGCTGCTGGAGGTGGCGGTGCTGATCGTCGGGGGGTTCATGCTCGCCTCCGGCCGGCTCACGGTCGGAGAGCTGTACGCCGCCGCCCGCTACGCCGTGCTCGGGGCGTCCCTGAGCACCTCCCTGGGCTACGTCGGCGGGCTGGCCCGGGCCCGGGCGGCCGCCGGGCGGGTGGCCGAGATCTTCGAACTCGCCCCCGTCGCGCACGGCACGCGGACACTCCCGCCCGGTCGGGGCACGGTCGAGTTCCGCGACGTGGCGGTGGACGGCCTGACCGTCGGCGACCTCACGCTGCCCGGGGGCTCGGTGACCGCCGTCGTCGGGCGGTCCGGCGCGGGCAAGTCCCTGCTGGCCGCCCTGGCGGGCCGCCTGACCGACCCGGACCGGGGCACGGTCCTGCTCGACGGGGTCCCGCTGCGGGAGCTGTCGCGGGAGGAGCTGCGCAGGGCCATCGGGTACGCCTTCGAACGCCCGGTCCTGGTGGGTGAGACCGTGGCGGAGGCCATCACGGCGGCCGCCGGGCCCCCTGCCGTCGAGGCGGCGAAGGCGGCGTGCGCGGACGCGTTCGTCCGGCGGCTGCCGCTCGGCTACGGCACACCCCTGCGCGAGGCCCCGATGTCCGGTGGCGAGCGGCAGCGGATCGGCCTGGCCAGGGCGTTCGCGCAGGGGGAGCGGCTGCTGGTGCTCGACGACGCCACCTCCAGCCTCGACACCGTGACGGAGCGCGAGGTCGGCCGGGCGCTCACCACCGATCGGCGGGGCCGTACCCGGCTGATCGCGGCCCACCGGCTCGCCACGGCCGCCCGCGCCGACCAGGTCGTCTGGCTGGAGGGCGGGAGGGTGCGCGCCCGGGGGCCGCACGACGTGCTGTGGCGGGACCCGGCCTACCGGGCCGTCTTCCAGGGAGCGACCCCATGAAGGCGCTCGTCCGACGGCGGCAGGCGGCGCGGGGTGCGTTCTGGCGGGCCTTGGGGCGGGAGCCGCGGCGGCTGGCCGCGATCGGGTTCTGGTCCGTGCTCGAGGCGGCGCCCGCGTTCCTCATCGGGCACGCCGTCGCCCGCGCCATCGAGGACGGGTTCGCCAGGGCCGAACCCGCGACCGGGCTGGCGTGGCTGGCCGCGCTCGGCGTCGCGTGGCTGGCCGGGGCGGTGGCCGCGCGGCAGGTCGTGCTGGGGGTCGCGGCGGTGGCGGAGCCGTTCAGGGACGACCTCCTGACGCACGTCGTCGAGGGGACCCTGAACCGGGGCGCGAGCCGCGACAGCGCCGCGGTGGCCAGGGCGACGCTCCAGGTCGAGCTGGCCAGGGACGCCTTCGCGGCCGTGGTCACGACCGTCAGGGGGTTCGTGTTCACGGTGGCCGGTGTGGTGCTGGGCCTGGCGACGCTGGCCCCGCAGGCGCTCGCGCTCGTGCTGCCGCCGTTCGCGATCGGGCTCGGGCTGTTCCTGGCCTCGTTGCCCACTCTCGCACGCAGGCAGCGGGCGTTCCTGCTGGCCGACGAACGGCTGGCCGACGAGATGATGGCCACGGCGGGTGGCCTGCGCGACATCGAGGCGTGCGGCCTGCGCGAACCCGTGGCCGCGCGGCTGGATCGCCAGGTCCGCGCGCAGGCCGCCGCCGCCCGCGCGCTCGCCCGGGTGACCGCCGCCCGCACCGCGGCCCTGGCCGTGGGCGGCTGGCTGCCGGTCGTTCTCGTGCTGGCCGGCACCCCACGGCTGCTGGACGGCGGCCTCGGCCCCGGCGTGATCGCCGGCACGCTCGCGTACGTCACGCAGTCCCTGGCCCCCGCGCTCGGCGGCCTCGTGCAGGGCCTCGGCGTCAGCGGCATCCGGCTGGCCGCCACGCTCGGCCGCATCGCCGCGTCCGCCCCGCCCATCGGGCCGCCCCGGCCCCGGATCCGCCCCAGCGCCTGCGACGTGCGGCTCTCCGCCGTCACCTTCGCGTACGGCCCGCACTCGGCCCCCGTCGTCGACCGCCTGGACCTCACCATCCCCGAGGGTGACCACCTCGCGGTCGTGGGGCCCAGCGGCGCCGGCAAGTCCACGCTCGCGGCCCTGGTCAGCGGCATGCTCCAGCCCGATACGGGCGAGGCGCTGGTCGGCGGCGTCCCCGCCGACCGGCTCGACCCCGCCGCCCGCGTGCTGATCCCCCAGGAGGCGTACGTCTTCCGCGGCACCCTCATGGAGAACCTCATCGCCCTCGGCACGCCGGACGCCCCCGATCTCGCCGGGAAGCTGGACGAGGCCGTCACGGCCGTCGGCGCCCGCGAGCTGGTGGACGAGCTGGGCGGCTACGAGGCCCGCCTCGACCCGGCGGCGCTGTCGGCCGGGCAGCGCCAGCTCATCGCGCTCGTGCGCGCCTACCTCACCCCCGCCCCCCTGGTCATCCTCGACGAGGCCACCTGCCACCTCGACCCCGCCGCCGAAGCACGTGCGGAGACCGCGTTCGCGCGGCGCGGCGGCACGCTCGTCGTCGTCGCGCACCGCCTCACGTCCGCGCTGCGCGCCCGCCGCATCCTCCTCATGGACGGAACCCGGGTGACCATCGGCACCCACGACGAACTGATCAGGACCTCTCCGCTCTACGCCGACCTGGCCGGCCACTGGCACCCGGAGCCCGTGTCATGAAATTTCTGGACAAGTATCCGCGCGCCGAGCGCCTCCCCGGCAGCTCGACGCCAGGTGAGATCGACGACCCGTACCGCGGGCTCGAAGACCCCGACGACCCCGCCACCAAGGCCTGGCTGGCCGAGCAGGACCGGCTGTGGCACGACAGCGCCGCCCGGCTGCCCCAGCGCGAGCGCTTCCTCGCCCGGCTCACCGAGCTCAGGGAGACGGGCCTGGTCACCCCGCCGGTCTGGCGCGGCGACCGGAGCTTCCACCTGCGCCAGACCACCTCCCAGGAATACCCGGTCCTCCACTGCGGCGACCGCGTCGTCCTCGACCCCATGGACCTCGACCCCACGGGCCTCACGACCCTGGACGACTGGCAGCCCGACCTGGAAGGGCGCCTGCTGGCGTACCAGATCTCGCGCCGGGGCGACGAGAAGGCGGACCTGTACGTCAGGGACGTCGACACCGGGGCCGTCGTGGACGGGCCCATCGGCGGCTGCCGCTACTCCGCGGTCGCCTGGCTGCCGGGCGGCGCGGCCTTCTACTACGTGCGCTTCCACGAGGGCGTCTACCTGCACACGATCGGTGACGCGGCGGACGTCCCCGTCTTCGCACGGGGGCCGGTCCGGTACGGCGTGCAGATCAGCGCCGACGGCCGCTGGCTGACGATCTCGGCCGGCGGCTCGCTCTGGCTCGCCGAGCCGGGCGGCCGGGGCGAGCCCCGCCCCGTACCGGACGCCCTGGCCGCCGCGGTGGCCTGCGACGGCCGCCTCTACCTGGTCACCGACCGGGACGCGCCGCGGCGCAGGCTCTGCGTGGCCGATCCGGCGGAGCCCGGCGCGTGGCGGGAGCTGATCCCCGAGGACCCGGAGGCGGTGCTGGGCGCGTTCACCGTGCTCGACGGCGACCGGCTGCTCGTCGCCCGGACCCGCCACGCCGTGGGGGAGATCGCCGTCCACCACGCCCGCACGGGGTCGATGACGGGTTCCCGGGTCGAGACGTTCAGGACCCCGGAGCTGACCGTGATGCGGTCGAAGACCGTTCCGCTCCGATCGAGCTGCACGATGC